>DFZT01000049.1:16273-17802 GCA_002382755.1 Firmicutes bacterium UBA4049 | reverse complement strand
GAGTCCGTTTTTTACCCGCTACTAAAGCGCAGCCAAAAGAGATGCTGCCCGTAGTGGATAAACCGGTTATCCAGTACATAGTGGAAGAAGCGGTCGAATCAGGCATTGAAAACATTCTTATTGTTACCGGCCAGGGGAAGAAGTCTATTGAGGATCATTTTGATAAATCCCAGTTGCTTGAGGAACACCTTCAGGAAAAGGGGAAACTTGCCCTTTTAAACTTGGTCAGGGAGATTAGCCAGATTGCCGATCTTCATTATGTCCGCCAAAAGGAGCCGCTCGGGCTTGGACATGCTATTTATTGCGCGCGCAGGTTTGTTGGTGACGAGCCTTTTGCAGTCCTTCTGGGAGACGACCTGGTTAGAAGTGAAAAACCATGCTTAAAGCAGTTGCTTGAACTTTATGACGAAGTCCAGAGCACCGTTCTTGCAGTTAAGGAGGTGCCCGCGGCGGATGTGAACAAATACGGTATCCTGGACGCGGATTTTTTGCGTGAAGGTGTTTACTATGTTCGCGATTTGGTGGAAAAGCCTCCCGTTAATCAAGCCCCCTCCAGGTTGGCTATTATGGGTCGTTATGTAATTAGCCCCGCTATTTTCCCCATACTTGAAAAAACACTCCCGGGTCAAGGCGGGGAAATTCAGCTGACAGACGCTTTAAGGGTTTTATCAACAGAAGAACCTCTTTATGGAATTAACTTTGAGGGACGCCGTTATGACGTTGGCGATAAGCTCGGCTACTTAATGGCGACCGTAGAATTCGCTCTGGATTATCCTGACTTGGGCAAGGATTTTGAATCGTATCTAAAAAAACTGTTGAATACCCTGGGTTAAGCTGCTGAAGGTAAGCAGTCAACATTTGCTTCTTTTGATCCAGTTGGGAAAGAAAATTCCTTTTCTTTAACAATGCCTTAGAAACCCTCCGTTCCATTTAAACGTATAATTCACTTATTCGCTGTTAAACTAAGATCATTATATCCACGGGGGTGGCGGATCATGAATCCTTTTTTGGATATTTTGATCAGGGGTGTCGGCGCTTTTATCACGGTTATTGTTATTTCCCGCGCGATAGGAAATTCACAAGTGGGACAATTAACTATCAGCGACTTTGTAAATGCTATTTTAATAGGTTCGGTTGCGGCGAACATGGTCACATCATTGAACGAAAGCGGTTGGCCGCTTTTTTTTGGGCTTGTCTTAATCGGCCTTTTTACGCTTGGCGCCGAAACTCTTGCTTTAAAATATCGGCCGGCAAGAAAATTAATTGAGGGAGAACCTGTTGTTCTTGTTCACAATGGCAAGATACTTGAGGATAATATGAAGAAATTAATTTACCACGTTGATGATCTAATGATGCAGTTAAGGGATAAAAATGTTTTTAATATAGCTGACGTTGAATTTGCCATTTCCGAGCCCAACGGAAAGCTAAGCGTGCTTTTGAAAAGCCAGAAACGCCCCGTTACACCTCAGGACCTGCAGCTTTCCACAACTTATGAAGGAATATCTTCCGAACTAATTTCAGACGGGGTA
>DFZT01000049.1:0-16253 GCA_002382755.1 Firmicutes bacterium UBA4049 | reverse complement strand
AAGAAACAGGATGACCTGGGAAATATTACCGATATAACCGATAAGCTTCCGGGCAAGCTGCCCCAATAATTCCAAGTATAATTTTCACCCCGTTGATGTTATCACCTTTTTTGCCTGTTCGCATATGATAGGGGCACAGGAGGTGAAATACGTTGTTTAAGGTGTCGGATTTAAACAAGCGTGATATAGTGAATATTGTTGACGGTTCGAAACTGGGACCGGTGAAGGATATTCACATAGATGTTGAAAAAGGCACGATTGAAGCAATAATCCTGCAGGGCTCGCGCCGGTTCTGGCTTTTTTCGAGCAGAAAAGATTTTATTGTTCCTTGGGAAGCGGTAAAGAAGTTAGGCAAGGACGCGGTGTTAATTGAGATGCACGATTGGGCGTTATAAGACCAAGTGGCATAAGATCCCGGCGCTTCGAAAGCGCCGTTTTATTTTATTGGTTTGACATTGTGTATTAGAATTGTTAGAATATGCATAGATTTTAACCAATTTCCCCCCCACCATTTTAAAAGAACAACAGGGAATTTTTTTTTTAAAGGAGGCAATTTGTAATGGGCAAACACATGTTTACTTCGGAATCAGTAACCGAGGGGCATCCTGATAAGATAGCAGACCAGATAGCTGACTCGGTATTGGATGAAATACTTGCTCATGATCCTTTAGCCCGGGTTGCCTGTGAAGCGCTGGTTACAACGGGCCTGGTCCTTGTGGCTGGCGAAATTACCACTAAATGTTATTGTGATATCCCGGGAGTGGTCAGAGAGACACTGCGTGAAATAGGGTATACAAGGGCGAAATTTGGCTTTGATTGCGATACGTGTTCTGTTCTTACCTGCATTGACGAACAGTCTCCGGATATTGCGCAGGGGGTGGACAAGCCGCTTGAAGTCCGCAGCGGTGAAATGAGTGATGAGGCAATTGAGGCTATTGGCGCAGGAGATCAGGGGATGATGTTCGGATATGCTACAAATGAAACGAAGGAATTGATGCCTTTAACGATTTCCCTGGCTCACAATCTAGCCAGAAAGCTTGCAGCCGTTCGCAAAACCAGGGAAATACCTTACCTTCGCCCGGATGGAAAGGTACAGGTCACAATTGAGTATGAAAACAGTAAACCCGTTCGGGTTAATACCATAATTGTATCAAGCCAGCATCACCCGCTGGTAGAGCTGGATGTGATGAGGGAGGATTTAATCGAAAAAGTTATCAAAGCTATTGTACCCCCCGAGTTAATCGATTCCACAACCCGCTATTTAATCAATCCTACCGGCCGCTTTGTTATTGGCGGCCCTCATGGGGACACCGGCTTAACCGGAAGAAAGATAATCGTGGATACATACGGCGGAGTGGCCAGGCATGGCGGAGGAAGTTTTTCAGGCAAAGATCCTACAAAAGTTGATCGTTCGGCGAGTTATATGGCGCGCTACGTGGCTAAAAATATTGTTGCCGCAGGCTTGGCCGACAGGTGCGAACTACAGGTTGCCTATGCAATCGGCGTTGCCAGACCGGTTTCCGTTATGATCGAGACATTTGGCACGGGAAAAGTAAGCGATGAAAAGATTTTGGAGCTGATTAACGCAAACTTTGACTTGCGGCCTGCGGCAATTATTAAGAACTTCGATCTGCGCCGTCCTATCTATCGCCGTGTTTCCGTTTACGGTCATTTTGGAAGGACCGATATGGACCTGCCCTGGGAACGCACCGATAAGGCCGATATTTTACGAACCCAGGCCGGATTATAAATCGGCAATCTTTCACCCTTTTTTTGCTGAAACATATGCTGATTGCAGGTATGTAAAAAAGAGGGCGGAAGAATGCTGCCGGTTGTACTTTTACTAATCAGTTTGTGGTTTGTCCGGGTATTATGGATTTTAAGAAACCTTTGTGTTTCAAACAAGGGCAATCAGGAACAAGCCCGACTGATCGTAATAATGGGTGACCAGGAATATTCCGTAGAAGGTTTTCTGCGCAAATTAACCGCTTTAAGGAATAAATTTTGGCCTCTTTTTCAAGTAGTTGTTCTGGACAACTGCCATAACGACCGGACCTCCAGGATCATATCTCTTTTGGCTGCCCAAAACGGTTTTCAAGTAATAATCGCCGGCGAAAGGGAAATAACTGAATTTTACAATGTCAAACAAAAAACTTTGTCTTATGACGCGCGGCCGTTAAAAGATGGTGAACTGCTTAAAGCGCCGCTGTTTTCTCTGGTTTCATCCAATCAGTTATTTAATGAGGTGAAGGAGGATGGCCGGTAAATCAAGGCACATCCTGTACACCTGGTTGGTTGCTCTTTGTGGCTGGGTGGTTTTATTCTTTTCTTTCAGGGTACTAAACCTCGATTTGGGCAAAGAATACTTAATCATGATCGCTCTGGGAGCGCTTGCTGAATGGTTTACCGTTTATCTGCCTCAGGGCCAGTTGTCGGGAGGTTTTTCTGTTGTTTTCGCATCATACCTGATCTTTGGGCCCGCACCTGCCGTCTGGATCAGCGCCCTTACTGTTTTATTCAGTCAGGGAATAATAAACAGGGGCAACCCCTTGCGAACCGCCTTTTTTAACTCAAGCCAGTATGTTATTTCTCTTTGCAGTGCGGATTATCTTTTCCGGCTAACCGGCGGACAGGCACTGTCAAATATTGGGTTTAAAGCCTCCAATCTCTTGCCGCTGCTTGTTTTTCTGGTTTCTTTTTTTGTGATCAATCACTTGTTGGTTGACCTTTACCTTCTTCCGGGACGCAAATATGATTCTCAGCCATACAGGTTTGATACTTTATACTGGGACGGCTTTACTTATCTTTTCAGCATTCCCTTTGGAATTTTGATGTATTTGATTTACCGGCCGGTTGGCATTACGGGCCCATTTTTGTTATTTTTGCCGGTTCTGGCAGTACAGTTTGTCTCGCGGTTATATGTCAAGACTGCTTTATTCAACAAAGAACTGTTTGCTTTTTATCAGATTGCCCAAAAAGCTGGCGATAAGTTCAGCAGCGAACAAATTATGGATCTTCTGTTTAAAGAGACCAGTCGTGTAGTGTCCTACTATACAGGAATTATTTATCTCTGGTCTTACGATTATAAATGCTTTAAGGCTGCAATGGCTGTCGGCCCGTATAAGAACCAGCTTTTTGGCTCCTCGCTTGGAAAAGGCGAGGGTTTTATTGGGTCGGCAATAGAGAACAGGCAGGCTGAAATTGTGTATGATTCAAAATCCGATCCGCGTTTAAAAGAGGATGGGGGTTTAACTCAGGTCCACCGCTCACTGATGGTTGTACCCTTATTTGTTGAAACAGAAATTTTAGGAGCTCTGGTTTTAGGTGAAAAGAGACCATTTGCATTTGACCAGCGGCGTCTGCATTTTCTTTCTGTCCTCTGCAGCCAGACCGCTATTTTTCTGGCCAATAAAATGCAGGTTAAGCGTATGCAGGAAAATGCTAATCTGGATATCATGACCGGTATTTTTAATCAACGCTATTTTTTCGAGCAGGTAGAGGTAGAATTTAACCGGGCCAAAAAGAATGGCGCGACCTTAAGCCTTATTCTGCTAGATGTTGATCATTTTGAAATAATAAATGAGTATTTTGGTTACAGGGCAGGCAATCAAATTCTGGTCCTGCTGGCCGGCCTCTTAAAAGAAGAGGTTATTCACGACGGCCTGGTGGCAAGGTTCGGCGGGGAGGAATTTATCATCAGCCTGCCGGGCTTTAATAGGGAGAGTTCCAAGGAATTCGCCGATTATTTGCGTGAAAAAATACGCGCGCATCAATTTCAAGTTGATGAAAGCACGGTGCATCTGAAAGTAAGCCTTGGCGTAGCTGTTTATCCCGATCACGCTAGGGATGTTTCCGACCTGGTTAAAAAAGCCGGCCAGGCTCTGAAACAGGCAAAGGAAGCCGGAAAAGACAGGGTTATGGTTGCCTTTTAAACTTCAAAAAAAGCAGGTGATCAAAATAAACTGTCCTGAACTTCTTCATGATCTTTGGGAAAATTTTTTAAACCTTGTTTTCCCGCCCCGGAACGCTTGTTTTTTTTGTAATGATCCAGCTGATTTTAATGGTATTTGCCCAGGATGCCAAAAAAAGCTGAATAGTTATCCAGGCCGGCTGCGCTGTTTTAGATGCGGCCGTTATTTTTTATCCGCCGGCGAACAAAATTCTTTGGGTTTATCAGAAAATGAAAAAAAATCCCCAACCTGTTTTGAATGCAGGCGGGCCGAACCTTCTTATGCTTTTGCGCGTGCGGCTGGGCCATATGAAGGAATTTTAATGAGGGCAATTTGGAAGTTTAAATATGGGGGTAAAACCTATCTGAACAAACCGCTTGGCGGACTGTTGACTGAAGTGGTGAAAAGCTTAATTGAGCTCGGTCATTCGGAAACGAATTTAAAAAATGGTGAAATAGCGGGTTTGGTTCCTGTTCCGCTTGCCAAAAAGCGCCTGCGCAAAAGAGGATTCAACCAGTCGGAAATGCTTGCCAGGATTGTTTCGCAAAATTTGGGTCTGCCTTTGCTTCCCCTGTTAAATAAAATAAAAGAAACCCCGGCGCAGACCGGACTTTTTCGGGAACAGCGCCAATCTAACTTAGCGGGTGTGTTTGGTGTTTCCCAAAGTAAAATTCCTATTGGCAAAAGTGTTATCCTAATAGATGATGTGTTCACAACCGGCTCTACAGTTTCGGAGTGTTCCCTCGTTTTATTAGACGCCGGGTTGAAAAGCGTTTTTGTCGCTACAGTTACTACATCCACTATCAGGAAGAAAGCAGACTTAACAGACCCTCTTGCCACAAATACGAGTAATTTTTCAAAGACTTTGACGATATGAAAGAAGGGGGCTTGACGCCCCGTCAAAGTAGTTATCTGTCAAAGTATATATTCTTGCTGTAAGCGGATATTGGAATTCCAACAACGATCGATCCTTTGCTTAACCCGATCTTGCGGGCGACCACTCCGATCCTGTACATAATACGATTATCCGCATTAAGCATGCTGGCGGTTTTTGCGGCGGAACCCAGCGCGATACCCAGATCGATCAACCGCCAGGCGCAAATAGGGCCAAAAAATTCCGGACCTTCTTTACCTTCTATTTCACTGCATGTCTCACATCCGCATGCTCCGCAATTTAAACCAAGCGACTTGTTCTGATCAACTGAAATAAGAAGAACAGCGTCAGATTTGCGCACATTTTCCGCATCACGGTCAAAATTTATCTTTTTTGACTCAACGCCATAGCTGACCATTGCTTCCGCCAGAGAAAGCTTTTCGTCTTCATTGAGCACTTTTACTCCCAAACAATCATGCCCGCCTCCCTTTGGAGCTGTACGCGCCGATATGGCCATTAATTCAGCGACCAGCCGCATTGCATTATTTAAACTCAAAGATTATCCCTCCCGGTAAATTATTAATATTCTTATGTTAACATATTTTTTTAGTTTCAAGACAAAATGCGCATAAAAAATGCTAGAACAAATTCGCAATGCAAAATGTGTCGACAAATGTCGCTTTATTTGAAATTATTTTTAAAGGAATATGGTAGCAGATGTAGAAATAAGTTCCTGTCTGATATGTTAGTGACAAAAATAAGGAGAAAAAGAAAAAATGATCAGCTTTTTATCTGCTTTGAAAGATTTCCCGGAAGCCGTCGGGATTATTGCCTTAAGCTTGGCACTCGGTCATGTGCCATTGCTTTGGGGAAGAGTAATTATTCTGAGCCTGGCTGTAACAGCAGCGCTTTATTTGTTTAGACTTTTACATTTTGATTATGGTGCGCTTGTGTTAATTGAAATAGTATTGCTGTCGATTATTATTGCCAAGCTGACAAATGTGCTATTGACTAAAAGTATAATAATAGTTACATCAAGCACGGTTATTTTAGTAGCGCTAAAATATCTTACCGGTTATTTCAATTTAAATATGGACAGTTTTAATATGATCGGTTTATTGCGTGTCCTTTTCATGATTATTATTGCTGAACTGGTTTTGATATTCAGTAAACCTATCCAGGATGCGTGGAAAAGGTATCCCAAGATTGTTTTTTTAAAAGGGTCCGGGTTCTAAATAAGAAAAAGGAGGTGTAAGAAGTGAAAAAGCTAATGTATTTACTGGTTACTGTTTCAACAACCGTATTACTGTTTTTAGCGACAATTATGTCCTCCTCGGCATGTTCAATAAGTCATTACCAGCCTACAGTGCCTGAAACCCTAAGAAAGTAATCAACACGGGAAGGAGGTTGTTTATTCAGCCTCCTTTTTTTATTTACAACCTCTTTATTTTTGAAGGGATTTGGTAATATTTGTTGAAATTACACTAAGGAAAGTGGTGATTTGAAAAGCAGCTGGAGTACAGGAGTGGCAGGATGAAATGGGAAGAAATTTTGTTATTTCTTGTGCCTGGATTTCTTGAAATAGCCGGCGTAATTGCATTAAGTTTAGCCTTTGGTTCAGTTCCCTTCCGCTGGGGAAGGATATTTTTGGCGGGATTAGCGCTGGTTATAATTGTTTATATAATCAGGAATTTACCGGGAGTTCCCATGTTCACCCATATGATCGCGGAATTAATAATTTTAGTTCTGTTTATTGCAAAAGTCACGAAAGTTCCTTTAAGCAAAAGTTTTATTATCGTTTTTGCCAGCATGGCAATGCTTGCGGTCCTTGAATATGTCATCACCGAGGTATTTATTTTAGTTTCAGGTATGAGCATTGAGGCTTTTAGTTCAAATAACATGCTATGGTTTTTTGCCGGCCTGCTCCAGGCCTTAATTATGATTCTTGCTGCTATAATAACTACAAAGTTTATAAAACCTGACCAGGAAGCGTGGAGATTATGAGTTACCTTCCTTTTAGCAGTTACTGGGCAGGTTACCTGGCTTCAAAAGCCGGGCTCCGGTCTGAGCAGAAGGAAATCTTAGCATATGTGATTGAACTTATTATCCTTAATGGAGCAAATATTTTCTTTACACTGTTGTTTGGTTATTTACTGGGTGTTTTCCCGGGGACAGTAACCTGCCTGATAACCGTAGCAACCTTCAGGCAGGCTGCGGGCGGGGCTCATTCCAATTCAGCCTGGCGGTGCGCTTTGGTTTCGATCATTATTTTCCCCTTGCTTGCCCTTTTGGCCGCTTTTTTGTCATTGCACAACGCTTCTTTTTGTAATAACGCAATATCGGTCGTTGCGGTATCCGCAGGGCTGTTATCAGTTTTTTTGAAAGCCCCTGTAGATACTGCAAATGCGCCTATAATATCTCAATTAAGGAGGAAAAAATTAAAAATACTTTCTATTATAGCAGTTATTATATTTACTGCGATAATTTTTTATTTGCATCTAAGTTCCTTGGTGAGAGCTGCCGAAATTCAACTTTGCCTGGCTTTAAGCATTTTATGGGTTTCCTTTATACTAAATAAACCGGGGCATATCTTTTTTTCTTATGTAGACAGTATAGCTTTTCGAAGAAAAATTTAAGTTGAATAACTCTGCCGGGAGAGAACAAAATGGACTTTGAAAAGGAAAAGACAAAAGAACTGCGTGAGTATATAAGCGCCACGCATATGTTTTCTCTGCTGATTCTGATTTGTTTTTTTATCCTGGATCGCAATTTTATTCCCAAGGAAATTTACCCGGCATCGAACATCCGGTGCTTTATTTTAATCAGTCTCCTGGTCTTTGGCACAGTCCTGTTATATGTTCAAAACGCATTTCCTCCACTGCGGAATAAGTCCTTTTCCTGGATTGATCTTGTTTATATAACCATTCCTTTGGTAATCTCCATACTAACCTTGTTCGCCAGGGGGAATAATATTTCATACGGTTGGGCTATTTTTTTTCTGCCTATTCTGGTTACCGCCTCAGTTTTAGGCAAGGTAGCCGGAATGATCATGGCCTTCCTCTGCGCTGTAATCCTTATGCTTCACCAGATATTATTTCCTTTAATTAATCCTGCTTTGCATGTTAATTTGCTGGAGCAAGGGCTTATTTTAATTTGCGTGATGTTTGTTGTCGGTTGGTTTATCGGGGGGCTTTCAGACCTGGAAGGCCAGCAGCAAAAGCGGCTGCAGTATCGGCTTCAACTGGAGGAAATAATCGCCAACATATCGACAAAGTTTATCAGTCTTACTTCAGAAAAGATAAACTTGGGGATAAACAACGCTCTAGAAACCATAGGGGACTTCAGCGGGGCGGACAGGGTTTGTATTATTTATCTCCCCGAAAGCGGTTCAAATGAGTACGCTTTTTATAGCTGGTTTGATGAAGGGAATGAAGCCGCCGGAGCTTTAAACCGGAATCCGTCTAAAGAGGAGCATGCCTGGTGGTGGGGTAAACTAAATAACTTTGAGAGCATCCTTATTCCCGATGTCAAGGACCTGCCTCCCGAAGCAAATGCTGAAAGAGAGTTTTTTTTGTTTATGGGAGTTCAATCAGTTATCGCTGCTCCTTTGATTTATGGAAATAAACTGGTCGGTTTTATAGGAGCGGAAGCTAAAAAGTCGGGAAAGAAATGGACCGGCGAATTTGTCATGCTTCTTAAAGTGACAGGAGAAATTATAGTCAGCGCTATAGAAAGAAATAAATACGAGGAAGCCCTGCGCTTGTCGGAAGAATGTTTTTCAAAGGTATTTAGGGCAAATCCTGTTGCAATGTCCTTGATTGCGCTGGCTGATGAAAAAATTATTGATACAAATGAAGTTTTCTTGGAGAATTGCGGCTATAACAGGGAAGAAGTGGTCGGCCATTACTTTTTTGAGATTAATTTACTTGATCCAGTTGATTATTCCAGGATTATTGAAAGGATAAAGGAATATGGCCAAATCTATAACTACGAAATCAAATACCGTAAAAAATCCGGAGAAACCGGGATGGGTTTGTATTCAGGGGTGCTGATTAACCTTCGCGGTCAGCGCTGTCTGTTAATGCTGTTTAACGATATTACCGTTTTGCGAAAATTTGAAAAAGAAATGCTGCGTTTGGAACGCTTAAACCTGGTTGGGCAAATGGCTGCCGGAATTGCCCACGAGATAAGGAATCCTATGACGACTGTGCGGGGATACCTGCAATACCTGGGTGACAAAAAAGAATGCATGCCCTTTAAAGACGTGTTTGAATTAATGATTGGCGAGCTTGACAGGGCTAACTCCATCGTTACAGACTACCTATCACTGTCGAAACACAAGGCAATAGAGTTAAAAATTCAAAATTTAAACGATATAATCAGGGCTGTTTTTCCCTTGATCCAGGCGGATGCCAGAAAGGCCATGGTTAAACTGGTTGTTGAGACAGAAAAGATTCCTGATCTGTCTTTGGACGAAAAGGAGATCCGCCAGCTAATCTTTAATCTTGTCCGCAACGGCATTGAAGCAATGGTTTCCGGGGGAGTCCTGACGATTAAGACATATTTGGAAGATCAGGACATAGTTATGGCAGTTCAGGATCAGGGCGCCGGAATTGATTCCGAACTCATTGAAAAAATAGGCACACCTTTTTTCACAACCAAGGAAAACGGCACCGGATTGGGCTTGGCGGTCTGCTACAGTATAGCTGACAGGCATAATGCGGTTATAAAAGTACGAAGCGATTCAAACGGGACAACTTTTTTAACAAGATTTGGGCAGGGGCTTAATCTAAGTCATATAACTACTTCATCTTAAGCGCAAATATCATACTAGTTTTCGACAATTTACCATAAAATAAAATGTCAATTATGACATTTTATTCAAGGGAAAAATTTTGTTAACAAAAAAAAGCCTTCCTGTAGAGGTTATCAACAGACTTATCCACATTATCCACAGATTTTAATTCACAAATGACATTTCAACAGGTCTTTTTCGACATTTGATTCTCTAAGCCTTAGGTAATATACCATTATATGGTATATATGTTATAATTAACAATTAAAAACCTGCTCTAAATGTCAAGCTTTGTTCTGGTTCGGAACATAATAATATGATAATATTTGCTGGACGGTAATGTTTTTGAAAAAGAAAGGCAACAATTTGAGACATTCTATTGCTGCATCTTTAAAGAATAATTCCCAGGAACTAATTATCAATCTAATAAATTTTTTACTTTATTTTTCTATCGAGCTTTCCATTATATTCCTTCCTTTGTTCGGTGTTCAATTAGGAGCGTCGGATCTTCAGGTTGGTTTGATAGGTACATGCTACGGAGCTGCTTTCATGCTTTCTTCGCTTTTTTTTGGCTGGCGTTCGGACACACTGGGCCGTTTGCCCTTAATTCGTTTTGGAACCTTAATAGCCGGCCTGGCTTTTTTAGTCCAGCTACTGGCCGGCAACGTGCCGCTTCTGATGCTTGCCAGGTCCTTCGTGGGTTTTGCCATGGGTATTGTAGCGGCGGCGCTGGTTGCTTTTGCTTATGAATCTGCAAACCATCTCGGCAAGTTCAGTTCATACGGCTCTCTCGGTTGGATAGCCGGCGCAATGACGGCTGGAATAGTAAAGGATTTCGACCATTTATTCTTTTTAAGCGGTATTTTGTGTATGGTGGCTTTTCTGGTGTCTTTATGGCTGAAGGAGGAAGTCGGGCAAAAGAAAAAAAACCCGGATTTTCTCGGGATCATCCGGCGCAATTCCCGTACATACCTGGCTATTTTCCTGCGCCATCTGGGCGCAACGGCGGTTTGGCTGATCATGCCCCTTTACCTTGCTTCTTTAGGGGCCGGCAGGTACTGGATTGGGTTGCTCTGGAGCGTTAATTTCGGCGCTCAGTTTATAGCAATGCGTTATGTGGAAAAGTTCAATGAATATAAGGTTTTTGCCCTGGGTCAGATCCTTTCAATTCTGGTTTTTCTGGCCTACGGGTTTTCTAATAATTACCGGCACCTGATTATAGTTCAGGTAGCCCTGGGTATTTCCTGGTCCTGTTTATATGTTGGCGCCCTGCTGATTGTGCTGGGCGGCGGTGAGGATAAAGGTACGGCCAGCGGCATTTTTCAGTCCACAATAAACCTTTGCAATGCGCTGGGTCCTTTTATCGGCGGAGTAGTTGCCCAGAGTATTGGTTACAAGGGGGTTATGTTTTTCGCGGCCTTGATAACTGTTGCCAGTTTTCTGACAGCTGTCCCTAAAGCGAATAAGATTTCCAATAAAACAGTTTCCTGAGGGTCCCAATCTAACTGGAAATTCATATTTTAAAAACGGCAGGATTTGCGACTGTCCTGGTGAAACTTTCTATCATAGATTAACTAATAAATTAAACAACGCGTATCATAACAAGGACCCAGACTCAAATTGAAAAGGTTGTTATTTAATGTTAAGAATATCTACGGCTATAACTGCGGCGAGAACGGTCAATTTATTAAGCCGTTTATTTCGAAAAGGGAAAGGTTCTTCGCTGCCGGGATTGGTTGCTTTAAGAATCTGCCCGGATATTTTAGAAGTTCTGGCCAGACAGACAAAACTGGGGATTATTCTGGTTACCGGTACGAATGGCAAAACAACAACCAACAACATGCTGGCAAGTATATTATCAAATTCGGGTTACCGGGTAGTTGCAAACAGTATCGGGGCAAATTTGAGCAGCGGTGTAACCGCGGCTTTTATTGAAAAAGCCACCCTTAAAGGAAAAGTTGACTGCGATTACGCCTGCCTGGAAGTAGATGAGGCATTCTTTCCTTTAATAAGTAAAAAAGTTAACCCCGGAATTGTGATTGTAACAAACTTTTTCAGGGATCAACTTGACCGGTATGGTGAACTGGATAAAACAATTAGATTCGTTGAAGATGCTTTGAAAATGATTCCGGAGCCAAGACTTATTCTTAACGCAGATGATCCCCTTGTTGCAAAAATTCAGGTTAACTCCGGGCTGCCCGCTTTCTTTTATGGTTTGGGAGAAAATACCGGTTTATCTGAAAAAGGAGGTTTTCGCGTCCGGGAAGCAAGGTTTTGTCCCCTCTGCGGCGAAAGGCTGTTTTATTCTTATTACCATTATGGCCAGTTGGGTAAATTCGAGTGTAAAAAGTGCGGCTTTCACAGGCCTTGCGGGGAGGTTGAAGCTTCCGGGGTCACTCTTTCCGGCAGCAATTTTTCCTTTACAATCAATTACCCCGGTGGCAGCGTTCCTGTAAACCTGCCCCTGGGCGGGCTCTACAATATCTACAACGCGCTGGCGGCCTTTTCCGCGGGTTTTCTTTTGGAAATGGATGCGTTAAAAATGAGCGCATTTCTGAATAATTACAAACCAGCCACTGGAAGGATGGAAGAATTCACCTGCCTTAATAAAAAGGTTGTCCTTAATCTGGTCAAGAATCCGACCGGTTTTGGCGAGGGCTTGATGTATCTGCTTTCCTCTACAAGTCCGATGGATGTTTTAATTGGCATAAACGATCAAGCGGCGGACGGGCGGGATATTTCCTGGTTATGGGATGTGGATTTTGAAATCTTGGAACAGATACACGGAAAGATTAATATTTTCGTTTGCACGGGCCTGCGCGCGCAGGAAATGGGTGTGCGCTTAAAGTACGCCGGCGTGCCAGTTGAGAAAATAATTGTCGAACCGGGTTATACAAATGCGGTGAAGCGCGTTATGGCCGGTCAGGCGCAAAATAAATATCTTTTGACAACCTATACTGCCCTGTGGCCGGTTGAAAAAGAGCTGAGAAAGTATGTCGCTTAAGGGAAAATACTCCAAAGGAACAATTCAGGTTTGTCATCTTTATCCGGATTTGCTTAACCTGTATGGTGACCGTGGCAATGTGCTGGCTTTTGCAGCCCGCTGCCGGTGGCGCGGTTTGCCCGTTGTTGTGCATCAAACCCGTCCCGGGGAAAATGTTAATTTCAAAGAGATGGATTTCCTTTTTTTGGGCGGGGGTTCCGATCGGGAACAGGGCCTGATGGCCGAAGATCTCAAGAGCAGGACCGGGGAGCTGGGCGATGCAATTGAGGATGGGCTGGTCATTCTGGCAATCTGCGGGGGGTATCAACTGCTGGGAAACTATTATTTGACCGGCGACGGACAGGTAATACCGGGACTTGGTTTAATGAACTTTTATACCCAGGCGGGCGAAAAAAGAATGATCGGGAATGTTGCTGTAGAAATAGTCCTTGACGGAAACAAATATAAACTGGCGGGTTTTGAGAACCATGCCGGGAAGACTTATTTGAACAATATTGCGCCTTTGGGACGGGTGCTCTCCGGATATGGTAACAACGGAGAGGACGGTTTTGAAGGCGCTCATTATAAGAATGTTTTCTGCTCTTACCTCCACGGGCCTTTGCTTCCCAAAAACCCGGAATTAACTGATTTCCTGATCGGCGCAGCCTTAAAAAGGCGCGGCCTGCCTGAACTGCTTGAGCCTCTTGACGACAGTCTTGAAGCATCCGCCAAAGAGGCTATCCTGCGGCGCATGCGTATTAACTTATAGCCAATTAAGAATTTTCTATCTTCACTAATAAAAAAATTAATGATATTATTTTAAAAAATAAATTTTGTGAGTTTATGGGTTTTAGGATCAATAGAAGGGGGTTGCAAGCATTGTTTAAAACCAGAGTTACCGAAATGTTCGGAATAAAGTATCCCATAATATGCGGGGGAATGCTTTGGGTAACCCAGGCCGAGTTAGCCGCCGCTGTTTCCAATGCGGGCGGGTTGGGGGTTATAACCTCTGCAAACCTGTTTAACGCCGAAGGCCTGCGCAAAGAAATACTAAAATTGAGGGAACTGACCGACAAACCGTTTGCCGTAAACTTAAGCTTGAACCCGACGCTGAGAAAAACACCGAACGATGAATTTGTTCAAGTGATTGTTGAAGAACACGTAAAGATTGCCGAAGTTTCCGGCGCAAGAAGTCCAGCGGAGGTTATCCCGGCCCTTCATGCCGGTGAAGTGAAGGTAATGGCAAAAGCCACCACGATCAGGCACGCGTTAAACGGAGAAAGGTCCGGAGCGGACGCAATGGTTATACTGGGAATCGAAAACGGCGGGAATGTAGGTATGGAAGACGTATCGACGATGGTAATCGTACCCAAAGCTGTTGACGTTTTAAAAATACCCGTGATAGCAGCGGGCGGCATTGCTGATGCACGGGGTTTCGTGGCGGCGCTTGCGCTTGGAGCCGAAGCAGTTCTTATGGGCACCCGCTTCGTTGCCACCCGGGAAAGCCCTGCGCACCCCAAATACAAAGACTGGATCTTAAGGACTGAAGAGTACCAGACAACACTTGCGCAGCGTTCGATCAAAAATACTCACAGGACTTTAATTAACCTTGCGGTACAAAAAACACTGGAACTGGAAGCGAGGGGAGCTTCAATCGGCGAATTGGCCGGCTGGATAAGCGGCTTCAGCTATCGCAAGGGGGTTTTAGATGGAGAATTGAATGCCGGAATGGCCTATTGCGGCCAGATTGCAGGGATAATCCACGATATTCCGACAGTTAAGGAAGTTATTGACCGTATGGTTGACGGAGCTGAGGAAATTCAAGAAAGACTTACAAGGGTCGGCCTTTTTAAATAAGGAGCAAAGACCGGGGGTAAATGCGGCGCAAATGTTTCAGTTGGAACGGCGGCAGCAATTAGTTATTTTAATTATAGCGGCAGTGCTTCTTTTTGGCGCGGGCTACCGGTATGCCTGCTGGCAGCAGGCAAAAGCGGAAACAAACAGCAGTAACACAGTTGTACAGTCGGAAGATGAAGATAAGAATAGTTCCCTGCAGGAAATAGAAGTGCATATCGCCGGAGCGGTGCAAAAACCCGGCGTATATAAACTGGACGCTGATTGCCGGGTGAACGATGCAGTTATCATGGCCGTCGCTTTACCAACGGCAGATTTGAACTCCTTAAATCTTGCCGCGCCGCTTACAGACGGGCAGAAAATAACAGTTCCTGAATTACAACAGGCCGCACCATCCGGGAATTCAGCTTTGTTCAGCGCCCAGGCGGGCAGCAGCAGCAGCGGCAGTAGTAATAGTAGTAGCAAGTCAACAGAAAAAAACAACAATACGCAGGGCGGCCTAATTAACATCAATACCGCAGATCAGTCTGAAATCGAGTCGCTGCCCGGTATTGGACCCGCCCTTGCCGGCAGGATTATTCAGTACCGTGAAGAAAACGGCCCCTACCGTGTTCCGGAAGATATCAAAAACGTAAGCGGTATTGGGGAAAAACGCTATCAGGAAATAGAAGACAAAATCACAGTCTGATGATAATAAATTTCCAAGGGACGAAGTTGTATAGGGAATTTGCAGTTGATTAAACGGGCGGAGTATTTCTTAATTATTTCATGTGATAGAAATGATAGAAAAAAGCTGGCGCAAGTCAGTTTTTTTACACGAAGAAATTTTCTTGTTTTCCCGGGAAATCTTTTTATAACCTATTTGTCAGCGGAAGCGTATAATATGGTGATTCAAAGTTTGAAGGGGGGTATTAAAGGTGGATCGGATATACTCATGGTGCGGGAATGGATTTTATCGGGATGATGATTATATTATATGGACGCACGACGGTTGTTATGTCGGTGATATAGTTGATGACAAAGTATATGACATTGATGGATATTACCTTGGTGAAATATACAGGGGCAGGTTAATCACGGATTGCCGTAAAAGAGGTCATCGTATAGATGGATACCGTTCCCGGGTAATTCAAAGCGGGTACGTTAATGAAGGCCACCACTTCAACCACGGCAGGATTAGAAGAGTTAACGGAAATGTTATGCTTGTCGATTATGAAGATTTTCCAACATTCGATTAACTGCTTTTTAATTTTAAACAAATTAATTGTAAATAATTGCCGGCATGAGACACTGCAGAATGCTTTTTTAGAACAGTAGATATTATTTCCCCGGACTCCGTCAAATAAGGGGGAGGTGTTTTTGCATGCTTAGAAAAAGGTTCCTGCTCAGGCCTGTTTCTAATTGCTGAGAGGGAAAGTGACCAGCCATGGTATGGCTAAAATAATGTTTCAAGCCGGCTAAAGCCGGTTTTTATTTTATAGAAGAACGTATTTTATAGAAGAATGTAGTATTGGAAAGGAGCTTTTTATATTATGTATGTTAACACTTTAGAAAAAGTTGAAAAGAAAAAGGTCGAAACAGCGGGAGCGCAAAATGTAAGCAAACAGAGGGTAATAGGTCCGGAACAGGGGTGGGAAGGATGGGTCATGCGTGTCTTTACGATTGAAAAAGAAGGTTTTACACCAAAGCATGCTCATTCCTGGCCGCATATAAATTACATTATAGAAGGGAAAGGCGTTCTTTTCCTCGACGGCGCCCGACATAATGTCCAAAAGGGTTCTGTTGCCTATATACCTG
>DFZT01000098.1 GCA_002382755.1 Firmicutes bacterium UBA4049 | reverse complement strand
ATGTTTCCCGGAGCCGCCCCGTCGGCGCCGTTAATGGTCACGCGCAGGGTGGATGTCAAGGCCGCCGGACTGTCTTTGAAAGCAGTTGCTTGGGTTGGGATGTTAACTTACATACCATAGGATGGTAAATATGGGAGCAGGGGTGCTCTAAAAATTAACTTCCGTTTGCTACATTTTCTTCTTGCCAAACACAAGCTGATTGATGGGTGACCCAATTTTTATAGTCTTTATTCAATATCCTTTTTGTCCGTAGGAACATCTGCATACCGGCAGCAAATGCAATAGGCCTGAATATCCCTTTGAAGACTAATCTATCAAAACCTTCAATCGTTCCCTTGATTATTTCTCCGAATCTGTGTAATAATGTATCCATAGTGCGTTGCCTCCATATCCTTATTGATGTTTTAGACAAATTCATTATAAGTGATTGGCAACGCACTTTTCAATTATTCAATGATGTAGCAATTTTATTGGGTTGTGGGCGTAGCCCACTTTGGAACAATTTAAAAGTATACACGGCAGATGAGGCAATGAAAGTAATTAGTGAAAGAGTTGTTTCCGGGGTAGATGATAATGGTGCAATTTTAAGTAATTAATTTTGCAACAATATATTTTTGTGACAGCCCAAAAAAGCAGGGCTGCTTTATTTAATGCCTGCTTAATATCTCAAAGCTAAGAGCAGATTACAGATTACAGAATAACAGTGGGTTAGACTTGAATTTTAAAAAATCAAGCCTGACCTTCCCTGAGGCTAAGAGTTTCTTTACCGGCTTTGAATATTCTAGCCAGTTCAATTGCATGCATCAGGGTGTTTCGTCCTGTTTGCAGGCCGATTTCATCTTCCAGTACACCCAGCCGTACCCCGGGGTCGAAAACGCCGCAGCCGTTTTTGCTGCTTACCGCTGTCCCCCCAAATCCCGGGAAGCCTCCGACAGGGATCATTCCTAAAGTTATCATACCCGAAGTGATGGAAAGCAGTGTAGTTTCCAGGCCGGCGTTTCTATACCAGCCCACAGCAAGTGCAACCCCGATTTTATCCCTTAAGGCGCGGTTATATTTTTTCCCGTTGTAAAGTGCGACCAGCCGGTCCATGAACCTGGCAAGATAACCTGACATCCTGTGCAGGTATACAGGGGAAGCAAGGACAAGCACGTCGGCGTCAATAACCTGAGGGTATATCTCCTGCATGTCGTCCTGCTGCCGGCAGAAGCGTTCTTCTGTCTGTTTTGCGATACAGAAACTGCAATGCAGGCAGTCGTTTATGTTCAGCCTGCTTACGTTTATCGTTTTAGTCCGGACCTTTTGACCTTTCACTGAATTGACTACTTCCTCCAGGAATGCTTCGGTGTTGCCTTCTTTAACCGGACTGCCGCAGATGCCAAGGACATTAATCATCTTTAAGCTTACCCCCTTGATTCTTTATGAATATAAAAATTAAATAAGATTATTCATATTCCTTGTTTTTTAAAGCAGCATTTTTGTAAAAAGTAGATACATAATTAACAGCATAACAGAGGGGCAGGTTTGACTTTCTATTTTTAATTAAACGTCAATGCCCATAATATACCATCCCTTGTTTGTTATTTAATTAGTTGACACCATCCGGCATTATATTAATATAATATCAATATGTTTACACTAAGATATCATACCAAAGGGGGTTGTAAAATGTCCAAAGTATCCAGTACGAGCGAAAGAAAAATGCATAATTATGAACTACGGGTAAAACACATTAGCGGAATGATGGTGCTGGTGATGAACATCGCTTTGATGATTGTGGCGGCGGTTGCATTTATTTACGGCATTGTTCTTTCCGAAAAAGGAGCAGCGCCTGACCTATGGGTTAGTTTGATCGTAGCGGGAGCTTTTTACCTCTTCCTGTTCGGGCCCGTCCTATTCGTAGGGTTAAAAATCCTGCAACCTAACGAAGCTTTAGTTCTTACCCTGTTTGGTAAATATTACGGGACGTTGAAGGGGGAGGGCTTTTTCTTCGTTAATCCCTTCGCTGTAGCTGTAAATCCCGCTTTTGCCGGTGAGTCAGCCGGCGCTGTAGTTGCCATTGAACAAGCTTCTTCAAGTAAATCTTCTATCCACGGAGCTAATGTAAAAAAAATAAATAAGAAGATTTCTCTAAAAAGCATGACTTTACATAATGAAAAGCAGAAGGTTAACGACGAATTGGGTAATCCTATCATTATCGGCATTGTTGTCATCTGGAAGGTAGTTAATACTGCCAAGGCAGTATTCAATGTAGACAATTATACCGAGTATCTGTCTATCCAGTGCGATTCGTCACTGCGCAATATAGTTCGTCTGTATCCCTATGACGCCTCTACTGAAGAAGGAGAAAAGTCATTACGAGGCAGCAGTCAGGAAGTTGCAGACAAGTTGAAGGAAGAAATTCAAATGAGAGTTGATATCGCAGGTTTGGAAATACTGGAAGCCCGAATTACCCACTTAGCCTATGCTCCAGAAATCGCTGCCGCTATGCTGCAAAGGCAGCAAGCCTCAGCTATTATTGCCGCAAGACAGATGATCGTTGAGGGCGCCGTGGGAATGGTTGAAATGGCTCTTGCCAAGCTTAGCGAAAAAGATATCGTACAATTAGATGAAGAACGTAAGGCAGCTATGGTCAGTAATCTACTGGTTGTTCTATGTGGAAATAAGGATCCCCAACCCATTGTCAACAGTGGCTCTATATACTAAAATTTGTTAAAAGTTGTCACCAAGAAATGATTGTTGAAGCGGAAAATGCCAATAAATAGAGCCGGATTAATTTTAGGGAGGGGGATACCTGTTGGAAAATGGTGATAATAAAAAAGATAAAAAACAAATCCTGCTGAGATTATCTCCCTCTCTTTGGAAGGAATTAGCCGCCTGGGCCGAGGACGACTTTCGTTCCATCAACGGGCAGATTGAATACTTGCTTTCAGAATGTGTTAAACAACGGAGAAAAAAATAGACAAATAACTGATTTGTTTAACATCTGATCCATAAAAACGTTCCCAAAGTGGTTTTGTTTTATTTACCGACCCCATGGTATTATCGCGTAGCAGGGGGTCAGGCTTGAAGTCAAAAAGTCAAGCCTGACCCCTTATTACTACTATATTTATTCCTGTGGTGTATGCTTAGGCTTCGTTGAGTTGCATGACGGGTACGTTTCTAAATTCTCCCTTGCCGTCCAAGGAATTAACCCTGGCCAGTCCGTTTTTGTTCACGCTTTCAATCCAGACGGGCGCCCCGTCAAGAAGCACGGTGATAGTTTCATCCGAAGTCAATATCTGGCGTGCCCGATTGATATCCATTAACAATCCTCCATCTTTTTTAAATATTTTCTCCAAAAAAAGTTGTCCAAATCAAATATTTTATTACTTTTAAATTTACTGTACTATATTTTGACAATCGCCGGTGCGGGCGCTGCAGACACAAAATATTTCATTATCTCATAGCATGTTGATAACAAAATCAGGCACTGGATTATAGCACAAACAAGCAGTATACTTGAAAAAAGCGTGGTTGGCTGAAGATGGCTATAAATAAGACAGAAAAAATGATTTGCAGCCCGTTTAGCAAGGGAATCTTCTGGGTTTTCATTAATCAGGAACTGAGAAGCGAACCCTGGCTGATGGAAAGATCATGGGCAGTCGATTTCGACAATGTAACTGAAGATGGATGGGAAGTCGAAAGGACAAAAGAAGCCATCCGTTTCAACCTCATGCTCCCCGACGGCAGGGAAGCCAGTTTACGATACGAGCAAGAAAGTGGGACGCTATCTTATCTGCTGGATGCCGAACCAGTTTTAACCCAGGTTTCCCACCCGCAAACCAAGAGAAATTGGCTTATTGTCAAAAAACAGTTGCTCCGCCAAAGTGAGGTAAGAATATTCGGACTTGGCGAAAATACGCCCCCGATGAATAAGGCCGGTCAGACTGTTGTTATGTGGAACATGGCGCCTCTGATGTATAAGATGGGCGCCTCCCCGTTATACCAGTCGTACCCGGTTGTAATTTGCCAGTACGTTGATGGACCGGCTTTCGGCCTTGTTTTTGACAACCCAAGTTACTCCGTGTTCAAGTTTTCCGCGGACGGCAAAAAAATATCCTATTACGTGCGCGACATGGAGCTGAATTACTTTATCCTTTTAGGCCCCACCCTTCCTGAAGTCATAAAGCAGTTGACATCATTGACAGGCAAGCTGCCCCCTCTGCCAAAATGGTCTTTAGGATACCAGCAGAGCCGCTGGAGCTACGCTCCTTCTGCGCGCGTCCGAGAGATAGCAGCTTCTTTCAGGGACAGGGACATCCCCTGCGACGCTATTTACCTTGACATAGACTATATGGAACACTATAAGAGCTTTACCTGGGGAGATGATTTTAAAGACTATCGTGAACTGATTAACGATCTGCATGCCGGGGGATTTAAAGTAATAACTATCGTCAATCCCGGCTTGAAGTTAGAACCCGGTTACCACCCTTACGACAGCGGATTAAGAAACGGAGTTTTTATGGTCAATAAAGGCGGAGGATATATTACGAAAAGCGTCTGGCCCGGTCCCAGCCTTTTCCCCGATTTCCTTAATCCCTCCGTACAAAAATGGTGGGGAGAGATGATTTCCGAATTTGTTAAATCCGGGATTGATGGAATCTGGTGTGATATGAATGAGCCGACCACCTTCGATTTACGGCGCACCCTTCCAAATGACGCAATTCATAAACTACCCGGTACAGAGAAAATTTCACATGAGAAAGTTCATAACCTATACGGCATGCTGATGAACAAGGGGACTTATGAGGGGCTGCTAAAAGTTACCCGTCTGCCTTATGTTCTGACCAGATCCGCCTATTTGGGAGGGCAGAGGTATTCAGTAACCTGGACGGGCGATAATAACAGCAACTGGGAGCATTTAAGGGCTAGCATCCCGATGATCTTAAACCTCGGGCTTTCCGGGCAGCCGGTTGCCGGTCCGGATATCGGTGGGTACTATGGAGAACCGACTCCCGAGTTGTATGAGCGCTGGATTCTTCAGGGAGCTTTATTCCCGTTTTCAAGGACGCATACAAGGAGAAATACGAAAGATCAAGAACCTTGGTCGTTTGGCGAACAGGTTGAAAACAGCGCACGCAAGGCTATAAAACTGCGTTACCAGATGCTCCCGTATTTTTACTCCCTTTTGTACGGAGCGACGCAAAATGGCCAGTTAATCATGAGACCGATTTTTTATCACGCACCGACTGAAAATGCGCTCAATCCCGATTTTTATGAGACGGAATTTTTAATTGGGCCGCACCTGCTTTTGGCTCCGCTGATGGATACTGCGCCAACCCGCATGTTCTACCTGCCACCGGGCGTCTGGTATTCATGGTGGAACGGGAATAAAATTGAGGGGGACCGGGTATTTCAGACCAATGTCTCCGAAGACGGCAACCTGCCCCTGTTCGTTCATGAAAATGCAATTGTTCCTTTGTATCCCGAACCGCCTTCATTCATTCCCGACCGTTCGTTAAAAACCCTGGAAATTATGGTCCCAATAACAGGAGAAGCTCAGGGGGAGATTGTAGAATACTTTGACCGGGAGTCCCTGCTCGCCTACGATGTTTTTTTCACCCTGCAGGGGAATCGTCTCAAGGGGAAAATTACCCAAAAAACAGATGGGCGGGTCCCTTCTGAATACCGCCCTCCGGAGATATTAAAAATCCTTGTCAATCATAGTATTCAAAATGTGGAGTTCAGCGCTGCCGCCGGGAAATTTTCAGTTCAGCCTGATCCCGATAGAAAATCGTGGACGCTGGTTACCATCAACAACGCCGCCCTGCCGCTTGAGTTTAACCTGGTGATTGGTTAATTATTTAGTTTACTCATAGATCACACAGGTACCGATCTGGTGAACCCAGTGTTATCAACGCTCTCTCCGATGCTCCGCACCGACAGTAGCGCGGCTTGCTTCTTTTGAAAACACCGTGCCCTTTGGACGGCTTTAGCCCAACTTTCCCCTCAAA
>DFZT01000058.1:2262-7321 GCA_002382755.1 Firmicutes bacterium UBA4049 | reverse complement strand
TCAAAAAGATAAGTATTCCAGATCAACAATCAGCGGCAGGTGATCGGACGCCGGCGATTTTACGGTTTTTGCACCGAGAACCGACCAGTGCCTGGAAACCAGGATATTGTCCGGAAAATAAACGGGTTCGTGAGACGGGTAGGTGGGAATCGCCAATGCGGAGGAATTCAAGAGGCCTTTCAGGCTCGTTAATTCCTCCGCTTCCGGCCCCGTATTGAAGTCGCCCGCCAAGATTACAGGCCCTTTCAATGCGCCGACAACCTGCGTAATCCGGTCAACCTGGATGCGGCGCTCGTCACTGCTTAAGCCCAGATGTGTGTTTAAAAAGTAAAAAGCAGGATGTTGCCGGGTTTTAATCCTTGCCCTTAAAAGCGCCCGTTTTTCTTTGCCTTTGGTAAGGACGAGGTTATTATGCCGAAGAATTTTTCCGCGGGATAACACCGCGTTGCCGTAGCGCATAATTATTAACCAGCTTTCGGCGCGGCCGTACACATACTGCATCCGGAGCATTTTGGCCAGCCTCCTGGCCTGGTTTGCAAAGCAGCTGCGGGGCATAAACATGTCCACCTCCTGCAGGGCAACCAGATCAGGGCTGCTTTCCCTGATCACTGCGGCTATTTCCGGCAGTGATCTGCCTGCGGCCCCTACACCGTGGTGTATATTGTAGGTAAGGACACGGATCATTTTAATCATACCCTTTAAGGTTAGCAAGCAAGAACCGTCCCTACTTGCTAACTTTTCCTGATCTGTTAATATAATATGTAGAAAATCACTTTTTGGGAGCGCTGATTTTATTGCTCAAAAAACCTGAACTTCTCGCCCCTGCGGGAGGATGGGAAGCTTTTGTTGCAGCGGTGCAAAACGGGGCGGACGCGGTTTATTTAGGCGGCAGGATGTTCAACGCCCGACGGTCAGCCGTCAATTTTGAAAACCCGGAAATAGCCAGAGCTATTGAATATGCGCATATACGGGGCGTGAAGGTCTATGTCACTGTAAACATCCTTGTTGCCGACCGGGAAATGGAAGAAGCGGCCGGTTTTCTCTTGTACCTATACAACGCCGGCGCAGACGCCGTAATTGTGCAGGATCTCGGCCTGGCCGCGCTTGCCCGCGAGGCTGTCCCCGGTCTTGCCCTTCACGCAAGCACTCAGATGACGATCCATAATCTTTCGGGGATTGAACTTTTATCCGCGGCAGGTTTTAAAAGAATAGTCTTAGCCCGGGAAATGAACCTGTCTGAAATCAGGGAGATCTGCTCAAATACAAAAGCGCAGACAGAAGTCTTTATCCACGGCGCCCTTTGTATCTGCTACTCCGGCAGGTGCCTGTTTTCCAGCATGATCGGCGGCCGCAGCGGCAACCGCGGAAGCTGCGCCCAGCCCTGCCGCCTCCCCTATACGCTTGCGGACGAAAATGGAAGTGTTCTGCTTGAGCAGGAAAGGGCCGGAGATTATCTTTTAAGCCCGCGCGACCTAAATATGAGCGGGCATATTCCCGATCTTATTGAGGCTGGGATTGATTCTTTCAAGATAGAGGGCAGAATCAAGCGTCCGGAATACGTTGCTGTTGTCACAGGAATTTACAGAAAGCTGATCGACAGGGCGGTTTTAAGAGGAGCGGAAGGGTTTTATGTAACTCCACAGGAAAATACGGAACTTGCCCAGATTTTCAACCGGGAATTTACCACAGGTTATTTTTACGGCCGCCAGTTTAACAAAATGATGAGTTACAAACGCCCGAACAACAGGGGCGTATTTTTGGGCCGGGTGCGCGGGTACGACTGGGAGAAAGGCTTCGTGGAAGTGCTTCTTGAAGATAAGCTTCGTGCGGGAGACGGGCTTGAAATCTGGGTTACCGAAGGGGGCAGGAAGGGTTTTGTAACCGGGGCTTTTTTATTGGACGGCAAAACAGTCCGGGAGGCCCGGCCCGGACAGATAGTGGAGATCCCCTTCCAGGGTGCGGCAAAAAAAGGCGACAGGGTGTTCAAGACAAATGATGCGGATCTGATTAACCGGGCCAGGCGGACCTTCACCTCTTCAAAAGAAACCAAAAAGCTGCCCGTAAGCTTTTTTATACGGGCAGGCGCCGGTGAACCGATGGAAGTCACGGTCAGGGACGAGGACGGAAACACAGGTTCCGGGTCAACCGCACATGCGGGACAACCGTCCTCCGATCGGCCTCTGGATGAAACATATCTGCTCCGGCAGATGGACCGTCTGGGCAATACGCCATTTAGCTTAAGTGAATTGCAGTGTGAAATTAAAGACGGCGTTATTTATCCCGCCGCAGAGATAAACCAGGCTAGAAGAGAGGCTGTAGCGTCGCTGGAACAGGCCCGTTTGAACAACCGGGGGATAGAGCCTCTCGCTGTTGAGGCATTCCAGCGGCGATTGGCCAAAGTTTTAAAAACCGTCCCTGAAAGCAGGGAAAAACAGTTAATACGGCACACCCGTCCGCTGGTGGCCGTACATGCGGGAGATCTATATTCCTTAAAAGCTGCTGTCCGGGCAGGCGCCGGGCTGGTTTATTTTGCATCCGGGGAATATTCGCCCCGGTCTGCCGTGAACAGGGATGAACTGTTCAGGGGATTTGAATTCTGCCGGGAAAACGGTGTTAAATTTGTAGTCGCCACGCCCGCGATTATTCGCGGCAGCGAGTTGGATGAGCTTTCCGGCATTATCGAAGAGGCGAGCCGCTGGCCTGTGGACGGCGTTTTAGCCGGAAACCTCGGGCTGCTGAGGAAAATCAGAGGCCTTCCGCCTGTCTATACTGACTATACCTTAAACGTATTCAACAGCCTTACCGTCGAATATATGTCGCGGCAGGGAGCAATCCAGGCTGCCCTCTCACCCGAGCTGACCATTGAGCAGATCCGTCGAATAGCCGCCGTCCGGTCAGGGTGTACGCTGGAAGTCCTTGTCCATGGAAGGGTTGAACTGATGGTTTCGGAATATTGTGCTCCAGGCAGCCTGATTGAAGCAGAAAAATGCCTGCCGGGAAAATGCGTCCAACCCTGCCGGAACAAAAAATTTTCTTTAAGGGACAGGCTGGGTATATTTTTCCCCCTTGAAACGGACAGTTCCTGCCGCATGCATATCTTTAACTCGCACGTTTTATGTCTGGCGGAAAGCATTCCGGCGCTGGCGGAAGCGGGAATCGGCGCCGTACGGATAGACGCCCGCCTGCTTGACCCCCCTGCCGTAGAAGCCGTTGTAAGGGCATACTGCCGGGCAGTCTTGATAAATGACAGCGCGCAGTTGGCCGGGATTAAAAAATCTCTTGCCGGACTTCACCCCGGCGGCATCACTTCTGGACACCTCTTCCGCGGAGTTTTATAATAAGACCGGTGAAAACACGTGAATGAACGCGTTTTGAAAAGGCTTGAGTACGATAAGGTATTGGAAAATCTGGCGGGATACTGCGGCACTTCTTTGGGGCGCGAACGCGTATTCGCCCTGAGGCCTTCGGTTGTGCCGGAAGAGATCATCAAAGCCCAGGCTGAAACCACGGAGGGCAGGAAGCTGCTCCGTTTGGAGCCTTTGGCGCAGACAGGCGGCTATTCGGATGTGCGGCAGCAGGTGGAAAGAGCCAGCCACGGGGCGGTCCTTGAACCTGCCGACCTGCTCTCTGTCGGTTACACCCTGGCTGCCTGCAGGCAGATCAAAGATTTCCTGACGGCGCGCCTGGAAACATATCCGTTACTGGGTGAGATAGGCGCCAAACTGGATTACTATAATGCGATTGAAAAAAATATTTTCACGGCAATTCTACCCGGCGCCGAGGTATCGGATTCGGCATCCGGCGCTCTGGCGGCGATCAGGCGGAAGCTTGCCCGAACCCGCGGCTCTGTCAAGGAACAGCTTGAAAAACTGACCCGCTCCGCTGCTTACCAGAAATATCTGCAGGACCCAATCGTTACAATCAGGGAGGACCGCTACGTCATCCCCGTAAAGCTGGAATACCGATCGCAGGTTGGAGGTATCGTCCATGACCAGTCATCAAGCGGAGCCACGGTGTTCATTGAACCAATGCCGGTTATTGAGGCTAATAACGAAATACGCAGGCTGCAGGCTGAAGAAAAAGAGGAAATCATCAAAATACTGCGCGGCCTTTCCGGCCAAGTAGGCTCGGCTGCCGAAAGCATCAGGATGTCCTTGGACGAACTTGGCCATTTGGAATTCATCATGTCAAAAGCAGGCTACAGCCGCGATCTTTATGCCGAAGAACCGCTGCTTAGGCAAAACCCGGCTTTTTTTTCACTGAAAAAAGCACGCCATCCCCTGCTGGCCGGTGATGTAACGCCAAATGACCTTTTTTTGGGCAGGGCTTATAATATCCTTGTCATCACCGGGCCAAACACGGGCGGCAAAACGGTTGCGCTCAAAACAGCGGGGCTGCTTGTTCTGATGGCCCAATCCGGTCTTCATATTCCCGCCGGGGAAACAACGGAACTGGGTATCTTCGAACAGGTTTTCGTAGATATAGGCGACGAGCAGAGCATTGAGCAGAACCTGAGCACCTTCTCGTCGCACCTCAACAACATCATCCATATCCTGGGAACCGCAGGTCCTTCAAGCCTTGTTTTAATTGACGAACTGGGAGCAGGTACTGATCCTACGGAAGGGGCGGCCTTGGCCCAGGCAACCCTGGAAAGGCTCAATGATACCGGCGCCAGGGTAATGGTAACAACCCACTTTTCCGAACTGAAAACTTTTGCCCAAGGCAGGCCTGGTGTTGAAAACGCTTCACTTGAATTTGACGCTGTAACTCTGCGCCCCACATACAGGCTGTTGATCGGGAAACCGGGACACAGCAACGCCTTTGAAATTGCCCTGCGCCTGGGAATGGAACAAAAGGTTGTCGATAGAGCGAGGGAATTTCTGACAAAAGAGCAGATTGAAATGGCAGATCTAATCAAGGATCTTGAACGCAGCCGTCAGGAAATTGAAAGTGAGCGGGAGGAAACGAGACGGCTTTTAAACGAGGCCCGGGAAACCAGGCTGCGCTATGAAAAAATGGAGCGGGATCTCCTTTCTCAACGCCAGTCGATGATCGAGAA
>DFZT01000058.1:0-2050 GCA_002382755.1 Firmicutes bacterium UBA4049 | reverse complement strand
CGGCCCGTAGAAAGAGAGACTGCTTCCGCTGGTCAGGTTCACACCGGGGGCACACTGATAGATAAGGCCGGGGCAATTTCATCCCAGTTGGACCTGCGCGGAAAAAGAGCTGAGGAGGCCTTGCTGGAAGTGGATAAATACCTGGATGACGCGGGGCTTGCCGGCCTGGCGCGCATATTTTTAATCCACGGCAAAGGAACCGGCGCTCTTCGCATTGCTGTCCAGCAGTATTTGAAAGCGGATCCCCGGGTTAAATCATTCCGGCCAGGAGAGCACGGCGAGGGAGGCTTAGGTGTCACAGTTGCGGATCTTGCCTAGCGCAGAGACATCCGCACCTTAGAAGCAAGTTCGTACGCGACCCCTCTTTTGTTTTATTTTGAGCTTGCTTTTTGCGTAAAACAATTCATACTATAATTAATAAATTAATAAATTAATAAATGTCTAAAAAAAGGGGCGGTTAACCGTGGCTGAAAAAAAGGAATTGATCTTGAAGATCATCGACAAGGAGTTTGAGATGTTCCAAAACGTCAAGGACATGTACGGCAGGGCGTCGTGCCAGGACGATCCGAAAACCTTCAAGATAATGCGCGCCAGTCAGTTCGTCAGCTGGTCGGCCGAGGCTTTGGAAAGTTACCTTAATGATCTTGACGAAGCCGCCGCCGGCAACCGAAACCTTTTAGCCGAGAAATACGCCCGGATGATGCAGTCGACTATGCCCCTGAAATATTTTGAGATAAAACACCTGCTTCCGGAACTGGACCCGGAAACTATTCTGCTGGTCAACAAAATAGTTGCCATTGAGGTTGAGTGGCAGAAGGAGGCCATGAATAAATACCCGGATATAGTCGGCAGAGGCAGGCCTATATACAGCTCACAGGACAACAGTATGTCAACCTCGATGGAAACCTACATCCGGGGCGAGCTCCTTACCTATTCCAGGAAGACGCTTGAACTTTATTATAAAAACTGCCTGGGGCTGAAGTCCAAAGGAATAAACGGCGCTTTGACAACTCTTTTATTTACGGTAAAAAAATACGGGTATAGCACGCTGGAAGAAGCGAATGAAAAGATCCGGATTAAATCAGGTTCCGAAGCATATTAAAAACTTGGACGACCTGTTTTTTGGTATCCTCAATTGTCAGGTCCGTATATATCACAAAATCTGCAAATTTTAACTTCTCACTCAGGGAAGCCTGGGCTTGAATTCTTTTTCTCGCCTCATGCTCATCGAGGCCTCTTTCTAAAAGCCTCTTAACCTGAGAATCCTCGCTTGACCAGGCCACTATAACACAGCCGGCCAGTTTTTTGGCGAAGGATTCCGAAAGCAGGGGCACATCCTTGATAATCACGGCGTCGGGGCAATTATGCAAAATTTCCGCTGTAATTCTCTGCTCTTCTTTATAAATTTCCGGGTGGACCATTTCATTCAGCCTGCCCAATTCCCGGGGGGCATCAAATACTATGGAGGATAGTCTTGACCTGTCAATAGTCCGGTCCTTGTTTAATACTCCATCTCCGAAGTAATCAACAATCTTTTGCCAGGCCTTCTGACCGGGCTTCATCAATTCATGTCCCAGCGCGTCAAAGTCAATTACATATGCCCCAAGCTCCTTAAAAAACCCTGCAACGGTGCTTTTCCCTGACGCAATGCTGCCGGTTAAAGCTGCAATGACCATTTATGCTTTTTGGCTCCTTTTTACTCTTCTTCGTAATCGGCAATCTGGGCGGGATCGGCAATTTCATAATAATGCCGCGAAAATTCTTCAAAAGTAAGGTTTAATACATTTGCCCAGATCTGAGCCATACAAAGGCGCGGTCTACGTTTGCCCTGTTCAATCTGGATGAGTTCCGCGGTTGTTATGCCTACCCTCTCCGCCAACTTTTGGGCGGCAATACCCTTTTTCTTTCTTGCTTCACTCAAACTCATTAAGACTTCACCCTTTCCTTAAACCGGAAATATCCGGTGAAAAGCGCCCTCTCGGACCGCCGACATTTTCAAAGGCGGAGTTCAAATTCCTGTAAAGCGATTTATATTCCCTGATCCGGTGCC
>DFZT01000048.1 GCA_002382755.1 Firmicutes bacterium UBA4049 | reverse complement strand
TTCCATGAGAACGAAAAAGAAGTTGGTATCTACTCTGGGAGAGCAGATATTCAACAGAGGAATTTTATTCTCCTGCCCGTAATTAATCATCTCAGGTCCGGGCCGGGCAAAGGTAATGCTTTCTTCAGGCAGTGAAAGCTGGGACAACTTGTTATAGAAGTCAATAAGCGCTTGCGGCGCTATATTACCGTTCATATTTCTCCCCCCTATCTCATTAAAAAATAGTTCGCTGAAATTAGACAAATTCCTGCTGAATGAACTTTTTTTAAATAAATTTTGTTTACTTATAATTTATTTTCTGAAAAAGCAGGACTTTTATCATTAACTGTAGAAGTTATTTTGTTAGTTTTATAGCATATTGTTCTCCGAGCCTGGTTACCTATGGCAATAGCTATGGTCTTCAGGCCGATAGGTATATCCGGAAACGAATTTGCCTCCCATTATGGAAAGGGGAATATGTGAAAGTTTAAAGTCTTTTTGGGACTTCAACTGCCATGTCTTCTTTCAGACATGGCAGTTTTAAATCTTTTTTAATTGCATTTTTTTAATTGCATTGAAACATAGTTTATTTTTCAGATAAGCAGGATTTCTTTCAGCGATATCAAATAATATATATGGAGATTAAATAGATTGTATACAATATACTTATAAATCCCTTCGTCTGATGAACAAAAATAATCTGGTGTTGTCAGGCAAGTGGGGCAGCCTGGAAAAGGTTTTGTCTTCTAATTAAATAAAGCGGTGTAAGAAAGTCAAGTTTCCTAAGGCTGTTAGCTGTCATACCTTTTTCCTGATATGGCAGTTTTAGTTAAACCTCCTTTAATCATTAACAACTGAATAGTATTATGAGGTCTATTAAAACGCGGGAATTGATAAATACATCGGGGTATTTTCCATAAAGCGTGAGAGACTTTGTATTTAAAAAAGAACCGAAAAGGTATGCTTTTTCAATTGTTTTTCTTTCAAAACCTTTCTAAGGTTTTATTAATTAGTTAACTTTTATTATTAATTAACTAAGAAATGTACCTCACTAACCATTTTTTAATTTAAAGCAAAGGAGGAAAGAAAATTGGGACTGACCAGGCGTGAATTTGTCAAACTATGTATGGGTTCTACCATGGGCGCCTACCTCTTAAGCGTTTTAGGGCCAGGTTTTGGAAATCAGCTTGCTTTTGCAGCCGACGAAAAGCCTGTTGTGATCTGGCTGCAGGGCGCAAGCTGCACCGGGTGTTCTATTTCTTTGCTGAACAGTGTTGATCCGCCGATAGAAAAAGTACTGCTCGATGTAATCAGCTTACGGTATCATCCTAATATAATGGCCGCTTCCGGACATCTCTGCGGAGAAGTTTTGGAAGAAATAGCGCGCGACTACAAAGGCAGGTTCTTCCTTGTGGTTGAAGGTGCTATTCCGACCAAGGATAATGGGATTTATTGTACAATCGCGGAAAATAAAAACATTGAATTGACAATGCTTCAGGCTGTGAACGTTCTTGGAAATGCCGCGACAGCCGTAATAGCGGCAGGCAACTGCGCCTCTTTCGGGGGTATTCCGGGAGCCGCTCCGAATCCTACCGGATGCGTAGCTGTTAATAAAGTTGTTACTAAAAAACCGGTAATCAATATTTCATGCTGCCCCTTCCCGCCTGAACATTTCCTGGGTACCGTGGTTTACGTCCTGACCACAAATAAGATTCCGGAACTGGACAGGTTGGGGCGGCCTAAAATGTTCTATCCGAAACCCATTCATGATGAATGTTGGCGACGTCAATATTTCGACAAGGGACAATTTGCCAATTATCCGGGTGAAGAAGGCTGCCTCGCCATGTTGGGCTGCAAGGGTTTTTGGGCTATGGCCGACTGCAACAAGAGGGGATGGAATAATAAAGTCAACTGGTGTATCAAAGCGGGCGCTCCTTGCCAGGCATGTTCCGAGCCTCTTTTCCCGGATGAGACGGAGCCTTTTTATGGGTTATTCCCGATGACGAACAAAGAAAAAGTATCTTATAACCCGGTTGTACCGCAGCAAACGAATTATGATTATAGTACTTCTAGAAAGAGTAAGCCTGAAACAGAATAACAGGAGGTGAAAAAATAAAGTGGCCCAAAAGATTATTGTTGATCCGGTAACCAGAATTGAAGGACATCTTAAAATAGAAGTTGATGTTGAAAACGGTAGGGTGACTGACGCCAGGTCAAGCGGAACGTTATTCAGGGGTTTTGAATTGATATTGAAAGGCCGCGATCCCCGCGATGCCTGTCACATAATGCAGCGTATCTGCGGTGTCTGTCCTATCGGCCACGGAACCGCATCCATGTTCTGTCTTGATGACGCTTTCGGCGTCCAGCCGCCCACCAACGGACGAATTATCCGCAATCTAATCCAGGGTGCAAACTATATCCAGTCACATGTGCTGCATTTTTACCACCTGGCTGCCCTGGATTATGTTCTGGGTCCGGATACAGCGCCGTTTATACCGCGTTTCAAAGGTGATTATCGTCTGCCGAAAGCTGTTAATGATGTGGCTGTAGGGCATTACATTCAGGCGTTGACAATTCGTAAGAGAGCGCAAGAAATGCTGGCTATCTTCGGGGGTAAAATGCCCCACGTAACATCTTTTACAGCCGGCGGTGTTACCGAGAATGTAACTGCTGAAAAGATAGCCTTATACAAGCAATATCTTGCGGAGATGACTTCTTTCATAGACAATGTGTATGTGCCTGATGTTCTGGCGGTTGCCGACGCATATGCCGACGAATGGTTCAGTATCGGTAAAGGCTGCTCAAACATGCTTTGTTATGGTTTGTTCAGAGAAAGCGATGATGCTGATCCCGACGGGCGGAAGATGTTCTTGAAACGCGGCCGTTATACAAAAGGTCAGTTTGGTTCTGTTGATGCGAAAAAGATAACGGAGCATGTAAAGTACTCCTGGTATAATGACAGCACAACGGGAAGATATCCGGGAGATGGCGCCACGGCTCCTGAGCCAAAGAAAGACGGCGCCTATTCATGGCTGAAGGCTCCCAGATACGATGAACTGCCGCATGAAGTCGGCCCGCTGGCCAGGCTATGGGTTAACAGGCAAAAAGATATTATCGGCCTGGGTGAGGAGAAAGCCTTTTCCGTTTTAGGCAGGCACTTTGCGCGTGCTCTGGAATGTTCCGCAGTTGCCCATGCCATGCCCGCATGGCTTGATCAGCTTGTACCCGGCCAGCCGGCCTTTGCGCCTTTTGATATTCCCAAAGAGGGATCTGGGATGGGTCTTCACGAAGCTCCGCGGGGCGCCCTCGGACACTGGATTACAATTAAAGATTATAAAATTGATAACTACCAGGCAGTTGTTCCCACCACCTGGAACGGCGGACCGCGGGATGACAATGGACTAAGGGGCCCGATTGAAGAAGCGCTGGTAGGTACTCCGGTTAAGGATCCGGAGAATCCGATCGAGTTGGTCAGGGTTGTTCGCGCCTTTGACCCTTGCATTGCCTGTGCGGTACATGTCCTGGAAATAAAAGGGGATTGTGAGGCAAAAAAATTTATCATTTAGCTAAGAAACTAATAAGCTAAGAAACTAATAAGCTAAGGAACTAGAAAATGCCTGAAAACGGAAAAAAGCTCATTGTAATCGGGATTGGAAATTTTCTTCAGGGCGATGAGGGAGTAGGCATACATGCTGTAAGTGAACTGTCCAAAGAGATTTCAGACCCCCGGGTTGATATTATTGACGGCGGCACTGCCGGGTTCGACCTGTTATTCTTTCTGGAGGACGCCGATTTTGCGATTATAATTGATTGCACGGAGGCGCATCTTGAGCCGGGAACTATTTTCCGTTTAACGGCAGAGGAATTATTTTTAAGTGCAAAGACAGATAATATGCGTAATAAACTCTCTTTGCACGAAACAACTTTACCGGAAGTATTGTTGGCGGCAAAAGAGCTGAATAAATTGCCGCCAACAATTATTTTTGGAATACAGCCCGAAGAGATAACAATAAGCTGCAGTTTGTCTGCTCCGGCGCGGAAGGCTTTGCCCAAACTAATCAGGGCTGTAAAGAAAGAAATATCTGAATTGTTGGGTTGTGGTAAGCATGCATGAGTGGGCGCTTGCTGAGGCTGTTATCGTGGCGGCCCATCAGGAAGCTGAAAAACAAAATATCAAACAAATTACGAAAGTTCTGGTCAAAATTGGAGAACTGCAGCAGATTGACCTGGATATTTTTAAATTTGCCCTGGAAAACATAAAAAATATTTATGACGACCTGTCTTTTGATGCGGATGTTATTGATCTGGAGGTTGAACCAAGCTTATTGAAATGTAAGGTATGCGGGATAGAATGGGAACTCCGGGATTTGACGCGTTTAAAGGAAGATGAAAGTGAGGCGATTCATTTTATTCCTGAGACCGCCCATGTCTTTATGCGCTGCCCCGGATGCGGAACACCTGATTTTGAAATAGTCAAAGGCAGGGGCGTTTGGATTCAGTCTATCGAAGGGGTGCTTTAACCAGAACATGGATCCAAGGTTAAGCGTTATCGACAGAAGATTAGACAAGATAGAAAATATTATCGCCGTATCGGGAGGGAAGGGCGGCATCGGTAAAAGTATTGTTGCCGCTGCCTCAGCTCTTGTTCTTGCAGAAAAAGGGCGCATGGTCGGCCTGCTGGATCTTGATTTTTGCGGGCCCTGCGCCCATATCATCCTGGGAACGGATAACCTATACCCGGAGGAAGAAAAAGGCATCGTCCCTCCAAAAGTAAACGGGATTAGTTTTATGTCGATTATTTCTTTTACAGACGGCTGCCCCTGGGCTTTACGCGGAAGCGAAGTATCCAATGCCATTACGGAACTGCTGGCTATAACGCAATGGGGCACGCTTGATTACCTGTTTGTGGACATGCCGCCCGGTTTGGGAGACCCAGCCCTTGACGCAATCAGGCTGATTAAAAGGATGAAATACCTGCTTGTCGCCACACCTTCCAAAGTTGCCCTGGACGTCATGAAAAAGGAACTCCAGGTGCTTAAGGAACTGAATATGAAAATTATGGGTATTTTGGAGAACATGAAAAGAAAAGAAAGCGAACCATTAAGCGGTAAATTGGAAGCTTTAGAAGTTCCCTTCCTTGGTTCTTTGGATTACGATCCTTATCTTGAAGAAGCCGTCGGCAATGTGCCGGAACTGTTAAAAACTGGATTTGCGCAGCAGCTTCAAGAAGCTATTGAAAAGTTCATTTAGGTTTTACCGCGTATATTTTCGATCCTGACGGGTATAATCAAGCCGAAAGGATTGTTTTTTATTAGGAGGTCTTTCAAAGTGAACTGTCCGGTATGCGGAGGCAGGGCCAGCGGTAAAGTGGGTATTGACCAGTATTACTGCTGGGATTGTTGTGTTGAATACCGTTTATGCAAAGAAGGCGTCCAGATTTACGAAATATCTGAAGATGGGAGTTTGATGTCTTTTGATAATTTCAACGAGAGTGTTCTTTAAGCTGGCAGACATAAGGAGTGAAACAACATGCGCTTTGATTTCTGGCGGGGAATAATAGCCGGCGGTCTTTTGGGAATTATGGCCGCAATCCTGATTAGCCCGGAAATCAAAAGAAAACAGCATAACCTGATCGGCAGTGTTAACTCACGGCGTGCACGCCGCAACGCCGGGCAGATTCTAAAAGGTGTCAAAAGAACTATCCGGGAAGTTACCAGATAACCTGTTTTATTGATTTTGGTCCAGTAAAGAAGACTGATCCTGGTCAATGCCGGGCTGTTCAGACGGGATTACCAGACCGGGCCCATGCATTGTGCAGATTCCCGGCGTCCGCAATGAAAAGTCGGCGACTTTACCCGCATATTGATCCGGAAGTGAGTAGGGCAGCTTAATTCTCATCTGAACAGCCCTGTCCGGACAATATTCATTGGCCAGCTTTTCCGATTGGCGGCATATTTCCACAAGGATATGTGTGTTGTCCGCCTGGGTGGGAACCGACCCGTCGACAAAGAAATCGGTCACCATATCCTCCGCTGAAGTATTGGGACCGGGCAAGAGGCCCGATTTATTATCGACGGTAGCTGTTACAATTCCCGCAGGCTGACGAAAATCGGTTGCAGGAATATTTATTAAAGCCTCCTGCATAATCTGCTTCCAGATCAGCGCCGGATAACGCCCGCCAAATTCCTGGGGCATTGGTTTGTTGGAGTCGTAGCCAATCCAGACCGCTCCGGCCAGACTGGGTGTATATCCGACAAACCAGAGATCCTTGCCCTCGTCTGTTGTTCCCGTTTTTCCAGCCGCCGGGCGGTTTAAACGGGCATTTGTTCCCGTACCATGATTTACAACATCCTTCAGCATACTGGTAATTAAAAAGGCGGTTGTGGGTTTCATAGCCTGTTTCAGGTCCGAATTGTACTCTTTCAAAACATTTCCGTTCTGGTCTTCTACTTTCAGGATGGCTGTCGGTTCAATATAAAAACCACCGTTGGCAAATGCGGAGTAAGCGGCGGCCATCTGCAGGGGCGTTACCCCTTTGTACAGTCCGCCAAGGGCCATGCTTGCGCCGCTATTGGGATCCACAGTAATACCCAGGCCTTTGGCAAAATTTACTGCGTTAGTAATCCCGACATGATCGACGAGTGTTTTTACAGCGGGAATATTTCTCGATCGTGTAACCGCTGTGCGCATAGTAATCAAGCCAAGGTAAACACCGTCATAGCTATGCGGTGTATATGAACCATAGCTTACCGGAATATCATCGATTATGGAGGCGGGACCCATGCCTTTTAACTCTATGGCAGGGGCGTAATCAATAATTGGTTTAAAGGAGGATCCCGGCTGGCGGCGCGCCATTGTCGCCCTGTCAAACTGCAGTTGGTGAGTATGCTCGCGGCCCCCGACCGACGCTCTAATGTAGCCGGTTTGCGGATCAATAAATACAGCCGCGCCTTCGGGCTGCAATACATTTTTCGAATCGCGCCCGGAAGCGGGGAAGTTTGCCGAGTTGAACAGGGCTTTCTCGGCGGCCTGCTGCGCCTGCTTATCCATGGTGGTGTATACCTGCAGCCCGCCTTTATAAACAGTTTCCTCGCCGAAGTCTTTGATCAGCTGTTTGGTTACAAAATCAATGAAGTAGGGGTGCGGGTAGAGATTTTTTTTTAAACCTTTTTCTATATTTAAAGGTTCTTTCTTAGCTTCGCCGGCCTGGTCCAGGGTGATAAAATCGTACTTTGCCATGGTATCCAGGACAATGTCGCGCCTGGAGGCAGCCTCTTCCGGCAGTGAATAATAATTGGGCGCCTTTAGTAAACCGGCAAGAAAAGCTGACTGGGAGAGGGTTAATTTATCAACATTTTTGTCAAAGTACATGCGGGCTGCTGATTGTATTCCGTATGCCCCATTGCCGAAATATACTTTATTTAAATACATTTCCAGGATTTCCTGCTTGGAATAGCGGCGCTCAACCATGAACGAAAGGATGACTTCCTGGATTTTTCTTTTTACTTTTTTCTCGGGGGTTAAAAAAGAAAGTTTGACCAGCTGCTGGGTAATCGTACTTGCGCCCTGTTCCATTCTGCCGCCTGTAAAATCACGCCAGAGGGCGCGGGCGATTCCCCGCAGGTCAACGCCATGGTGACTGTAAAAGCGCACATCTTCAATCGCAATAAACGCTTCCTGCGTAGAAGCGGGGATATCTTTTATTTTTACTATTGCACGATTTTCCTCACCAATTCTGGCAAATAAGGCGCCGTCCTGATCATAATAGGAGCTTGCCGCGCTGGAGTATAGCTTATTTTCATCCAATGCGGGCAGATCCATGATGCTCGTTGCCAGGAGAAAGAGACCGCCGCTCAGCGAAACCAACAATACTATCCAAACAATAAGAAGGACCAATCGCGCAGGATTAAGGCGTTTTTTGCGTTTCTTAGGCAATTTGTATCCTCCTTTTCTTCAAAATATTATAACATATTTACCGGTCTTTTTCTTAATGATAAATTTTTGTTACTACTCAGGTTGTTTAGGCTATAGGCTGTAGGCTGTTAGTCACGCATTGACCGAATCAAGGCGCTCAGAACCTTCTCGGTCTCCGCCATTTTCGAGTCGCATTCGGGAACATCCAACTCATTTGTATAACCCAAGCGGCTGGCCAAGCCGAACTGGTAATGCAGTTCCCTTGCGGAACCGAAGGCTATTTCAAGAAAGCGA
>DFZT01000021.1 GCA_002382755.1 Firmicutes bacterium UBA4049 | reverse complement strand
GTTTTTCCTGCTTCAAAGAGCCGTTTGCCGGAACAGTCTCCGGAACATTTAATTTAAAAGCAGGCGCCGCTTTTTTTAACGCGGGGCTTCCGCCATTGTTCTGTGTAGAAAATTCCTTTTTCTCAACATTTTTTGACGGACCGGTTTCCTTAGCCTGAACAACCCCGCCGGGATCGATAAAACACAGCGGCGGGAATAAAACACACCACCAGTTTGCACCTTCACCCCGGCCTAAAATTATCCTCAGCGCTTCGTAATTACCCGCGGGCAGTGTAAAATCGTACATCTTCCCCTGGTACCTTTTGACAGGAAACATAAAGTTACCTGTTTTTACGGTTACGGGGTAGGTTTTGCCGGAATCGGCGACCTCTTCGGCAGCCAACTGCCGTATTAACCCCAGGTTCTCCCGGACAACCTTCCTGGCCTGATTAACATCATGAACATTACTGAACTTATCGGACATTGTTATGATTACCTGGTCGCGCACACGGTACTTCAGAGCCTGATCGTCGGGATCATTGCTGTTGGCAATTACATGAAGACGGATCAGATTGCCGCCAGCGGAACAGATTTGCGCTCTTGACGCCTCGTTAACGTTTATCCGCCAGGCGACAAGAAAGCTGACTGCAATAAGAACTGCCGATACCAACAGAATTGAACGTAACTTATTAATCATTTAATAACCACCCGGTTTTTAGTGTAACCACCCGCGGTCTTTTTTAAACCTTACAGGTGCTTGCGCATGTGATTAAGCGCCGCCTTTTCCAGGCGGGATACCTGGGCCTGTGAGATTCCTATTTCCTCCGCCACCTCCATCTGGGTTTTGCCTTCGTAAAAGCGCAGGGTAAGGATGTGTTTTTCACGCGAACTAAGCCTGTTTAAAGCGTCCTGAATGGCAATACCTTCCAGCCAGTGGTGATCTTCGTTCTTCTCATCGCTTATCTGATCCATTACAAAAATAGGGTCGCCGCCGTCATGGTAAATCGGTTCGAATAAAGAAACAGGGTCCTGAATTGCATCCAGGGCAAAAACGACTTCTTCACGGGGCAGTTTCAACTCCATCGCTATTTCATTGACCGAAGGCTCGCGGGAAAATTTGTTGACCAGCTTGTCCCTCACCTGCAGTGCCTTGTAGGCCATGTCCCGGAGTGAACGGCTCACCCGCACGGAGTTGTTGTCCCTCAAGTAGCGCCTGATCTCACCGATGATCATCGGAACAGCATAGGTTGAAAACTTTACATTCTGGGAAAGGTCAAAGTTGTCGATTGCCTTCATCAGCCCGATACAGCCGACCTGAAAAAGATCGTCGACATATTCGCCCCGGTTGGAGAATCGCTGGATTACGCTTAAAACAAGCCGCAGGTTGCCGTTGATCAACTGGCTGCGGGCGTTTGGATCACCGCTCTGCATCGCCTGGAACAGCTGGCGCATTTGGCTTCCTGTGAGTACGGGGAGTTTCGAAGTATTTACACCACAGATCTCCACCTTATTCACCAGCATGCTTTAACCTCCACCAGTTCTGTCGTTAAAATTCCTTGCTGAATAACCTCATTATTACCCTGTCGATAATTGTTTATACATGTTGGAAAAGGTACTTTTTTAACCCGCACTTTTTTTATTGTTGCACGTTCTGGAATAGGTTATTATATAAGAAAATCCATCTGTTTTAGGTGGTGAAGCCTTATCAAAAGAATAGCCCGAAAAAAAGAGAAGCTGTGCCTTAACTGCGGTTTCTGCGGAACCTATCTGCACTGTCTTGATTATGAAGAGGGATGCACAGGGTGCGGCGCCTGTCTTGCCGTCTGCCCGGCCCGGGCGATATACATGGAAAAAAGCCCGGAGAGCGAAGACAAAACAGTTCTGATTGACGGCCGGCAGTACCGGTTTACTGACCAGTTAACTGTTCTTCAGGCGCTTTCCAAAGCGGGATACAAGATATCCCATTTTCCGGAGGAGGGCCGGGTTTACGCCCCCTGCCGGACCGGCGGCTGCTGGAGCTGCACGGTGCTTGTAGACGGGGCGCTTAAGCCGTCATGCGTGACACCTTTAAAAGATGGCATGGAAATTATCACCGACCGGAAAGTGATTGAGGCAATGCCGCCTCTGCGCCAGATAGCAGCTGTCAAGGCCCATCCCGTGGGAGGGGTGGGCACGCCGCATACTTTGCGGAAAAAATATCAACTGGCTTCCGGAAAACCCTATTATACCGAAGTGGGCGCTTTCACCCAGGGCTGCATCCTTCGCTGTCCAACCTGCCAGAACTGGCCTTACACTTATTCCTCGCGGGGTACGCCGCTAACGCCCGAGCGGGCTGCCGAGATTATTGATTCAAAAGCAAGAGAATTCAACCTTAAACGGATAGCCTTTACGGGCGGTGAATCGACAATCAACAGGCGATGGCTGGTCGAAGTCCTGAAAAACCTGAAAACTTTGAACCCGGACGGAATCAACCTGCATGTTGACACAAACGGCGCGCTGTTGACGCCGGATTATATTGAGCAGCTTATTGCCGCCGGCATGACTGATATAGGGGTTGATCTTAAGGCATCCCGGCTGGAAACTTATCAAAAGGTAACGGGTATTAAGCACCCTGCCTTTTCACGAAGGCTTTTTGAGCAGTCCTGGGCCGGAGTGGAATACCTGCTGAAAAACTGCGCCGGCAGAATATTTGTCGGCCTGGGCATTGTTTATAACCGGTCCTTAGTCCCATTGGAGGAAGTTAAAGAAATTGCCGGCCGCATTATTGAACTTAACCCGTCTGTTCAGGTATGCCTGCTGGACTACCGCCCTGAATTCAGGCAAAGGGATATCATTCAGCCATCAACCGGGGAGATGTTAGACATTTGGAAAACATTAAAGAAAATGGGTTTGGAATGCGTCCTCTGCCAGACAACAGCCGGTTATTACGGACCTTAAAAAACAAAAATTTTTTATTTTGGCGACATTCAATTCTGTTGACATATTTTAAAAAGATAAAGTATACTTAATTAAAGTTGACTAATTAAGTAAGGTTTTGAACACTCCCAGGGAGGTGTAAAAATTGATCGAGCGCGTCAAGATGGTCGAAGGCCTAACCAATGAGGAGTTTTTAAATATCACCCGCCAGAAATTCAAGAATATGGTCAAGGACGCAAAACCCCTGATGACCTGGTTCAGCCTTACCGAGGAATGCAACCTTCGCTGCAGGTATTGCTTTGCCGATTCTCATAAGCCCTTGGAAGGCGAACTTTCCACCAGGGAAGCCTTCAAGGCCATCGACAACATCGCCAAAGCCGGCACTGAGGCGGTTGTGTTTGGAGGAGGGGAACCTACACTCCGCAAGGATCTTCTGGAAATTGTCAATTATGCGGTAAAAAACCATGACATGTTCGTAGCCATAAACACTCACGGACAGGCGCTGACTGACAAGCGTTACGTCCGCGCTCTGGCCAGCGCGGGTGTCAATCAGGTCAAAATCAGCGTTGACGGCCTGGAAAAAAGCCATGACTGGAACAGGGGCAAAGGGACTTTTAAAAATTGCATCCAGGCGTTAAAGAACTGCGTGGAAGAGGAGTTCCCGAGCATATGGCTGATCGCCACCATCTCACAGGTTAACTTCGATGAAGTGCCCGAATTGATTGAATTCTGCGCCGAGTTGGGGGTCGAAGTCGGCATGGTCCAGCTGCTTCCCCTGGGCAGGGCCGGCGATCTTAAAAAATTAATGCTGACCAAAGAGCAGACCAGGGAATGGCAGAGAATAATGTTTGAAAAGAAAAAGTTTTACGGCGGGAATAATGTGCTGTTCGAAAACCGCTATCAGATCTGCGAGGATGAACGTTCCCTGAAAGTAGCCGTCGATCCCAATAAAACGGGGAACTTTGTGGATAGCCCGGTGGGGTGTATTTCTGGAATCTGGCAATACCTGATTGGAGCGGACGGAAAGATCTTTGTCGGTGACGTGATGGCGCCCGAAACCGATATCGGCAATGTGACGGAAAAGTCCCTTAGTGAAATATGGCAGAATTCCGAGCTGATCAAGCTTTTGCAAGACAGGGAAAAGTTAAAGGGCAGGTGCGGCAAGTGCCATTTAAGGTATGTCTGCGGCGGCTGCAGGAGAATGGCTTTCGGTTTATCGGGCGATATCATGGGTGAAGACCCGCAGTGCTGGCGATAAAAAACACACAACGCAACCGCGGCAATTCATCCACCGTTGAAACTAATTGACATCTAAAAAGAATAATTAGATCTTTTTCATATAAACAACATACACCCTATTTTGCATAGGGTGTATGTTGTTTGTCCCGGAATTATACGTGATCCCGGAAGTCTACTTCGCCTTCTTCAAAATGATCGCAGGTCGTATTGTAATAATCGTGAATCATTCTTTTCCAGATGCCGCCCATCCCGGTCCTGTGGCCGCCGATGCACTGCCCCTTGGGCTGAAGCCGGAAACACGGATGATCAGATCCTGGTGCTTTTCAGGCTCCCTCTGCGCCGCCAGCAGTTCGGCGTTGCTCACACAGTTGAACTGCACGTGGTCGATATTCAGATCGTACCAGGTGTTCATGTAGGCAAGCCAGATCTTGAAGCCGTGCCTGCTCCTCATGATCGGCACGGACAGGCGCTGGTTGAGCAGGTTCGCCTTCTGGGTGGTGGAGTCGACCTTGGATGTTGTATACGGCGGCATACTGGCGGACCAGGGAAGACTTACCGCAGCCCTGCCTTCCGGTTACCAGAACATTAACGGGCTTTTTTTCAGAAATAAGCCTTATTTTATCGATTATGTTCCTCGTTTCCCGGCTGACATAAAAAAAAGGGTCTGCTTCCGGCACTAATATCTTATTTTCTGTGCTCATTTTTTGCCCTCCATTTTTTAATATAAGCAACATACACCCTATTTTGCATAGGGTGTATGTTGTTTGTCCCGGAATTAAACGTGATCCCGGAAATCTACTTCGCCTTCTTCAAATTTATCGCAGGTTGTATTGTAATAGTCGTGGACCATTCTTTTCCAGATGCCGCCCATTCCGGTCCTATAGCCGATGCACTGCCCCTTGGAAGGATCGGTGGGGTCTTCAGTTCCCCATCTGCATTTAAGACACGGCTTGGTAGTTCCTGATTCGACTCTCATGCCGACCTTTCTTTTTTCAGCCAGCTCTTTTGCTTTTGAGACTACTTCTGACATCTGTAAAACACCCCTTTATATTCAATTTTTACTTGAAATTATCTTAAAATACTGCTCCTTAAACCAGCTCTTCCGCGCTGACGTTTATGAAGTCGAAGTCCTCGGCGCCAAAATCCTGCTCGTTCCTGGCGATGATGGTGTCCTGGCCGTACTTGGAAATGTCGACAAAACGGGCGCTGAAACCGGAAACACGGACGATCAGGTCCTGATGCTTTTCAGGCTCCCTCTGCGCCGCCAGCAGCTCGGCGTTGCTTACGCAGTTGAACTGGACATGGTCGATGTTCAGGTCATACCAGGTGTTCATGTAAGCCAGCCAGATCTTGAAGCCGTGCTTGCTCCTCATGATCGGAACGGACAGGCGCTGGTTGAGCAGGTTCGCCTTCTGGGTGGTGGAGTCGACCTTGGATACGGACTTCAGAACTGCCGTCGGGCCCTTCTTGTCGGTGCCCATGTACGGGGAGATTCCTCCGTCGTCGCAAGCCTCGCCGCCGTACCTGCCGTCCGGGGTCGGGCCTGTGCGTGAGCCGACTTCCATGTAGAGGCCTACCGCCTGGCCGACAGGCATGACCGGGCCGCCGGAGTAGTTGGTGATCTTCCTCATTTCGCCGGCGATTATATCCTCGTAGAACTTCTTGATGATGGCATCGGCGTACTCGTCGTCGTTGCCCCACTTTGGAGCGTTGACGAAGTCGCGCCGCATTTCCTCGTAGCCTTCCCAGTTGGCGTACAGGGCGTCAAGCATCTGATCCATCGTATACTTCTTCTCGTCGTAGATGAGCTTCTTGATGGCGACCAGCGAGTTGGCGGCAACCACGGTGGTGATGGGGTTGTGCCAGCCGTTGGGCTGCTCGGAGAGATCGCAGGCGTCTCTGCCGAGTTCCATGCAGCCGTCGTCAATGCTGGAGACGAAGGGCAGCTGCAGCATCCTGGCTTCCCAGTAACGGGAAACGTCCTTGGCCCTGATGGATATGCTGACTGTGTACTCGTACTGTACTCTAAATGCCTCCCATAGCTTTTCAAAAGTGTCGAAGGTCCTGGGGTCGCCGGTATGCGGGCCGAGCTGAGTATCGGAGTAGCTCCAGTCGTAGCCGTCGTTCAAGGTGATCTCCAGGATCTTGGCCGGGAAGATCGAGCCGCCGCCTTCCGACCTAGTCTTCTGGGTCTTTCTGCGGCCGACCAGGCCAGGAGACATGCACAGAACATTGGCCCAGTCGTGGGCTTCTTCAGGGGTCGCGCCGTTGTTGTTCTGGCTGAACCTGGCGTAATAAAGCATCTGGTGGGCATTCAGAGCGTCGTTCTTAATTGAGGGAAAACCCATGCCGTCCCTGATGCACTCGAAGACGAGGCGCTTGGTCTTTAAGCGGCCCTTGGGGTTCCAGCGGAACACAATCGAAGGCTCCGTCGTCCGGATGTTCCGGGCGGCTTCCAGGATAGCGTCGGTGCAGTCGTTGCAGCCGTCCGAGCCGTCCCTGTTCAGCCCGCCGATGGTCAGGATGAAGAGGTCGTTGGAGCCGGGGAAGATTTCACGGTTAACCCGTGACTTGCCGGCGCCGTGCTCGGAGCACTTCAGCCGCTCGCACTCGAACAGCTCGACGGCATCCTTGTGGGTCATGGGCTGGAAGGTTTTATCAATTACGCTGGCCTTGTAATAAGGCCAACAGAGTTTATCCTCTTTGTGGGCAAAACCGCTGGCGTAGCGCTCGATGGCGTGGCACATCAGGTAGACATACCACTTCATCTGCATGCAGTCCCAAAGCCCCTGGCAGGGCTCGGCCGGTATCCGCTGGCTGATCTCGGCCATTTCCAGCAGTTCTTCTCTTCTTGCGGGGTCGGTTTCAAAGCTTTCGGCGACGATCCTGCAAAGCCTGGCATGGCGCCTTGCCCAGCTGATCACAGCCTTATCGGCCATTATCATGGCGCTCCAGAGGTCGATTTTTTCCAGCAGCGGCAGCCTCTCCGGAGCGTTCCAGTGTGGGGCGGCCAGTTCGGCCTTGGCCTTGTTAATCTGTTCCTGGGCGAGTTCAATCCTCTTTAACAGCCCGTCTTCAGCGACAGTCTCGTACGGGGGAACAATGCTGTTGAAGCCCGTGGCAAAGGCCGGCGCTTCCATTGAGGCCCACCGGTACATCCGTTCAAGTTCATAGGGCTCGAAGTAGGGCATGCACTTGGACAGCAGCGAGTGCTTCTTCCAGTATTCGTTGATTTCCTTGGCTTCTTCCACCGGCTGCGGGGCATACCTTGAGTTCTGAATGTAATCCTGGGTGGCCAGGAAGGAAAGTTCCGGATACAGGGGGACCATTGTCGGCTCTTCGGCGTGGTAGCCGATGATCTTCTCGTCTTCCTGCAATATTACTGTACATTTTTCTAAAAATGTCTGCAGGCAGATAGCCCTTTTGATCACGTCCTTGTTTCCATCGGATGCCTTATGCCCTTCGGTCCAGTAGCGCATCCGCTCCATGCCTGCCCTGACGCTGTTATCCACAAACTCTCCGGCCGCGCAATGCTTCCAACGGCACCTTGCCTTGAGTCTCTTCGTCCTTTCGGTAGTCGGTTTGGCCAGGTGCTCATGGAGATATTCATCATCGATAACTTCCTCGGCGGGATTCTCATATGGAAACTCAATATTTTTTCCATGATACTCAATTGGCTTATGTCTTGTTGCCATAGATGTTGTCAACCTCCTTATTTTAATTTTCGGTTTCTAAAGCTACACTTTCTCTGAGAAAAACGGACATTTACTTGTGTCCATGTCGCTCACTACGGGTTTGGAGAGCCAGTACTTGCCTTTTTCATCCTTTACTTCCCTGACGCAGTCTCCTTTCCCCGGTGCAAAATCATCGGCATTCTCGGGAACAGGAAAAAATGATTTGCACTGTGCACAGGTCGCCATAAAGCTGTTCACCTCCCGTATTTTTAGTATTTTTAATTAATTTGGACAATTGAAACCCTGGTGCTTAACGCTGCACGATGCCTTTTACATTTATTTCTAATTTCTCGGGTCCAATTTTTTGACAGCCGAATACTCTGATGTACCTGGAGGGAAAAGTATCCAAACTGCCATTCCCTACCCTATTTAGGCTATTCCTTCACCTATTCAGGCTATCCCCCCTCCCCCCATATAATAAATAATTTAACTGGCCGGTTAAGTTAAAATACCTACAATAAATTTGTATATTTAATAACAAAAAAGAGGCTTAGACATTATTTAATCTGTCTAAGCCTTGATGTTGCCATAATCATGCCTTCGCCGGGGATTTTGAATAATGTTTTAAGGTGTGTCCGAAGGGATGCTCAAAAGGATGGCCTTTTAGTTTAACGGGCGATGTATGGCTAAAGACCCGCAGTGCTGACGGTACTTTTAAAGTCTAATTTAAGTCTGTAATAAAAAAGCGAAAAGGATTGCCGCGGCAATCCTTTTCTTATTAAATCTTTTTTAAATTTAAATCTTTTTTAAATTTAAATCTTTTTTAGATTCGGGGGCCGAACCGGCCCTTTTTTAAAATCTTATCACCCGCAGAGCTGCTCGCCGGGCAAGGGGACAACTACTACTTCGGGAACCCCTTCTTCGTAATGGGCGCAGGTGGTATTTTCAATGTCGTTGATCTTTCTCACCCAGGGAGTGCCCGAGCTTGTCTTGTAGGCGCCGCAAAAACCGTTAGTTAAATCCCGCGAGTTTCTCTGTCCCCACTTGCACTTTGAACACGGGTTTGGTGTTCCGGGAACGAGACTAATTTGGCTGGATTTCCTTTGCGTCTGCAAAACAGGCAACTCCTTTCAATTATAAATGGGCCAAAAACGGCACATTTAATAACATAAGTAATTATAACAAAACCATCAATTATCAAACTTATATTAAGCCATAACAGCCAAAATTCTCAGATATTAATCTTTACTGGTTCGTCGTCCGGAAGCGGTACGGTGTCCACCATGCCCGGAACCCCCTCTTCATACTTGCCGCAGGTCGTATTGTTAAAATCTTTAATCTTTCTTACCCAGGGAGTACCTGCCCTTGTCTTGTAGCCGACGCAAAAACCATTCACCGGATCTCTGGAATCTTTCCGACCCCACTTGCATTTTGCACACGGTTTAGGTGTTCCCGGCACTATGCCAATCTGGACATTTTTTTTCTCAAAAACATCTTCCACAGCAAGACACTCCTTTTACAGATCTAAGACGTTCTTTGGTAAGTGAGTTACGGGCATGTACAGACACGGCAACCCCTGCAGTGGCCCATCATGCTGCTGACCACCTTCGGCGTTCCGTATTCATAACGCCCACAGGTACAGTTTTGAAAATCCTTGATCTTTCTTACCCATACAGTATCTGCGTTTGTTTTGTAAGAAATACAGTAACCCTTGGACATGTCTCTGGAGTCCTGGCGCCCCCAGAGACACTTTGAACAAGAAGACGGTGTTCCGGGCACATAATTTATTACGGCCGAATTTTTAAGGGCAGTTGTTCCCTCCACCGTTAAAATTCCTTTCTTTAATTAAAATATCACCAATTAAAATATCAGCGATTCTATTTCTGTTAAGAGAGGCTCTGTGCGGTAACCCCCGACAAACCCCCGATAGTGCATTCAAATTTATTAGCGCGGGCAACCGGAGCAATGGCTTTTAACAGGTCGACGACATCCTCCCCGAATAAAGACTTAAAATCCCTGTACTTGTAATTACTCAGCCTGCCTAATAAGGCGTATTTATTTTCAGCATAGCTGTGGAAAGGTAGAATATCCACCGCCACTATCTTCCCCGGCAGGGTGTCTATATAGCCTGCGTAGGCCTCAAAATCTTCCTTCGAATTGTTGAAATCAGGAATGATAGCCAGTCTGATCCTTACTTTCGCCCCCGCGCGGAGCAGGTTTTCAAGGTTGTTCTGGACTACTTTCAGGTCGCCTTTAATTACCTCTTTATATTTTACTGGATCCATGGTCTTGATATCACAAAGAAAAAGGTTTGCTAACGGGACAAGCTCGGCGAGGTGGCGCCACTGGCAATAGCAGGAGGTATCGATGGCGAGGTGAACAGCCTCCTCCCACTTCAGCCTTCGGGCAAGTTCTGCTGTATATTCTGGGAAAAACAGGGGCTCGCCGCCGCTGATCGTCACCCCTCCTCCGGAATTCTGGAAAAACGGCCTGTCGGAAACAGCCTCCTTGATAATCTCATCCATCGTCATTTTAGTCCCGACCAACTGTCTTGCTTCGTACAGACAGGCTTTGACGCAGGCGCCGCACCCTGTGCACTTGTTCCTGTCAAAGCGAAGATTTACTTCTCCCCTTTCTTTTTCTATATAAGTGGCGCCTGTGGGGCAGACTTCGGCGCACTTGCCGCACCCGGTGCACTTGTCCAGAAAATGGTTAATTTCCGGTTTGACCGACTGTGTTTCCGGATTATGGCACCAGGGACACCTTAAGGGGCATCCCTTTAAAAAAATGGTCGTGCGCAGGCCGGGGCCGTCCTGAAGGGAATAACGCTGGATGTTGCTGATAAGAGGTTCCCTGACATTTTGCCCGGTATCCTGGTTGATTTCTTCAGTGGTCTTTGTCGACGACATCAGCCCCATCTCC
>DFZT01000037.1 GCA_002382755.1 Firmicutes bacterium UBA4049 | reverse complement strand
GGAGGGTTTGTTTCTGGTGCGGGGTATGCAATCTACAGAACAGATCTTCCGCATTCGTCGGCTACAATAATGGTCAATGAATACGGAACGTCTGCAACTTTATATTCAGGTTCTGTAGATATCGGCCAGGGCAGCAATACGGTGCTGTGTCAGATGGCAGCTGAAGCAATTGGAATCCGGTATGAAGACATGAGTATAGTAGCAGGAGATACCGAAATGACACCGCACGATTTCGGGGCATACGCAAGCAGGCAGACACTCATGTCTGGTTTTGCGGTAAAACAGGCCGGGGAAGAAATAAAATCAGAAATCCTCGCGGCTGCCGCTGAACTTATGGGAGTTTCGCCCGAGGAACTGGACTGTCAGGAAGGGATTGTTTATTTGAAAGCGGATCCTGAAATGTCTAAGCCATTTTCGGATGTTGCCCGTGCTTATTTTGTTAAAAACGGCCAGCTTGTCGGCACAGGATCCTATAAACCGCCCAAACTGGGGGGTACTTTTAAAGGGGCGGCGGTTGGAACTTCACCCGCATATAGCTGCGCTACGCAGATTGCAGAGGTTAAGATAGACGAAGAAACTGGTGAAGTTGATTTGCTCGGTGTCTGGGACGTTCACGACTGCGGTAAAGTAATCAATCCTTCGCTGCTGCACGCCCAGGTACACGGCGCCTTCTACATGGGAATGGGCGAGTCGATTTGGGAAGAGGTGCTCTTTGATCAAAATGGGAAGATTAAAAATGGCAATCTGGGTGAATATCGTCTTCCTACATCATTAGATACACCTCCTATGGTTTCCGAATTGGTAGATACCATTGATGAGAATGGTCCCTGGGGAGTCAAGGAAGTGGGCGAAGGAGCAACAACGCCAATCATGGGTTGTATTTCAAATACAATCTACGATGCTATAGGTGTCAGAATTAACAGCCTTCCTCTTTCTTACGAAAAAATCTGGAAGGCAATTCAGGATAAGAAAAAAGAGAGTCAAGCTGCTGGCTAATGTTTCTGGAAAATCTTCAAAAAGCAAAATATCTGTCAAGCTAAAAACTGAGAAAAGGGCAAACTGCCTTTTTGCCATGGAATAGACGTCGATTGCGGAGGGTTTGTTTCTGTAGCGGGGTATAACAGATCTTCCGCACTGGGCGGCTATAATAAAGTAGGTGAGATTAATGCGGCCTGTTTTTAAAATTTGGCTTGAAAATAACGGAAAAGTTTTTGGCGAAGGACCTTTGGAGATTTTGCAAAAAGTTGAGAAAATGGGTTCTCTAAGAAGTGCAGCTGCACAGATGGGAATGTCTTATAATAAGGCCTGGCGCTTGATTGCCGCTCTTGAAGAAAGGCTGGGGTATCATATTTTAGAGAAAAGAGTTGGCGGAGCAAGCGGCGGTGGCTCAAAAGTTACCTCGAATGCCCAACAATTAATGAAAAGATATTCCGACTTTAAGGAAGAGGCGGCAATCATGCTTGAAAAGCTGTACTATAAGCATTTTGAAGATTTTGAGGGTGACTGAAAAAATCAATATTTTTTTGATAGCAATATACTATAAATAGTATAACGGCAAAAAGAACAAAACTGGCAATGATGGAACGACTTCCTGAAAGGAAAGCCGCCAAATGCAGACAAAAACAGTAAAATTGGAAGATGCCGTTGTCAGGGTGTTTTACCAAGATCTAACCAAAATTGTCCGCGGTAAATTTAAAAGGCCACATTTCATAAGAGCCATGTGATTTGCATGGCTGATATTGGCGAGCTATTAAAATGAAAAAGAAATTCTCCATTGGAGATCAATATGTCGATAACGGGGGTTATCTTGTATGGAGCATCTCTATGAAAGTTTGCTGGACGCGCTGAAAACAGGTGACAGGCCAGTATTGGTTACTTTGGTTTCCCGCAAGGGAGATATCTTGCCGCCGCCGGGAAGCAAACAATTATTTATTAGAAACAAGGAAGCTGGAAATCTTCAGGAAGGCTGGCTTACCGGGGAAGTTAAAAGACTGGCGGGCTTGTCACGAAAAACTAATTGTCTTGAAAAAGCTGATGTGTTGTTTCCGGGAGATTCAGAAAAATCCTGTACACTTGTTGCTGAGCCCATCTACGGGATTGAAAAACTGTTTATTTTAGGGGGCGGGAATATAGCCCTTCCACTGGTGCGCGTAGCTAATTTGCTCGGGTATTACGTTACTGTAATTGATGACAGACCGGAGTTTGCGAATAGTGAAAGGTTTCCGGAGGCTCAGGAAGTTATTTGCAGCGATTTCTCCGCCTGTCTTGAGAATATAAAAATAGATACATGGACCAGTGTTGTAATAGCCACCCGCGGCCACCAGTTTGACCTGTTCTGCCTTGAAATGTTATCAGGACGGGAAATGGCCTATTTGGGCATGATCGGCAGTAAGCGAAAGGTTGAAATATGCAAAAAACATTTACAGGCAAAAGATATACCACCCGATAAAATAAAGAAGATCCATGCTCCCATAGGATTGGATATTAGAGCTCAAACACCGGAGGAAATTGCCGTAAGTATAGCTGCTGAGCTAATCAAAGAAAGACGCGGCGGAAGTGGGCTTTCCTTATCGGATAGGCCGGATGACGGTAAGAAAGCGGGGGGTTACCTTAAGGGCAGTTCCCCTGCAGCAAGTGATCTTAACCTGTTTGAAATTATCTTATCACGAATTAAAGAGTGTATGCCGGCCGCCCTGGCCACTGTAATATCAACTTATGGTTCGACACCCCGCAAAGCAGGGGCAAAAATGTTGGTTTTTCCGGATGGGGCAATAAAAGGTACAATCGGCGGCGGGATTATCGAGGAGAAAGTTCGTCAACTGGGTATTTCCGTGCTTGATACCGGCAAGGCGAATTTATATAGTTTTCAGATCGATAATAAAACGGCTTCTTCTCTGGGAATGCTCTGCGGAGGCGGAATGGAAGTTTTTATTGAGCCTGTAATAGGGGAGTAGATACACTTGAAAAATGTCCTTGTATTAATAAAAGGCGCCGGTGACCTGGCAAGCGGGGTAGCTCACCGCCTGTACAAGTGCGGATTTACTCCAGTAATGACGGAACTCCATAAGCCTCTTGTGGTTAGAAGGAAAGTTTCTTTCGCCGAGGCCGTTTATACTGGTGAAACCATAGTTGAAGGCATACGTGCCGTGCTTTGCAGTTCAATTAGTGATATTTCAAGTTTACTGGAAAAGGGGATTATCCCCGTTTTTATTGATCCTCGCGGAGAACTTGTACATATTTTGAAACCCGATGTTTTGGTAGATGCTGTTATGGCAAAGCGAAATACGGGTACAAAGATAACCGATGCACACGTTGTAATCGCTTTGGGTCCTGGTTTTATTGCCGGAGTTGATGCTTATGCTGTAATCGAAACAAAAAGGGGGCACGAACTGGGCAGGGTGATCCTGGATGGGACGCCCCAAAAAGACACCGGCGAACCACACCCGGTAGAGGGGTACACTTATCAAAGACTAATCAAAGCTCCCCAGGAAGGTATTTTTGGTTCCTGCTGTTCTATCGGTGAGATCGTTGAAAACGGGCAGATAATAGGTTATATCGAAGGCAACCAGGTACAGACCCAAATTAAAGGTGTTTTACGCGGCCTTGTTGCCGATGGATGTATTGTAAAAAAGGGAATGAAAATAGGAGATGTGGATCCCAGATGCAAACCCGAGTACTGCTGTACAATTAGTGATAAAGCCCGGGCAGTTGCCGGGGGGGTTCTTGAAGCAATGCTTGACAGGGTACTAGACAGGGTACTGAGCAAAAAAGTTCCGGGTGGTGCTGGATTTGTTAATTGAATACCCGACTTCGTCTTTTCAACAGGCAATGAAACTTTCAGAGCACGAGTTGATAGCTTTTGTTGGGGGAGGAGGTAAAACTACTGCCCTGCAATTCCTGGCTAAAGAACTTACCACGTCCAAAAAAAAAGTTACGCTGACAACTACAACAAAAATGCTCCTGAAACAGCTTTGTTTTCAAGGGGAATACATTATTTCCGGCAACTATCTGAAAATAGAAGAGACAATTTCTAGCCTTACAAATTCCAAAAAATTGATTGCCCTGGGAAAAGAACAGATATCTGAAGAAAAAATTGGTGGTTTCCCACCGGAGTGGATTGATAAGCTGTGGAACCTCGGAAAAGTTGATTATCTTGTTGTTGAAGCAGACGGCAGCCGCGGAAAATCCTTGAAAGCTCCGGCTCATCATGAGCCTCAAATACCTCTTGAATCCACACTTGTAGTGTCTGTTATTGGCCTTGATATCTTAAACAAGCGTCTGACAACCGAATTTGTCCATCGTCCCGAATTGGTTTCCCTAATTTGTGATGCTGCGCCAGGTTCTATAATAACAACCGCGATAATTTCAAAATTAGTTGTTCATCCTTTCGGGTTAAAAAAAGGGGTTCCTTCTAAGGCGAGGTTTATTCCCCTGATTAATAAAATTGACACGATAAGGGACTGGTTGGTTGCCAGATCCCTGGCGTTAGAGATTTTCAGAGCTGACAGTAATATTGAAAGTATCATTTTATCAAGTTTTATCCAAAATAGCTTTTCTGTTGTGCGCCGCTGTAATTAAATTCTACCGGGGGAGTGCTTTTTGGGCATTTTTATTTCTGCAGTTATTTTAGCAGCGGGACAGGGAACAAGAATTGGCCGGCAAAAACTTCTTCTGAAACTAGGTGAAAAAACAATTATCGAAATTGCAGTTTCAGCCGTATTGGGATCGAAGGTCAGTGAAGCTGTAATTGTTTTAGGCCACCAGTCCGAAGAGATTGACCAAGTTTTAAAAGGTCTGCCTGTCAAAACGGTTTTCAACCCCGATTACCTTATAGGCCAAAGTACTTCCTTGATTTCCGGAATAAAGTCGATAAATTCTAAGTCCGATGCTTTCCTGGTTGTTCTGGGCGATCAGCCCTTTATTTCCTCCCTATTAATCGATCAGCTAATTCAATTTTATGAAAAATCTTCATGCCTCATTGCACGGCCGCAATTTCAGGAAATACCCGGTCATCCTGTGCTTTTAAATGCCTGCCTTATCCCGGAGTTGTTAAACAATTTAAAAGGAGATATTGGAGCCCGTGAGCTAATCGCCCGCCATCAGAGTCAAGTTAGTTTAATGCGGGTTGAAAATGAGTCTGCGTTTAAGGATATTGACACATACGGCGATTATCAGTCCGCTAAAGAATATTATTCAAAGACCTTAAAGTAAATACATGTTCCAGTTTATTTATCACTTCCGGTTAGAAAAAAGGCATGTGCAACCGGGGGCCACCGGCGAGGTATCAGCGGCGACAGATAATACATTGGTGTTCGGTGCTTGTTTTTAAGGAACTGAAGCGTCTGTACCAGTTGGACGTGATCACCAGCGAGAATCCTATTGTCGTAGAATCATTGGTGTTGGTGGCCATGCTCACCCTGGTGGTCAGCCACCGGTTGCTGAACCATATGCGGCTTCTCTTTCCGGAGAGGAGCGAGCGTTTCACCCCCTTGCGCTGGGCGGAGACTTTCTATGCGTCAGCGAACAAGCTGTTGGACAAAGTGCTCGAATATGCGGGAATTGACATGACTGCCTATATGATTTTGATGTTCTATGCTGGTGAGGGTGTTGACCCCAATGTGAACAGAAAACGCCTGTTGTCACCCTGGGTAAAAGCAGCCAATTCCCAGTTAAAAGGTTCTACTCATTGACATATATGGGTAAACCGATTACCAATGACAAATAATATTATTGATTAATCATATAGGTCGGGTCTATAATGAACCAAAATATCTTCGCAAAGTGGAAAGAAAATTAAACAGCAGTAAGTTCTAAACGAGCAAGACAGGGATTATAAGAAGTGCCCGTGTCTTTAGTGTTGAAGCTGATAAAGAAAAATTTAACAATAGGACAACTTTTAAGGCTTGACAGATGAAAAATGTTTAAGCCTTTTTCTTTTTTTGTCGTAAAATTTACAAATTTATTGTAATTATTTTGATTTGACCAGTTATTTCATTACTTTTATTATTAAATTAGTTAATAACCTGAGATAATTCCTGCTGTTGGATTTTTGTAGTAACGTTCTGTAAGTAACATTTGTAATGTCTCCAAGCTGAAAATTTACATGATTTGGTTTGGCATAAATGTTTAAATCCTTTGTGGTTCCGGATTGTCTGGGTTGGGTTAATATGGTTTGCCCAATTGGAAATAGAATTGCAGCTTGAAGTGCAGGCATTAATACATTCCGAAAGTAAAAAGTTAAAAAGTTAACATAAAGGAGGAGGAGTAGTAGCGTGAAAACAATTCAATCACTGATTACGTAGACAAACTTGATTCTATAGTAAGAATCATCCGAATTGACAAAGTAGTCCGTGATGGATGAGGCGGATTTGCCAAACATGTCGGAAACGACAGCATCAAGGGCTACATTGCAGACGGTAAACACATTCTGGAAGCGGTTCTTTTCGCTGGACTTGCAGGAAACGAGTTTGAAGCGGAGGTTTTTTTATGGAAGATGAAAAAGATGCAATTTGTTGGCAAGACGAAGGTGTCAACCCTTTTCATGAAACCCCGACTCTTATTAAAGCCGCCCATGAACGTGAACATAAACATGGCATAGAATATTATCTCGATAAAATCAAGGAATGGGAGTACTGTTATTGCGTGAATTGCAGACAAATGAGATTTAGTGCGGAACTTGAAGCAACAGAGAACGGGATTCGCTGCGCCATATGCAAAAGTTATAGCCTGGAAGCCCCTGGCTGGGTTGTTTGCCCTTACCACAAAGATTCATTGGTAAAGTGCGTCCGGGCGGGTAAGGGAATAGTGAAGCTGAAGCATGAAGCCGAATGCAAGGATCACTGCCATTTCCGAGTGAACAAGGGTACGTAAAGGAACTTTAGAAATACGATTTTAGCACTTTATAAGAAGAGGTGGTACAGGAAGTAAAGATAGTTATGGTTTTTAGCGCTTGAAAAAATTGCAAAGAGGTGATCAAAACATGTATCTGCCAAATTTTGAATATTTTCAGCCGGATAGCATTGAGGAAACCTGCCAATTATTGTCTCAGTTTGGTTCCAAAGCCAAATTGATGGCCGGCGGGACAGATGTCATCATCAAGATGAAAAAAGAGTTGTTGGCGCCGGAAATCCTCGTCTCCATCGAGAAAATCGACCAATTGAAAAAAATCGAGTATGTACCCGGCAAAGGCGTTGTTATCGGAAGCGGGGTTATCCACAACGATTTAGTCTACTCAGAGCTTTTGCATGAAAAATACCTGTCCATATCTGAAGCGGCCCGGCAAATGGCAAACAACCAGGTGCGCAACCTCGGCACCGTTGGTGGCAATATCGGCAGCGCCGTACCTTCCGCCGACCTGCCGCCGATACTCATCGCCCTTGGCGCAACCGTTAAAATTACGGGTGTGCAGGGAGATCGGACCATGGATCTGGAAAATGTGTTTATCGGTCCCGGCAAAACAGTTTTAACACAAGACGAAATTATCACTGAAGTAGTCATCCCAGACCAGAAAATGACCGGCAGCAATTACATCAAATTCGGGCTGCGGGCATCTGGCGCATTAGCCGTAGTTGGTGTGGCGGCAGCAGTTCAAGTCGACAACAATGCCATCAAAGATGCGAGAATAGTACTCGGAGCGGTTTCACCCACACCGGTGCGGGCAAAGAAAGCAGAAGAGTTCCTGAGAGACAAGAAAATCAGCGACGAACTGTTGGCTGAAGCCGGTGTCATTGCTTCCGGGGAATGCAAGCCCATCACAGACGTAAGGGGCTCGGCTGAATACCGCAAAGACATGGTGCGCGTCTTTACCAGGCGGGCACTGCGCAAAGCTATTGACGAAGGACATGCTTAAGAAAGGGGCGCTGAAAATGTTAAAGTTCGTTACAGATAAAGATGGAGTTAAGCGTTATTTAGTTACATTAAAAGTTAACGGCAACGAGTATACAAAGATGGTTAAAGCCAACAGCCTTCTTGTAAATTTCTTGCGGGGGGAACTTGACCTTACCGGAACTAAAAAAGCGTGCGAACAAGCCGACTGCGGCGCCTGCACCGTGCTGCTGGATGGAAAGCCGGTTAACTCCTGCATGATTCTGACCATTAATGCCGACGGGCGGGAAATCACAACCGTCGAAGGTCTCGCTTCAAATGGAAAGCTGGACATACTCCAGGAAAAATTCATAGAACACTCGGCGCCGCAATGCGGCTACTGCACTCCAGGCATACTTATGTCGGCCAAAGCGTTGCTTAATCGCAATTCCCACCCAACCGAATACGAAGTGCGCGAGGCTATAGCAGGCAATCTGTGCCGTTGCACAGGATATGTCAATTACGTCAAGGCAATTTTAGACGCAGCTGAAAATCAATAAAGAAAGGAATGGGAACATTGAGCGAAAAACATTCCTATGTAGGGAAAAACCTTCAGAGAACTGACGTGCTGGATAAAGTGACCGGGCGCGGCAAATTTACCGCCGACCTCAAATTTTCAAACATGCTGTATGGAAAACTTGTTCACAGCACCCATGCACATGCTCGAATTTTGAATATCGACACATCCGAAGCGGAAAAACTGCCCGGTGTAAAGGCCGTTATTACGGCCAAAGACGTGCCCTCGATAAAATTCGGACTTAGCCCCGCCCGCTATGACGAAAACATATTTTGCACTGATACAGTTAAATTTTATGGTGATAAAATAGGCGCTGTGTGTGCGATTGACGAAGATACCGTATATGAAGCCCTTAAATTAATTAAAGTCGAATACGAAGTGCTGCCGGCAGTATTTACTCCCGCTGAGGCGGCTGAAGAAGGCGCGCCGCAAATCTTCGAAGAATACCCGCGCAACCTCAACACGGAAATTCACCAACATTTCGGTGATTGTAACAAAGCACTGGAAGAAGCCTACTACGTGCGCACCGACCGCTTCCAGGGACAGCGCACGATACACGGTGTCATCGAACCCCACTGCACAATCGCCTACTGGGAAGGGAAAAGAGTAATTGTTCATGCCGCCCACCAGTCAGTCCACTACTTACAGCATCACCTGGCCAGGATTTTAGGAATGAAAGAAGGCGACATCCGCGTAATCACTCCCTATGTGGGCGGTGGTTTCGGCGGTAAACTAGATGTCAGCGGCCTTGATATTTCAGCCATTATCCTTTCCAAAATGACTGGCCAGCCGGTCAAAATGGCTTATGACCTGGAAGAAGTCTGGTTAAACGGCCGCGGCCGCCACGGCATGGATATGGAATACACCACCGGCGTAACCAAAGAAGGGAAAATCATATTTGTAAAAAATGAGATTGTCATAGACGGGGGCGCGTACACAGGCCTTGGTATTGCCTCGTCTTACTATGCGGGAGCCCTGCTGACCGTGTTGTATAATTTCGATAACTACAAGTTCGACGCGTACCGGTACGTAACCAACCTGCCGCCCTGCGGCGCACAAAGGGGACACGGGCAGCCGCACCCGCGCTACGCCTTTGAAAGCCACTTGGATCACATAGCAGAAGATCTCGGTATAGACCCGATTGAGATACGTATAATCAATGCCCGCAAATCCGGTGATGTAACACCAAACGGATATGAACTAAAATCATATTTCTTGAAAGAAGCAAATGAACTGGCACGGGATGCCTCCGGGTGGAAAGACAAGAAAGGCAAGATGCCCAAGGGCAGAGGCATTGGCGTCGGCAACGGCGGTTTCGTTTCCGGCGCGGGTTTCTGTCAGTACCGGACCGACCTGCCGCACTCGATAGGCATGATCAAAGTGTATGACGACGGTACCCATGCGATCGTATATACCAATGCAGTCGATATCGGTCAGGGCAGCGACACGGTGCTTAGACAGATGGCCGCCGAGGGGATGGGTTATCCATACGACGATATATCTATCGTGTCCCATGATACCGACCTGGCTACCCTTGATTTTGGCGCTTACGCCAGCCGGCAGACCTTGATGGCCGGTTGGGCGGTAAAAAGAGCGGGAGAAGATATCAAGAGAAAAATTCTTGAGATGGCAGCGGAAATGATTAAAGTCAAGGAGGATGGCGGTTACCGCTCGGGCAAGTTGATGCCGGAAGAACTTGACTGCAAGGAAGGAATCGTATTTGTGAAGCAAGAACCGGCTGCTAAAATAACCTTTGCCGAAGTGGCACGTGCTTATTTTGTGAAAAACGGTTTATTAATCGGACGCGGCTACTACCACCCCGGAAAACTGGGCGGCGAGCACAAAGGGGCAGCAGTGGGCACGTCCCCGGCCTACAGCAGCGCGACCCAGGTTTCCGAGGTGATTGTCGATGAAGAAACCGGAGCAGTAAAGGTTCTTAATACGTGGGACGTGCACGACAGCGGTGTCGCAATCAATCCCAATTTGCTGCACGGCCAGGTACACGGCGCTTTTGCTATGGGTATTGGTGAGACCCTCTGGGAAAAAGTAATGTTTGATGAAAAAGGAAAACTGCTCAACGGGAACTACGCTGAATACCGGCTTCCGACCGCGCTGGATATGCCGCCGGTGCATTCAATGATTTTGGATACTTACGAACCCAACGGACCTTACGGAGCGAAAGAAGTCGGTGAGGGCGCCACTACCCCGACACTGGGTTGTGTTGCCAACGCTGTTTATGACGCCACAGGAGCCCGGGTATCCAGCCTGCCGCTTACTCCGGAGAAGGTCTGGAGAGCCATGAAGGAGAAAAAAGAGAGCGAAGAAAAGTAATCCGGGCATTGTAGGGGGCTTTAAAATGAATAAAAAAGAAATTGATGAAATCAACAAATTGTTGCAATAAGAAAGTTTAAGTCCTTAATAAAGAAAAAACGGGTTTCTTTTGGAAGCCTGTTTTTTTGCTGCGTTTAAAAAATAGGTCGGAAAATAATGGCCTGACAAAAGAAAAGAAAAAAATTCCATATCTTAAACCAAATCGGTCATGAACAGGTGACGAACCGTCATGGTATGCAGTAAAAGAATTGCGTATTTTATTACGAAAATGAATCTTG
>DFZT01000010.1 GCA_002382755.1 Firmicutes bacterium UBA4049 | reverse complement strand
ACAGCCTAATTGTCTACAGCCTAACAGCCTGAATAGTTACTATTTTTACTTATTCTTTAACCTTCCGAAAAATTTTATGTATTAAAAAACGACAAATTAACCACTTCTTTTTAAGGAAAAAAGCAATAAGGAAAACGAACAAGACAAGCAAGACATCAACAAGCAAATCCAACTTCTCAAGAAGCACGTTGAATTGATCCAGCAGCAAATAGATGAACTGTAGGGATATTTCCAATTGAATAAGTTAATAAATAATAAGGTCTCCCTAAACATTAAAGGAGGCTTTTTATACTTTCAGCTATGTTTTTGAATTGTTCTTAAGTTAAGTCAGAGGAATTTGTTAAACCCGCGTCGAAGAAAGGGAAATATCGAATAAATTTACCTTTAAAAAAATTTACCTTTAAAAAAAGAAAAAAGGCAGTCATGAAAACGCAAAAACAACTCAGCCTGTTCGCTGGCGGTTTTGGAAGTGGGAAAACAGAAGTTGCCCTGAATTATGCTGTTAATCTTCATCAAAACGGTTTTCCTGTAACAATAGCAGATCTGGATATTCTAAATCATTATTTCAGAGCCGGTATTGCTAAAAAAAGCCTGGAAAAGATAGGCATTGCCATGATATCCCCCGGAGAAGAACTGGCCTATGCGGATCTTCCTGCCCTATCCCCCGGCATATATAGCGTGCTTCAAGGAGGAAAGGGTTACGGTGTCCTGGATATAGGCGGTGACGATTTGGGTGCAATGGCGCTGAGCCGTTTCAGGGAAAATATACCTGAGGACGGCCACCGTTTTTTTTTAGTGGTTAATCCATACCGGCCGATGACAACTGATGTTAGGGGAATCGATAAAGTTAAAAAAAGCATTGAAAGCGCATCCAGGATGGAAATCCATGCACTGGTCAGCAACCCAAACCTCGGCAGCGGAACGGACATAGAAGTCGTGATGAACGGGCACGAAATTATAATGAAAGCATCGGAGGAACTTGGCCTGCCGGTTGATTTCCTTAGTATTCGCAGGGATCTGGCTGATCTTGCAGCAGTAGAACTGCCGCTGCTGCCAATGGACATTTATATAAAGCCGCCCTGGTGAAAAATCTAAAATGAATTAAGGGACTTGGGAGGGAGCGCGTTTGGCAAAAGTAACATTTTGGGAGGAACGCTGTAAAGGCTGTCAGCTTTGTACTACCGCTTGTCCTAAGAAGATAATTACTATGGCAAGCAATATTAATGAAATGGGTTATCATGTCGCATCTGTGACCGAGCAGAAAAAATGCACCGGCTGCGGCCTTTGCGTAATTATATGTCCCGATATGGTAATCGAAGTGGAGAGGGGACGGGAAAATTGAGAAGGTTTTTAATGAAGGGAAATGACGCTATCGGCGAAGGGGCTATTTTGGCCGGGTGCCGTCACTTTTTCGGCTACCCGATAACACCGCAGAGCGAAGTTACTCATTATCTTGCCAAAAGGCTTCCGGAAGTAGGAGGACTTTTCATGCAGGCCGAAAGCGAACTGGCCTCAATTAATCTGGTTTTTGGCGCGGCCTGCGCCGGGGCCAGAGTAATGACTGCCTCCTCCGGCCCTGGAATCAGCCTGATGCAGGAAGGGCTTTCCTTTCTTGCAGGATCCGAACTCCCCTGCGTATTGGTGAATATTATGCGCGGCGGCCCCGGCCTTGGCAATATAGGACCTTCACAGGCTGATTACTTTCAGGCAACCAAAGGCGGAGGCCACGGCGATTATCACACGATTGTGCTGGCCCCAAATTCGGTACAGGAAATCCTTGACATGATGAAGAAGGCCTTCGACATGTCCGACATGTACCGCATGCCGGTGATGGTCATGGCGGACGGTATTATGGGACAGATGATGGAACCGGTAGTGATTAACGAAGAAAAAAGTGTTGAGATACCGCCCCGGCCGTGGGCTACTATAGGCAGGGATTATCACGAGAATAGAAATGAGATTAATTCTCTATTTGTTGTCCTGGAAGAGATGGAAGAAGTGAATTTAAGGCTTTTACACAAGTATGAAGAAATTCACGCCAAGGAAACACTCTGCGAGGAATACATGCTGGATGACGCCGAGGTTGCCCTGGTGGCTTTCGGCACGGTCTCACGGATTTGCCGCGCGGTAGTTGACAAAGCACGCGAACAGGGTATCCGGGCCGGATTAATACGTCCTATTACACTGTGGCCGTTCCCCCATGATGTAATCAGCCGGATCGCCAAATCAGCCCAATGCTTTTTGGCGGTGGAAATGAATATGGGTCAGATGTTTGAGGACGTTGAAATCGGCGCAAAAGGCCGGGCGCCAGTATACCATTACGGCAGGCTTGGCGGAATGGTTCCGCTGGCCAAAGATATTTTAGAAGAATTGAAGAAAGTCAGCAAAAGGAGAGGAACAGGCCGATGAAAAAAATTACTGCAAGGCCATATAGCCTGAGGGACATTCCCTTTCATTACTGCCCCGGCTGCATGCACGGAATTGCCCACCGCCTGGTTGCCGAAGTCATTGACGAACTGGGGATCCACGGGCGCACTATTGGAATTAGTTCGGTCGGATGTTCGGTTTTTGCAAAACACTATTTTAATGTTGATATGATTCAGGCTGCGCACGGCCGTGCCCCTTCTATAGCTACCGGCGTTAAAAGGGTGCTGCCTGACCGGGTGCTTTTTACATACCAGGGAGACGGCGATCTTGCCGCTATAGGAATAGGCGACTTTATTCACACCGCTTACCGCGGAGAAAAAATAACTACTATTTTTATCAACAACACCGTTTATGGTATGACAGGCGGACAAATGGCGCCGACCACCCTGATCGGCCAGGTAACCAAGACGACCCCCTTCGGCAGATCGGTAGAAATTAACGGAAACCCGATCAGGGTCTGTGAACTGATTGCCTCGGTTGAAGGCGTAGCCTACGTGGAAAGGGTGTCGCTGCATAATCCCAAAGAAATAATCAAGGCGAAAAAGGCGATTAGGAAAGCATTTGAAATGCAGCTCAACGGGATTGGCTTTTCCCTTGTCGAGGCCCTTTCGGCATGCCCTACCAACCTTGGGTTGTCCCCGCTTGAAGCTGTCAAATGGATGGAAGAAAAGATGATCCCTTTTTATCCGCTCGGGGTTTATAAATCACCTGCGGGGGGTGGTCTAAGTGCATGAAGAAATCTATATTGCAGGACTCGGCGGCCAGGGCGCCCTTTCGATGGGACAACTGCTTGCCCTAGCGGCAACATCGGAGAATAAAGAGGTCTCCTATGTACCCTTTTATGGACCGGAAAAACGCGGGGGTTTTGCAAACTGCGGCGTTATTATCTCCGACCACCCGATTAGTTCTCCGATCATATCCGAACCTTCCGTGCTGGTGGTGATGAACAACCTCTCCTTGAAAAACTATGAAGACTCGGTCATTCTTGGAGGAATTATTATTGTGAACAGCTCCATGGTTAATCTTGGTGTAAAAAGATCAGACGTCCGCGTTGTTTCCATCCAGGCAAGCGAGGAAGCGGAGCATCTGGGTGATGTCAGGGTCGCCAACAGTGTAATTCTTGGCGCATTAATAGAGTTGACCGAAGTGGTATCCGTAAGCGCCGTAGAAAAATCTCTTGAAGAAGTCCTGCCCAAACGAAACTTGAATATGATCCCAATCAATTTCAAGGCATTGGAAAGAGGAGCGGAACTGGCCAGTAATTATAAGAAAGCATGGAGCAATTTATCTTAAGCAACTTCGCCAAACAAACAATGCCACATAAAAAGGCCTCCTGAGAGTTAAATGGAGGCTTTTGCAATTTGCATTTCGGACATCTTAACCCACCAAAGCTTAGAATCCTATCTGCCGCCAATTTCCTTCACCTTTTCTATAAGATAGCGCAAAGATTCTGTCTAAAGAACCGGCAACTTATCCCCTGACAGGGGGCCTGCTCAATTGCATATAAGCCTGCATATCTAGCTGCGTGTCATATAACCTCTGTTCGCATGGATGTTCGCATGGGCCATTGTACCAACAATGGTAACATATGTTATGTAAAATTCATAAGCTATATAAACTAACCAGCAAAGGGGGGTTCAATAATGGGATATGGAATAGGTGAATGCGGTTGCGGCAGCGGCTCCTTCATCATTTTCTTGATTTTAATTCTTTTGATACTTGGTTTTTCATGCATGCCCGGTTGCTTTAGCAAGTAAGTCCGCTTAAAACTCCAAATCGAGTAGGGTAATGCTGCAATAAAATTTGCAGCATTACCCTACTCACAGAACCGTACGTACGGGCCTTGCTGCCACAGGGTTGAACAATCTCAAAACATAACTATGTTAGCAGCATGGATGTCTGTCATCTTAAACTAATCCCAGGAGCTGCCTGGCATTTTCCCCCAGTATTTTTGAAATTGCTTCTTGGGAAATCTTAAGGCTCCGGATTATATCGGCGTTCTTTTTAACATCCACAGCAGGCCAGTCCGTCCCAAATATAAACTTGTGGGCGAAGCGTCCCATATCCGGAAAGAATTCTAAAAGCTTTTGAGGCGGCAAGCCCGCCACATCGATATAAACATTCTTATGAAGGCGAACCAGGGTAAAAGCTTCATTATACCACGGGCCGCGTCCGCCGTGCGCCATGATTATTTTCATATTTGGAAAATCTACAGCCACATCATCAAAATAAATGGGATTGCCATATTTTAAACGGCAGTTTGCAAAAATTGAAGAGCCTGTGTGAAAATGAACAGGTATGCCTAGCCTTTCAGCAACAGCATACAAAGGATACATGAAATTGTCATTGGGATAAAAATAATTATATGGCGGATAAAGCTTAAGTCCCTTAAATCCCTGATTTAATATAAAATCCTCCAGCATTTTACCCATATTCGGATGAAGATAAGGATTCAGCGTACAAAAAGGTATTAGTCTGGGTCTTGCCTGGCAAAATTCTTTTACCATTTCATTGGTTGCAACACCTGTTGTCAAAGGCGCGATTTCTGCTAATACAACAGAGTAATCCACTCCTTTTTCATCCATCAACTGTAAAAAAGCATAAGGATCACTGTATTTTTTGCAAAAAGCCAGATATTCTTCTTTTGAAGGATGAACTGCCGCAAAGAAGTTAAAAGCATCTTCAGTAAGGGTTTCGTACAGGGAGAGGTGAACATGAAAATCAATTACAGTTTCTTTCAATTATTAACCCCCGCCAATCGTATGAAAGTAATAATAAATCAGGTTGATTCCTGTTGTATATTTACTTCATAATATACATCCATAAAGTTTTTTTCAATAGACTTATCCAGCACACTTATTTTGAACAAAAATATCAAGCGTTTACACCAGGTAACAATAAGGACCAAGCAAGTAAAACTTGGTCCTTTCAATAAAAAGCGGTTTACCTTTGCCGGTAGAGAAAAGCGCCTCACCGATCAGGTATTGGATTGATACTTTTAGGTTTATTGATTTCTGTTATAAGCGTTCTTTATTATTTAAAGGTTACTTTGCAGCTTTTCGGCGATATTCTTAAAACGTTGTTCGTCAGAAAGCTCGGAGAAAGCTGGATTATGAATGATGATGTCAGCCATGCTTTTTCTGATCGTTTTTTCATCCCGCGGAAGACCATTCCCAAGATCAAGCTTATCAAGCCAGCTGTCCAGAAGATCAAAAAAGGCGTCGCCGTGCAAGGTTAGGGGATATATGTCGCTTGTTACTACTTGCGTATACTGCTGCAGCATATCAAGCGCCTTTTCATGATTTTTTTGAGCAATAATATATCCCTGTGCGGCGGAAATATACAGGCCGGCCAGGACGGCAGGATGCAGATGCCTCATGTCAAACGTTTCCGACACATCTAACGCGCGTCTCAGCGCCTCTTCAAACTTGGAAGGGTCGTCCGTACACAGCGTCAGGTAAGCAGGAAAATAATTAAACAAAACAACGATATTCTGATAAATGCCGACCTGCAGCACGGCTTTTGCCTCCCCAACGCGTCCCGTCATCCGGTAGGCCGACGCCATGATCAATTCCGGCGGCATCGCCGCTTCAATCGTTCCGTCAAGCAGCTCCAGCGCGGCATTCGGATCACCGGCGGCAAGACTACAGTAGGCTTCCATAAACAAAGCCTGCTTTTTCAGCGGCATATCGCCGCTTTCCTCTTTAACCCGGATAAAAAGAGCCCTGGCTTCCTCAATTAAAGGCACCGAATCATGCGGGTCCTTCAGCAGTTCGATATGGTTGATCATCAGAATCCCCATTTGCAGCAGCAAAGGAAAGCACGAATAGTATTTTTTGATGATTTTGCGGCAGTCTTCCATCACAGAATCGAACGTTTTTTTCGTGAAATCAGACGACAGTCTCCCTGCGTTTTTTCACAAGCACTTTTGCAATATTGATCTCCTTCATATGCCTCACCTCTGCTTATATTTTAGTTGGCAGGCTGAAGTATATCAATGGATTGAAAGTTGATTTCGGTTGAATAAATCAACCTGTGCGATACTGTTTGATAATGTTCCTCCATTGTCAACTAATAGTAAAAATAATGCGTCGTACAGAAACAGAAAATATTATTGCCTTTTTTGAAGTCTTAATTTATTTTAGATAAGTATATTAATTTATGCTTCTTGAGAGAAAAATAAAAACGCCCAACTCCATACTAGGGGGAAAGTTTATTGTTCAGTCAAATTTCACGCCTAATATTAGGAGAAAAACTGCCAAATACACATATTAGCAGGGAAAAATTTAACGTATTCTGGGGAATGCCTATATTGTCAAGCGACGCAGTGTCTTCGGTAGCATACGCTGTTGAAGAAATGCTCAGGGTACTTGTTCCGGCGCTCGGTTTAGCCGCATATGTATGGAGCCCCAGGATAGCTGGAATAATAATGATTTTGCTGGTTTTTTTAGCTTTTTCATACCGGCGGATTGTGGATGCCTATCCCCAGGGCGGCGGCGCGTACATAGTAGCCAAGGAGAACCTTGGCCCATTTTACGGCCTAATCGTAGGAGCTTCACTTACCGTTGATTATATACTTACTGTAGCAGTAAGTATAAGCGCGGGAACTGCAGCTATTACGTCGGCCATTCCTGCGCTTTTCCAGCACAAAGTAGCTATTGCTATACTCATTATTATAATAATGGTAGTAGGAAACTTACGCGGTATAAGGGAGTCATCCAGGCTCTTCAGTCTTCCTACTTATTTTTTTATAATTGCTATAATCAGCTTGATTATTACCGGGATTATCAAAAATCCTCACCATGATATCTCAAGTGTTATGTACATTTCAGATATTCCCTCATGGACCGGTCTAATGTCCGTTTTTCTCCTTATGCGTGCTTTTTCTTCAGGTTGTGCCGCTCTTACCGGTGTGGAGGCTATCGCCGACTCTGTTCCCAATTTTAAGGAACCGGCAAAAGACAATGCCAAGCTTGCTTATCTTTTATTGGTGGGTGTAATTATAATCTGTTTTGGAGGCGTTTCTTACCTTGCAGCTATTTATCACCCTCCGCTTTCAAACAACCAAACAATACTGTCCAGTATAGCAGCTATAGTATTCGGCAAAAGTATCATATACTACTTAATTCAGGCCGTTACAACTGTTATTTTAGCCATGGCAGCTAATACTGCCTTCGTTGGTTTCCCCACACTACTTTCTGTTATCGCCCGGGATGGTTTTGCGCCTCGTCAGCTTTCAGTCAGAGGTCACAGGCTTAATTATTCAAACGGCATTGTGATGCTGGCTATCGCAGCAATTGTACTGGTTATAATATTCCAGGGGGAAACCCACCTGCTCATTCCTCTGTATGCCGTGGGAGTTTTTACCTCTTTTACATTGGCGCAGGTCGGTGTTCTTATGCGATGGTTAAAAGAAAAGGATAAGGGATGGCTATACAAGACGTTTATTAATGGAGCCGGCGCTCTAATGTCGTTTGTAGTATTAATTATTATAGGTGTTACAAAATTTACCGCGGGAGCCTGGATAGTCTGTTTAATCATACCCTTGTTGGTATGGGTGATGCTTAGAATAAGAAATCATTATACCTCGGTTGCTATTGAACTGGACATTCCTAATTACAACCTTGACAAGATAGACTTTAAATCAAATTATATTCACTTTGTCATAGTCCCCATAGACAGTATAAATACAATGGTAATTAAAGCATTACGCTATGCCAGAAATCTTACGCCTTATGTTGAGGCATTTCATATCGAAACTTATGACGGAGAGTCAGACAAATTAAGAAACAAGTGGCGGAAGCTTAATACGGATATACCCCTGGTAGTGAAAAAATCCCCATACCGGGAAATAGTAGGTCCGCTAATCGAGTATATTGATTCTGAAGAACACGGCTCCAGTCCAAATGATTTGATAACTGTTCTGTTACCCCAGTTTTTTGTTTCAAAAAAGTGGGAGATGCTATTGCATAATAATACGAGCATATTTATTGCTAACAGACTACTGCAAAAAAGCAACGTAGTAATCTCATTCCTTCCATTTCATATTAAAGATATTGACAAATACAAAAAATATAATGTGCAGCATGAAGATACTGATACTGTATTGTGACGGGCAATTTTACCCAATCAACACCTTCTCTTCAGCATAACTTACTTTTACCTTGACATCTTTATGAGATAACGCATAAGCCATTGTCAAGGGTCCCAAACGGCCTATAAACATAGTCGAAATAATAATAATTTTACCCATCGGCGATAAATTGCCTGTCAAGCCCATGGAAAGACCTACAGTTCCAAAGGCGGAAGTAGCTTCAAACAATTCTGCAAGAAAATCCCCTTGGAGACTGTACTCTGTAATGGTTAATAGCAGAGTAGCAGTCAGAACCACTCCCATAGATGTTAGAATGACGGCAACCGCCCTTAAAACAATCCCGGTACTGATCGTTCTTTTCAGAACAGTTGCTTCGCTCCTGCCCCGAATAATTGCAAAAAGAGACACTACTAAAATTGCAAAAGTGTTTGTTTTAATTCCGCCGCCCGTCGAACCGGAGGAAGCTCCTATAAACATTAAAAAAATGATAAACAACTGAGAAGCGGCTAACATTTTCCCGATGTCAATGGTATTATATCCCGCTGTTCTGGGAACGACCGCCTGGAAATAAGCCGCCCACAACCTTTCACTGGTGTTAAATTGCCCGAAAGTCTGCGGATTAAATGATTCCAGAATCAGAATAAAGCCAAAACCCGCCATGCAAAGCAATCCTGTTGTAATCAGGACAATTTTCGAATTCAGGGACAGTTTCTTCCACCTGCGTTTTGTGCAAATATCCATTATAACCGCAAAACCGATACCACCGGTAATAATCAGACCGGTTATGACAAGATTTACTACAGGATCTCCGACATAACGGGTCAGGCTGTCCGGCCATAATGAAAAACCTGCATTATTAAAAGCCGAAACCGAATGGAACAAAGCGAAATAAAAACCTTTTAAAAAGCCCATCTCACCAGACCAATAAATGGTAAGGATAAGGGTTGCCAACGCCTCAAAAATGATTGTAATCAGAAGTATGCTCAAGGTAAGTTTAACCAAACCGGCTCTTGAGATTGCATTAGCAGATTCCTTTATTATCAGCCTCTGCTTCAGTCCAATTTTTTTCCCCAATAAGACGGCTACAGTCACTCCAAAAGTCATAAACCCCAATCCGCCAAGTTGTATTAAAATCATAATTACAATTTGGCCGAAAAGAGAGTAAACAGTTCCTGTATCAAAAACAACAAGGCCTGTTACGCATACTGCGGAAGTTGCCGTAAACAATGAATCAAGAAAATTTAAGCTTTCTTTAGAGGAAGCAGATACGGGCAAGGCTAAAAGTATTGCTCCAATTAAAATTACTATTGCAAAACCTGAAATAACGTAGAAAGGAGGATTAAGCCTCTTTGTATTTGCCACATCTATTCCTCCAAATATTTCTATACGTCAAGGATCTCAAATCTTCGTATTTTTTCATTCTTACCTATAACTACCAAAATATCTCTATCAGAAATAATTTGTTTTGCATCGGGCGAAACAATAATATCAGAACCTCTGCGAATAGCTAAAATACTTATTCCATATTTATTGCGGACATTTAATTTTTCTAAAGTTTTACCGTAAAAGATATTAGGCGCCGCCATTTCTACCACGTCATATTCAGGCGACAGAGTTATTTCATCTATAATATTTTCAGATACAAGTACTTTGGCTAATTTTTCACCCATGTCACGTTCGGGGAAGACGACCTTGTCCGCCCCGATACGTTCCAAAACCTTGCCGTGCAGCTCGGTTTGTGCTTTGGCAATTACTTTGCCTACACCCATGTCCTTTAATATTACAGTTGTGAGAATACTTGCCTGGATATCTCTCCCGATGGCAACAATAACAACATCAAAATTTCTAATGCCAAGAGCTTTTAAAGACTGCTCGTCAATAGCGTCTGCCTTAACGGATTCGGTTATGGTTTCCGCCATCTCATTGACTCGTTCTTGATTAACGTCAATGCCTAAAACTTCATAACCCATTTTAGCCAGGGTAATGGCGACGGCAGATCCAAACCTGCCAAGACCGATTACTGCAAACTGTCTCATATAAAACCTCCGAGTCTTTTTCTTTTTTTTGCTAATCTTGACTTTAAATATAAAAACTAACGACAAAAGTGCCGTTAGTCGGTTGCATAAGAAATAATCCCGCAAATGCAGCGGAACAGCACTTCAACGCTTGCGAGGTTAGCTGCCGGATTCGGATCGAAGTGTAACCCTACCACAAAAAATGTGGATTCACCCCAAATTTGGTTCCCCCGCTTCAGATGAATTCAGCGTTTATATTAAATTTTCCGATGCAAATATTACTCTTTATGAACTCTAAAGTACACAGCTATTTTAGGCTGAATACAACTAATTTGGGTTGTATTCCTAATTCTTTCCCATTTTATCTTAGTTTATCGGCTCCTAAAGAGGTTTTCGAAACTCCTTTACCACGGTGAACACGTCACCCAAAAACAAAAGGGCTGTAAATATTCCCACAGTCCTTGATTTTATTTTAAAATGATTTTTGGTGTTGGAAGATATACAACATCATCAGGCGCCAGTCAACGCAGCAAATAACACCTGGAAAGAACTGGAACAGCGGTTCACAGCGTTCTGCAAAGAATTGGATTAAGGATAAAGCTGTTCTCCATACCCAATTGTCAGACTGAATATGAATTTACAATTTATAATGTATTCTTTTATAATGTATTCTTCATTGAAAAAGGTCGAGTGACACTGACATCATTTATTTAGTAATAATTTTATTTTACCTGTGATTTTGGTAACATTGGTTACCGATTTTTTATTATTAACCAAGTTAAAATAAAAAAATGTATCACTCAAAAATAGACCCAACGCAAGGATTTGAGTTAAATCTTATGCTGCAATAAAAATTTAAGATAGGGAGAAATGATAAATGAACAAATTTAACAGTTCACAAAATATTGGCGAGATCGTGGTTGAGTTTCCAAAAGCTGCAGATGTATTTAAAGCATATAAAATTGATTTTTGCTGCGGCGGAAACAGGTCTCTGATAACAGCTATTAAAGAACAAGAGCTCGATGAGACTGAAGTATTGGACAGATTGAATAAGTTATACAAAAATATTGCAGAAAATCCGGGAGCAAATGATAAGGATTGGCGAGAAGCCTCAACAGAGGAGATAGTTGAGCAGATTCTATACAAGCACCATGCATATTTGTGGGCAGAAATGCCCAAGATCGGTCGTTTGGTAATTACAATACTAAAAGTACACGGAGCAAATCATCCAGAACTTTCAAAAGCGCACAGGTTGTTTAACACTGTAAAGACGGAATTAGAATCACATTTAGTCAAAGAAGAAACTATTCAATATCCAGCAATCAGAGAATATTTAGACAGTAATGATGAGGCCGACTTGGATAAGGCAATTAAAATCATTGATGAATTAAAAGAAGAGCATGCAGGTGCGGGAAATATAATGAAAGAGTTAAGGATAGTGACTGATGATTATAAGATACCGGCAGATGCCTGCATGACCTTTGAATCGACCTACGCCAAGCTCCAGGAAATGGAGGACGACTTATTCCAGCATATACATATAGAGAATAATGTCCTGTTTCCAAGACTGTTGGGGTTAAAAAATGCTAAAAGAAGCAACGTCGGTTGAAGACAAGAGTTATGTGAATTATTATGTGAATTATTATGTGTAAATGGCTTGATCCTGCTATATTAAGATAAGAAAGGTGGGATATATTTTGGAAAAGTTAGTGCTGCAATTGGAAAATCTAGCTTGCCCGGTTTGCGCGCAAAATGTTGGGGTTATGCTGAATAAAACGAAGGGAGTCGAGCAAGCGGAAGTATTCTTCAACACCAGTAAAGCCAAAATAACCTACGATGCGGAGGTAATTTCTCCTGCCCAAATTATCAAGGCTATACAGAAGATGGGTTATAACGCTAAACTAAAGTAGAAGCCGATCGGTGATAAAAATGGTAAACAGCAAAACTATCACAGTGTTGGCAAGCGGAGCCTTAATACTATTAGGCTACTTGGCAGCTAAATTAGGATATCAGCAGCCCAATCTGGTATTAATGGTTGTGGCTGCAGCGGTGGCCGGCTATCCCATTGTCAAAACTGCCTATACATCTATTAAATTTAAAATCATTGGCATTGAGGCGCTGGTTACCGTGGCCGCCATAGGGGCAATCATTATAGGCGAATATTGGGAGGCTGCCGCGGTTACTTTCCTATTTGCCCTGGGTTCTTTTTTAGAAGCAAAGACACTGGACAAAACCAGGCAGGCTATCAAGCAGCTGATGGACATGGCTCCTTTAACTGCCATTGTGCTGGCGGACGGCCAAGAGCGGGAAATACCGGCGGACGAGGTGATCCCGGGAGATATTGTGGTTATCAAGCCAGGGGCTAAAATACCTGTGGACGGCATAGTAATAAAAGGCCACGGCACAATTAATGAGGCGCATGTAACCGGCGAGCCCATGCCGGTGGGTAAAACGGCGGGCGATAAGGTCTACAGTGGTACCATCAATGAAGTGGGCTACATGGAGGTTAAAACTGAAAAAGCCGGCGAAGACACCACCTTTGCCAGGATATTAACCCTGGTCGAAGAGGCACAGGAAAGCAAAGCTCCAACCGAGCGATATCTGGCTAATTTTGCCAGATATTACACCCCTGGTATAATTCTGCTATCGGTTATCGTCTTTTTATTCACCAGAGATATTGAAATGGCTCTGACGCTGCTGGTCATCGCGTGCCCCGGGGCACTGGTCATCGCCACACCGGTATCCATAGTGTCGGCCATTGGCAACGGGGCTAGGAGAGGCGTACTACTTAAAGGCGGGGAACACCTGGAAAAGGCAGGAAAAGTCAATGTCATTGCCTTTGACAAAACCGGTACATTAACCCATGGCAAGCCATCGGTAAAAGAGGTTAAAGCATTTGTAGGTACCAGCAGCCAGGTATTGGCCAGCGCGGCCAGTGTGGAAGCACATTCTGAACATCACCTGGCCAGGGCGATCGTCAGTGAAGCGTGCAACCAGTTTAAACCAGCGGAGGATTTCCAAGTGTACCCTGGTAAGGGCGCCTCGGGCCATGTATCCGGTATAAATATTTTGGTGGGAAACCGGGCTTTAATAACAGAAGCGGGCATTACCATACCGGCGGAAGTGGAAAATTACCTGCAGCAGCAGGAGACAGCGGGCTGTACCGCGATTATCATCGCAGAGGGCGGCCAGGTTACCGGTGTAGTGTCCATAGCCGACCAGTTAAGGTCAGATGCGGCCGAGGTAATCGGCAGACTAAAGAAAATAGGCATCAAGGCAATTATGCTTACCGGTGATAACCCACGCACTGCTGCGGCAATTGCCGGTGAACTGGGTTTGGACGAATATAGCGCCGGCCTTTTGCCGGAACAGAAAGTGGAAGTAATAAACAAATATATGCAGCAGGGCAATGTAATCGCGATGGTAGGCGACGGTATAAATGACGCTCCGGCCCTAGCCACTGCCGATATAGGTGTGGCGATGGGTGCGGCAGGCACCGATGTAACCGTTGAAGTTGCCAATGTGATATTAATGGCGGACAGACTAGCTATGGTTCCCTACGCTATCGGTCTCAGCAGGGCTGCGGTGGCAAATATCAAGCAAAACATTGCCTTTGCCATAGCGGTGGTGTTGCTGCTAATTGCGGGCGTGTTGAGCAAATATGTATTTTTAGCTTCGGGGATGCTGGTACATGAAGCCAGTGTTTTACTGGTGATCTTAAACGCTATGCGGCTGCTTATCTATAAACCTAAGTCAACAAACCTATGATATC
>DFZT01000001.1 GCA_002382755.1 Firmicutes bacterium UBA4049 | reverse complement strand
TCCGGTTATCCAGCCAGCCGGAACCAGAGCGACGAGATATCTATAAGAAACTTGGGATCAAGGACCCTCTGAAAAACAAACATACGGTTTTGTACCGCAGAATGTAGTGCCTAATTATTTTGACGAATCGAGGCTGCAAGGGGAGTTCGGGGTTTTTGAGGGGAAAGTTGGGTTAACCAATGGGGTAAGCTCAGCTTTAATTTGCTCTTTTTTCACCAGAGTCTGGGTAAGAGCATCGTTTAACTCCTGTTCGGCCAGTTCCTGGCGGTACTTGGCCAATTGGCGTTCCAGACGGTTATACGGGGGAACATAGATCTGGTCCAACTGTGGTTCAATCTTTTGCGCCTGAGCTAATTGCTGAAGCCTGGCCAGGTATTCTTCGCGCTTTACATAATCGTTTTCCGGCACATAGAGCCAGGCCTCGCCATAATAACGGTCCCGCCACCAGACGTAGACTTTACTTTGCTCCAAGGAATCGAAACGCACCTCCACCCACTCTTTGTAAAGCTTAACATCCGGCACCAGGTACTGCTTGTTTGTTCAGGTGGATTAGGCCGGTTTTGGAAACCTTGGAACGGGTACAAGGCAAAAAAATCATGGTGAGGGCTTCGGTGGAGACGAACCGGCGGTAATGGGCCGGGAATTGAAAAAACCTATCGATCGGTGTCTGGTTGGTTTCCGAGTGAACTCTTTTGTGATAGTCCTGACTGATTAAGGCGGCCAGGTAAACATTCGCCTGTTCAATCGTAAGGGGCGACTGGATTAAGGCCAGTTCAGTTTCCAGCCGTTCATAGAACGAGCGCATGATCCGTTCAACTTTGCCCTTGGCAGAACAATCCCGGGGTCTCGTGTGGATAATCTTACAGCCGAGCAAAGTAGCAGCTCGCTTTAAGGACTTGCCCATATAGGGAGCACCCCGGTCTACATACAGACTGTCCGGAATGCCATAGGTATCAACAGCTCCCTTAAACAGATGCATGACCAAGAGTTCATTATCCTCAAACACATACCAGGCAGCCACCACAAAACGGGCATAGTCGTCTATGAACACAATCGGCTTGGCAAGCCTCGTCCGGTTCGAATGATCCGGATCAACAACATATAAATTGGGACCCTTCGTATCGGCCAGCCACAGCCATTGCGGCCACCACCGAAAAGGTGGGTGCTGCTGATTAAGGAAAACCGTCAACTGATCAATACTTGAAGTAGAGCGCTGCAGCAACTCTGCCGTGTAGCGACCTTGATCAACATACACGGTGTTTGAGCGGACCGGGGGTGGCAGTGGGAAGCCGCCTTTTTCCTCCAGTTGCCGGCGCTCTTCTTCCGTGGCATTTTGCCACCAGTCGATTAAGTGGGCAGTTTGGTCCTTGGTCAAATAGTATCGTTTAACCAAAGCCAGTACTCTGGTTTGGTCGTTGCCCCGGGGCAACCGGGCCAACTCCTGGGCCAGGCGGGGTCTTGAGAATCGCCTTCATTCAGTGCTCGCTTCACCGAGGTGTCAAGTGCGGTGAGCAGTTTCAGGCGGCGGCTGACCCAGGATTTGCTGTGTCCCCACAGCTTACCAACCTCAGCCAGACTAAAGCCGCCTTCTTTAATGAGTCCCTGCATCATCATAGCCTCTTCCAGCGCACTTAGATTTTTTGTGAGCAAATTAGATGTGCAAAAGATTATCAGGGCGCTGTGCTGATCACAGGGATAAGTACGGCCCAGGATCGTTTTGTGCCTTAACCGGCGTACGGCCCGAACCCGGTAATGGCCATTTAGAATTTGGTAATTGCCATCTTCCAGGGGTTGGACCAGGATCGGCTCCAAGAGTCCGCTTACTTTAATGAAATGAGTTAAACCGGCTAGATGTGTTTGGTTGTAGTAAGCCAGGCGCAATGGGTGTTCCACTAATTTGTGGCAGGGTAAAGCCAGGACTGTTCCTTCTTGGGGCGGATCCTGGGGTGTACTGTCCTTCTCTTTCATCGCATTCCTCCCTTTAGGTGCTTGGACCATTTTCAGTCTACCAGGAGAACTGGACTTCCAGGTGTTTCTTTTTTTTCGAGGTTCCCGGCTGAAGAAACGAGGGAATTACTTTAATGTGCTCACCGCACTGGCTGCAACGCAAAACCGGTTGGTGAATCTGAATTGGAAATAATCGCACGGATTCCCACTGGGGGAACTGCCAGTCGCCAGGGAGTTCCAGATCCCAGCGCCAAACTGTGGCCATTGATTTATACTCCAAACTTTGAATGGCCAAGCAATAGGGACATTCCTCAATCTCTTGGCCTATATTCATCGCTTTTTGCTTAGTCCACGCTTTGCTATGTGGATAAAAATATGGTAAATTTATCATCACACATAGTGGGTAGCCCTTTTGGTTGTTGACTGCCAGGTCTTTATGCCAGCCAAAAGGGCATTACTATTTACCCACTCCTTTTATGATGAATTTACCACCTATGTGAACAAAACCCTGCTGGTCTTGTAACCAACAGGGTTATTCTTCTTAGTCCATTTTAATTTGACTGACGGACGGATTTAGTCCAGGATAAAGTGACCGGCAACACTTATGTACTGGGCGCCGACACTGTACAGGATACTTATACCTTAGTCCGAAAGGCGATCAGAAAACTTACAATCACCATAAGCAAACGGTTAGACCTGATCACAATGCTGCCAAGCCTTTTAATCTACTAAAGAATTAATGTTGCGCATTAAGCCAGTTTTTCCGGGGCTAAGATTATGTTACGCAAATTATTCATCTCTAATGAAATTATAAATGGTATAATCAGTTACATAAAACGATGTACAAAGTTATAAGGAGAAAACATTTTTTTGGGATGGGGAGGTTTTAATTTGCGTTATACTCCTAAGTCAGAACTGGAACAACGTTGGGCAAAACTCCAGGAATTATTAAAACAGCACGGCCTTGACGGGGCGGTAATCATCCAGAACGCCGACTTGTTTTATTTTTCCGGAACGATCCAGCGCTCTCACCTGTTTATCCCTGCAGAAGGCAGGCCGGCGCTGCTGGTCAAAAAGACTCTTGAGCGCGCTGCAGAAGAATCCGGTTTGGAGACAATTACCCGCCTGGAAAGCCTTAAAGAAATGCCTGCAGTTTTACAATCTCATAGCCGCAGACCCATAAAAAAGCTCGGTTTTGAACTGGACGTGCTCCCCGCAGCACAATATTTTCGCTATCAAAAGCTTTTCAGCCCTGTTGAAATAGTGGACGCAAGCCCTTTAATGCGCACCGTCAGGATGGTTAAGTCTGCTTACGAACTGCAGATTTTGAAAGAAGCCGCGGAATTTCACGGCGAAGTATTTTCCATGATCAGGGAAACTTTGCAGGAAGGAATCACTGAACTTGAACTTGCAGGATTAATCGAGTCGTACTCCCGCAAAAAGGGTCATGCCGGTTTGCTGAGAGTGCGCGGGTTTAACCAGGACCTTGTTTTTGTTCATATTTGTTCCGGCCGGAACGTTGTTCCAAGCTATTTTGACGGCGCTGTGGGAGGAAAAGGGGTCAGCCCGGCCTATGCGCAGGGAGCCTGCGACAAGCCGATTGGCAGGAATGAGCCCATTCTTGTGGATTACGGGTTTGTTCACGACGGGTACATGGTAGATCAGACCAGGATTTTTTGTATCGGAGAACTCCCGGACCACCTGACCAGGGCTCAGAAAGCCGCGCTGGATATTCTGGAAAGAATGAAAAAGGCGGCGAAACCGGGAGTAGCAAGTGGAAAGCTCTACGACCTGGCCAGACAGACAGCTGATGAAAGCCCTTTCGGGAAGCATTTCATGGGATTTCCCGATCCTGTGGCATTTGTCGGGCATGGAATCGGAATTGAGCTCGACGAACTGCCCGTATTTGCTCATGGTTTTGATACTCCCCTGGAAGAAGGAATGGTCATCGCCCTTGAGCCCAAATTCGTTTTTCCCGAAGGAGCGGTGGGGGTTGAAAACACATACCTGCTCACTTCTCAAGGACTGGAAACGATGACGGTTTTTGAAGAAGGCATAATATACGTCTAAGTGGACATAAATGCTGCTTAAGCAACGCCAGCTAAGATGATGAAAATTCATCAATAAAGGGAGGTCAATGCCTTTAGTGGGATTTTAATCCTTCATTCAAAGAACGAGTGAACCCGAGGGTAAGCGAGGGAACTGTTTGAGGCGTGTAAGCGCCGAGTTTGACCGGGCCCGAGGGTGAACGAGTTCGTACAAGTATAAGAGGCGATTATTAAGCACGTAGGCAGTTGGCCTTCCTAAGACAAATTAATTTTCAGGATACTTATCAATATTCTAGCTGATTAACAAGCCAACTTTCAAATATTAATACACAACCCGCTTAACAAAAAACCTGGCATTTAATAACCGAGTTTTTTACAAAAGTGTTTCTCGTTCAAAAAGATTTATCTAAGCGTTATTTCAACTTGAGTTCCACAAGATCAAGCTTGCTTCCATCCATGGCGCTTGGCTGAAACAGATGCAGCTTCGCTGCGCCTTTTGGCAATTTGTTCAAGACAAGTTCAAAGCAACCCCAGTTCGGACCGCCCGCAGCAGCATTGACGAATCCATTGGTTAGTCTGTTCCCCGCATCATCCTGAATCTCGTACCCTACGGTTGCTTCAAAAACACGGGCAATGCCCCTTGCTTTAATCCCATTTTGACCCGTCGTCAGCGATGAAGCTATGATATTGTTATTGCTGGATCGATCAATAGAAGAAAGCTTTCCTTTCAAGCCAACTACCTGCGGAAATTCTTCACCTGCAGGACCTTTGAAAAAAACCTCCTTGAAAAAGCCGTCAACCGCCTTAACAACATAAGGGTAAGTAAGCACCTGCGCTGCCTGCGCCCCCGGATTTGGGACGCTGAGCGCTGTCGTTGCGATAAGGTTGTCCCCCTGCTTTTCAGTTGAAGTAATCGAAGCTTTATACCCTGCGGTAGGTTTCTCGCCGTAGCTGACGATGAGGTAGGTCTTTTTATCTACGTATACCGCCATTCCAACTTGCATTGGTTTAATAGTTTCAATTGCCGTCTTCACCTCATCAGGGTAATTTTCAGCATTGCCCATTTCTCCGGCTGGCTTCTGTATCTTGTTGGAGAACAGCGAAGGGCTTTTGCACCCTGTTACGGAGAGCGCCGCTACAGACGCAATCAATAACAAGAAAATTGTCTTCTTCATTTCTTAATCCTTCCCTTAAAGCAAAATTAACATTGCCTGACAGCAACCCAATTTTGCCCGACTTTGATTATTTTTATAATCCTGCCCGCTGCTGCCTTCAAACAAAAACAAACGCACCAAAAAAGCAGGCGCCCCTTTAACATAAAGCAGCTTCTTAATAAAAACGGTTTTGTTTATGAGTTCTTAATGGTAAAGAAGGCTTATCTGCCTGTCCGTAGCCCGGTCATACCCCGTGGTATTCAGGCAGATATTGAAGCTCGATGAGGTTTGTTCAAGCCTAATATAGTTATTCTCGCTGAGATATTCAACAGCAAGATTGATTTTCTTGGGATCAAAATCTTCAAATATATAATACAACTCAACGTCGGAAACATAAAATTTGAAGGTGCCGTTTTCTTCAGCCATCAGTGCAAGTTTTTTCAGAATCAGTTTGCTTAATCTCTGTATAAACATGGCTTTCAACTCCTTACCCCTTTGTTACACTTTATTTTGTATTTGACATCCAGAGAAATATTTCCTCCGAAGAAGTTTGTCTTTTAATGTCACATGCAAAATACAATCTGCGCTTATCTAAGAATAAATAACAATTTTTTTAAACGATTTTAAATAACGGATCCGAAATGGTATAAGGTTTACCAATCAAGGCAACAATAGGGTGAGAAAGGTGGTGAGATCAATGAAATGCAACCTGGAAGACTGCTGCCATAACAAGAACAAACAGTGTCAGGCCGAGGAAGCCGACGAATTAAGCAATAACGAAGAATGCATGTCTGGAAACTGCCCTTCTTTCAAGCCCCAAAAAAGCAAGCAGAGCTAATCGCACGAATAAAAAGAAGGGCTTTCCATGGGGAAGTCCTTCTTTCAGCTATGTTTACTCCCGCTAACTTTGGATTTTTACATTATTGCCAAAAAGGGTAAACGGCAGTTTAAACTCCGGTATTCCGGCGGCATACGGCGCTATTTCATACTGCGCAAAATATATTGTCAAACCGCGTCCACAAGGTAAAACGGCTGGTTATCCTTAATTGTTTGAGATTCCATTCCGGGCTGCGAAAAACACATATCGTTTTTCCTTAATCTGCCTTTTAATTTCCTGGTTGATGACCTCCTTATAATTGTAGCCTTTCTTGAAAAAGCTCATTTATTTGTTGATAGTAATAACACCGGCAACGATTAGCGCTGCGCCAACAAGCTTCTGGACAGAAAAATTTTCACCAAGCAATATTACGGCAAGGATCAATGTAACAATTGGAAACGCCGCTGCAATCGGTGTGATGACCGAGACTTCACCAATTTTTAGGGCATAAAAGTAAGCCATCTGACCTAAATAGGCTGCAAAGATTCCCTCGCCTATTATAAAAGAAGCAGACCGGAGATCGACATGGGATAAAGCTGCCATTTCCCCGGTCAAAATGCCGGTAATCAGCAAAATAACTGTTACAGATACGCTTCTTATTGTCAGTGCAGAAAAAGGCTCCAGCGAAACAAGTCCTGTCTTGGCGAATAACGGCCCAATACCCCAGCAAAGCATTGCCAGAAAAGCAAAGATTATTGATTTCATTTCAATGTTCCATCCTTAAATTTTTGCCTTAAATCTGTAAGTTTATCTTACCCGTACAAATACTAAAAAACAACAGGATTATCCAACAACGGATATAATTTTCTAATCCTTTAGCCCAAAGTAGGAAAAAGAAGAATAATATAGAATTTATTTTTTATAGACCTAAATTTTACTTGCCAGCACACCATTATCAAAGACAAGGTCAAAGCAGGTGATAAACTTTGGAAGAAATGAAAAAAGTAATCGGTTTCAGACTGAAAAACTTAAGGAAATCCAGGGGGCTTAAAAGGGAAGGGCTGGCAAAAATAATCGGGGTCAGTGTATCTGCCGTTAGGGATTGGGAACAGGGAATTCACAGCATACGCCCGGAAACATTAAAACGCCTTGCCGAGATCTTTGAGGTTAAACAGAGCTATTTTGTTGAGGAAGAACTCGATCTGTGCAATTTTACCGATCAGAAAAAAGAGAAAGTGCTGAAAGGAATTCTGGAATGGGTTCAAAGACAGAAGGCTGAACTCTTAGAACTGGAAAAGACATTAAAAACAATCATTTCCAGCAAGAAATAATCACCGTAATAAAAAAAGACCGCATAAAAAACGAGTTGAAATAACGTTGCCCAGGTTACTTTGTTTTTACCACAGCGATTATCCGGACACCGTTTTCGGGGGATGTTGATCCGTCAGTACCCAAAAAACCGTAATGAATCTCCATTTCAAAATTTTCTTTTGCGGCAGTCATGCGCCAGGAGGCCTGACTTCCGTCAAGTTTTAATAACTCCCAGCCTGTTTCCTCAAAAGTTTTACGGTACCACCCGATAATTTCCTGCGAACTTGGCTTTTGAAGCAGTGTTGAAATAATAACTTTGCTTCCTTCCCTGTTATAATCGGACCCGAGCCAATATTTCAAAATACCCTGATCTGTCTCCAGCTTCCAGTTAAAACTGGGGTGAAGGGGCACATTTTCCAACACAGCGGGCGGGTCTGCCGAAACCTCCCTGTAGACATTCATGATTTCTGTGCTTTTTATGCCATTGTCGTTTACGACCTCGGCCCAGAAATGAGCCATTATACCGGACTGCGGTAAAGTATAGGTGGCGCTGAAATTGCCTTCATCGCTGTAAGATGTTGCTATTTTGACCGGCTCTTGTCCCGTCCCTGTGGGGGTCAGGTAAAAATCCGCCCTCTTTGCGTTTAAAGCCGTTACCCAGGCGGTAAATGTCCGGGGAACTGTGTACCAACCGTCAGCAGCCTTAACATACGACAGGCCATAATCCCTGATTACCGGAAGCATAATATCTATTTTGACTACCCTTGAGTCCTTGTCCCAGTCGACCTTTGCCCCAAGCTGCTCAACGATAAAACGCACCGGCAGAAATATCCTTCCCTTAATTAAAGTCGGTCCGGAATCAAGGAATACTTCCGTTCCATTAATTACGGCGCGGCTTTTTCCGGGAACGAGCTTAATTGCCCTGCCGTTACCCGTAATGATTGCCGTTCTGGACTTTTCTTTCCAGGTCACCTTTGCCCCGAGTTCCGCGGCGAGGAAACTCACGGGCGCCTGTACGCGGCCTTTCTGGTCAATAAAAGGCACATCTTTGTTAAAGGTAATTTCCCGGTGGTCGGTCAAAAATATTCTTACCGGAAGGTCTTTTTTAACCGCCGCGTTTCCGGGACTGCCGCAGAACATCAGGAAAATAAATAAAGCTAAGAATGATAAAAGTGCCCTATTAAGCATTTCTTACCCTCTCCCAGGAAAAATATTATTCGGTTACAATTATGACGGCCGGCAGGGTTAAAAAGTTCCCCGTCATAATTATTATGCGTCAATATTTAAGTAGAACCCGGGGTAGGAATCGTGGAGCGAAAAATGAACCTATGCGGATTGTATCCGGGATCATTATCGCCTTGAAAGCAGCTCCACGAATGATAATTTACGTTTGGTTTGCCGTTTTCTTTCAGTGTTGTAACAGCAAATAAAACAATGTGGTATGGCGCTGGCAAATTCAAAGTGTGAAAAAATATCAAAAACCCCGATGCTCGTTATTTGCTTGCGAAAGTGTTTTTTAACGTGCTGCTCCTCTCACGATAACAGATATTGTCCTCGCCACCGTACTGATACTTGACCATATTCTCTGATATTGATCAGCTTTTATATATTACAATATGTAATATATAATTGACATTATGAAATATAATAAGTATGATGCTTTATAGAGGGAGGGGGTTTATTGAAGAATAAAAAAATGAAGATTGCGAGAGTAGAATCAGATGTATCGCAGGAGCAGTTGGCCGAGATTATAGGTGTAACCAGGCAAACCATCAATCTGATCGAATCTGGAAAATACAATCCGAGCTTAAAGTTATGTATAGAAATATGCAAAGCCCTCAACAAAACTTTAAATGATTTATTTTGGGAGGAATAAATTACGAATATTGAAAAGACAGTTAGAAAAACTAAAACGGTTCTGCTTATATCGCTGACTATTTTCATTGTCCTGCTGGCGGTCGGCATTATGTTTGAGGTAACAGATATTAAGCTCCTGCCAAACAATAAGGCTGTTGTGGCCCTGTCTTTCTTTCCATTAGGTATTGCGTTTGCTTCTTACATTAAACTGCAAACAATTAAGAAATATCCTCAAAAAATGAAGGACATCATCATCAGCGAAAATGATGAGAGGCTGATAGCGTCAAAAAACCAAGCCGATGCAAATGCTTTCAGAATTCTACAAAGGTTATTGTTTTTCTCTTATATGGGGTACACGCTTATGGTTCCGGGAGATATTTTTGAAGCAGCTGGATGGTGGTTGATAACGTTTTTATTATTAGCTTCCCTTATTTTGCAGGGCATCTTGTCGGAAAAATCAACGGGCGGACATGATTCTAAAAATAATGATTCCGAGGATATGTAAATTAAGACAGACAGCCCCCCTTCCAAAGCAAGGTTTAAGAAGTTGTCTACTGTATATTTCCTGTATTCCCTTTACGGTAGCCGACACGATGATTAAATCCGTTTCCTCTAATTCGTCAAGCTGATGCATTTCCAGGACTAAGGCGCCGCGAGAAATTAATA
>DFZT01000084.1 GCA_002382755.1 Firmicutes bacterium UBA4049 | reverse complement strand
AATGCAGTAATGGTGCGGTATTTAGTCAACCCATATTTATCCAGAGGATTGTTTTTGGCTAATTATGATCTAGGGGAGGGGAAGGTTGGGTTAATTATGATCTTGGGGAGGGGAAAGTTGTGATAGGAATTTGCCTATTATACCTCATAAAGCAAAACCCCCCGCCCAAAACTGAACGGGGGTGGCTCATTTGCAATTTAACTAACCTGCCGGCGGTTACGTTTCCCCGACTGGCTCAGATATTCTGTTAATTCTATCTTTCATATTCTATCTTTGAGGGGCTGTAAAGCCCCTCAATTTTTAATAGGCGAATTCTTCACGGAGTTTTTTGATGAATTTTCTATTCAACGGGCTGCGCTGCCAGTTAAAGAGAATCTTATAGCCCATAAAACGGAAGTAAAGATTGGCAATGTCAAAGCGGCAGGCCTGGCGGATACAGTTCTTCAGCGAATAAAACCGCTTCATCTGTTTGATGGTTTCTTTCTGAAGCCAGTAAGGACTCATCTGTTTCGGCTGGTAAACAACATGGTGGGCGTCGTAAAGACCCCAGTTTCTGGAGATTATCCTTTCATCCTGAACCAATTCATCAAAGTAGGGCGTGCCGGGCAGGGGCGTGAGGATCATCAGCTGGATGGTATCAACTTTATTTTTCAGGGCAAAGTCGACTGTTCTCTTTGCTGTTTTTTCGGTATCCTCATCGGCCCCGATGACGAACATCCCGTGGATCCTGATTCCGTGCTTGTGGATAGTCTTTATACTGGAGACAATCTCATCGACGTCCAGCTTTTTATTATAGGCCGCCAGGGTTTCCTGGCTGATGCTTTCAAATCCTATGTAGACAATCCGGCAGCCGCTTTTGTACATGAGTTTTAGAAGCTCATCGTCCCTGGCCACTTCCGCGCGCACCTGAGCCGACCAGAGAAACTTCGGGCACTTGTCTACAAATCCATGGAGCATTTTCATGGTCCTGTGGCGGTCCGCGGTAAAATTATCGTCGTAGAAAAAGATCTTCCTCGGCTGCTTTTCATTAATTTCCTCAATAACGTTGTCGATATCCCTGATTCTGTACTTCCGCCCGAACATCTGGATTACCGAGCAGAAACGGCAGTTGTATGGGCACCCCCTGGAAGTCGCAATCGGCGTGATCCGCAGCTTTTCGGACCCTTCTATAAGTGTTAAATCGGGAAAGGGCAGAGAATCCAAATCCTTTTCCATAGGCCTGTCCGGGTTATGGAAAACTGTACCGTCTTTCTTATAAGAAAGACCTATTATATCCTCCGGACCGGAACCGCTTTCAAGGCTGGCCACAAGTTCGGCTATGGTGTGCTCTCCCTCGCCGCGTACGCAGTAATCGGCATGTTCCAGCGCCTCCTCAGGCAAAAAGGTTACATGCGAGCCTCCAAAAACAATGGGTATATCTTTTCTTTCCCGGCGGACCTGATCAGCCATTTTGTAAGCAGCAGGAGCAGTTGAAGTGGTCGCGGAAAAGCCAACCAGATCTGATTCAAGGACCCGGTTCATGTTTACCGGAGCGAGATCCTCAACAAATATCTTGACGTCATGGCCGTGCCTGGCCAGCACCGCCCCAAGCAGAGGCAGGCCCAACCGGGGCAGCTTGATGTCGCTGAAGACATGCAAGCTGGGCGGCTGCGGCTCAATTAGTGTAATCTTCAATAGTCGTTCTTCCCTCCTGATTGAAAAAATACTTTAAAAAAGAATGCCCAGCCCTTATAAAGACTATACCATCTTTTGTTATACGGCAAGTTATTTTTTTGTTAACTAATTCCTGCTACTTCTTTGTGGAAATCAAACTTTTGCATTTTAGCGCCGGCACTCCATCTTCTGGTCCCTGCCACCGGATAAAACCAGCATCATTCCCAGTGCAGCCAGAAGTCCAAGCGCACCGCCGAAGTAGAAGGGGGCGCTGGCCCCAAAATAATTCCAGAGGATGCCGCCGAGAAAAGAAGCGGGTAATAAGCCGGCTCCCACCAGGGTCGCATGCAGTCCGATCAAGGTGGCTCTCTGGTCAGGCGGGGCGATCTCGGCTACCAGGGCCTTTTCCACTCCTTCAGTGACGGCGTTATAAATACCGTAGAGTCCGAACAACCACCACAGGTAGGCGGTGTTGGACACCACAGCAAAACCAAGGTAAACCAGGCCGTAAAAAATATAGCCGGCCACCAGCAAGGACCTTCTCCCGATATAATCGGAAAGAACTCCGGCGGGGAAGGCCACCAGGGTATAGACGACATTAAAGACAAGGTAGAGGAGGATTACTGTTGAGTCGCCGTATCCCAGGTCCTTTGCCCGGAGGAGGAGAAACTGGTTGGATGAATTCCCCAGGGCGAACAGGAAAACCATGAACAGAAACTTCTTCAGCCGGGGGTTCAAGGCCGACCAGGAAAGGTCGAGCCGCTTTTTCTCGCCTCTTATTTTAACAACCTTTTCCCGGACCAAGAACAGGCAGAGCACACCGAGGAAGGCTGGGAGCAGGGCCCAAATAAAGACGGCCTGGTAATCTCCTTTAAAGGTCGTAATGAAATAAAATGCCAGGACCACGCCGATTGCCGCCCCCAGTGTATCCAGAGCCCGGTGCAGCCCGAAGGCCCAGCCCATCTTTTCCGGTTCCGCCGACTCGGCGATCAGAGCGTCCCGGGGCGCTGTGCGCACCCCCTTGCCGAAGCGGTCGCCAATTCTGCTCCAGAGTACCCAGGGCCATGATACCGCAAATATGATCAGGATTTTTGATAGGGCGGAAAAGCCGTAGCCGAAAGCGGCCATGGGCTTCCTCCTTTGAAACTTGTCGGAATAGTATCCGGAAAATACCTTTAAAAGGCTGGCCAGGCTTTCCGCCAGACCTTCGATAACCCCTACCACCGCCGGTGTCGCCCCCAGCCGGTTGACCAGGTAAAGCGGTATCAGGGGATAGACCATTTCACTGCTAATGTCGGTTAATAAACTCACGAGACCCAGTAAGATTATATTAAACAATCAAGTCACTCTCCTAGCTCTTCTCTAAAAAAATAAAAATAAAACTCCTGTCCAAAAGTGGTAGGAGTTATCAACCTCGGCAGGATGGGTTTTGCAACCATCAAATTTACGCGCGCCGGATTTGCGGCCATGCCTCATTTGCGTGTCGGAAGTAGCCAGTGCTGCAGAGTTTTGCAACGCTCTCCTAGGGGGCGAACTTGATCTGTTTTACTTTTGCTTGGAATAAATGCCGCCGCCAATAAACTCTCTAAGAATGGAATTAAAGGGTATTTTGGACGCTTCCATGGGTGTGAAAAATGACAGCAGGCTCATCAGGCGCTCCCTGGCGTCATAATAAGAGCTGTCTTCATGGATTTTTTTTAATGAAGCCTCGGCAAATGGACGCAATGCATTCATTTCATATAGCAAGCTGGAATTAAACAATACATCGCAATCCTCCTGGTATTTGTAGATATTGTTATATTCCCCCCTGCGCACTTCGCCCCACCGGTCCAATGTTTCCTCCGGATGGAACCCCCTGTACCGGTCATCCCTGACTATCCTTCGGATCAGCCTTACCTCGGTGGAAGGGATCCGGTTAACCAGGTCAACATTCAGTCCGAACAAAGCATTAACTATGATCCTGAAAAAAACATATTTGCTCATATCGGGCAGAATATTCGGGTCCAAAGCATGGATCCCTTCAATAACAAGAATTTCTGACGGTCCTACATGGATCGTCTTTCTTTTTTTTGCACGCTTGCCCGAGACAAAATCGTAAACAGGGGCTTTTATGGCTTCACCGTTAATCAGTTGGGTAATATGATGGTGTAAAAGCTTAAGATCAAGGGCTTCTGCACTTTCAAAATTTTCGGATCCAGAATCGTCATCGCTATCCGGCAAGGTTTGTTCACGGTCAAAAAAATAGTCGTCCAGAGAAATAGGCACCGGGTTTAAACCATTAACCCGCAGCTGAGTGGACAGTCTTTTGGAAAAGGTTGTTTTCCCTGCTGAAGAAGCCCCGGATATGAGCAGTACACGCAATGCCCGGCGCTGCTGCAGAATCATATCGGCAATATCGGAGATTTCTTTTTCCTGTAAAGCCTCCGCAATACTCAACAATTCAAGGCTCCTTCCCGATGTTATATAGTCATTTATATCCGAAACCATCTCCATATTTATATTTCTAAGCCAGTTTTCATATTTATCATAGGTTGATGATAATTTATCCGGGGAAATAAGCGGAGCGCTTAAGTCCCTTTCTATATCACCGAAGTCAACTATAAATCCCGCAGAGAAAGGAATTACACAAAACGGCTCCACTTTTGCAGAAGTACTATTAGCGGGATACAGCGTCTTGACAACGATATCACCAACCCGGTACTTATAGAGTCCTTCTTCTTTTTCCAAGAATTCAATGGGGCTGTTGCTTTCCACCCATTCATTAAGTTTCATGCCCACCTGCTTGACTTCCCTTTTGGACATCAATGAATTACTAAGCCTGCAGAAAACCCCTTCCTGAACAGAATAGGTAGTTTTTAAAGAATCATCGGGAAACATGTCTTTTACTACTTTTACAAGTCCTAATTTTACTGTCTGTCGATCTCTGAGCAAATGTGTGTCCTTCATTTCTACACCCCGTTTGCCAAGCTGTGCCGGCTTCATTTATATAAAATAATATCGGTCTGTATGTGTATCAAATGGCAATCTATCAGCGTCAGATAATAAAATATTATTAATTTTCGACTGCCCCTTTCCAATACCACTACAAATACCACTACAGAATAACTAAAAACCAGGATTGAGACATTTCTTGAGCTGATTAATAAGTAATGGCAGGTAATTCCTGACAAACGCCCTTAAGTTAAAATAAGGCTGGAACCCCTGGAAAAATACAAGAAAACAAATGACAAAGGATAGGCTACTTATCCTGGCGGACTTTCACCTACCCTTTACCTGGAGCGTCGTGCAACTTAGCACATCCTCCTTTTTAGATTTGTCCCTCTTTATCTGACCCGCCGGCGCCATCACCACTTCTCAGACTAACCAGCCCCTCCTTAATAACAGCTGTCGAAAAGTAACTTTGTTAAGCTAATTCCTCCAACTATTACAAGTTTTTCGCGCTGGCTTTAATCCCTGCTTATTTGAAACTCTTACTTCTTAAGGGGCGCTTGCTTACTTTCAAGGTTAGTTACGGTTTCCCATCCTTCCGAGGTTTTAAACTTACCTCTAGATACCTGCTCGACTCCCCCAAGTAAAAGCTTTTGGCTCAGCAGGTTATTAAAGCCTTTAGCTTAGTTCGCTGGTTATCAAGGAACTTCCCTCATACTCGGACAGCTCCTTTCTGAGGTCACTTTAATAATACTCTATGTTTTTACTCGTGTCAACAGCTAATTATAAATATTTTATTATTTTTTAATTTTCCGACAGTAATCTGCCCGCGACCCCGACACACTGCAGGCAGCGTAAAAATTCATTCCATACTCAAGAATTCCCAGGGCAAAATTAGCCATCAGGCCAGCCCCGATTAGAATAAGGCCGGCTTTCGCCTCAGTAGAAAGTGTTTCCCGGTTTTAGCTCCAGCATTACCGCCAGTCCGGCGACACTAATAAGGCCCATGGCGAGCCAGACCAGTTTGGAAATCACTGTTTTGGCGGGTTGTTTGATCGCGGCGATCTTCTCACGCAGCTTTTCGTTTCTTTAACGCCAAAATCCTACAAATTGTTGAAAATACTTTGCGACAAATATCTACATATACTGAGCTTTGCAAGAGGATAGAAATAAAAGATGATATTGAAAACAAAAAAAGAGCGCCTTCTTCAAAGAAAGCGCCCCCTGTTTTGTTATTCTTTAAGCAAGCTTAATATGACTGCCTGTATATCCTTGGCAGTCTCCTGCCCGAAACAGACCCGGGCAGGTTGATCCCCACAATGCCCGCAGCCATGCCTAAAAGCGAATACACGCCCAGGCGGCCGGCCAGATCAAGGCTGCTGAAAGCCCCCAAACCGTTGAAAAGGGAAAGCAAAGCAAAAACCAACCCGTAGGTTAAACCCACCAGCGCGCCGTGCAGCCAGCCAAGATTTTGAACCCTTCTGCCGGCTGCCAGCCCTCCCGCAAAGGTTCCCAGCAGCGACGCCCCCTTGAGCAGCCAGGAAAAATAATATACCCCTGACGAAGAAAACAGGACCCACAGCCCCAAAACCAGACAAGCCGCCATTGTGGCGCCAATTGCCCAGACAAGACCCAGGCAGACTACAGATAAATTAATCTTTCTGGAATTGTCGCCCAGACGCCTGTTCCAAAACATAAATGAAAAACCCTTCATCCCGCTCCGCCTCCTAATCAGGACAACCTTTACTAATAATTATGCCGCTAATCAACCGGATATTATTTTTTCGGCCTGTCTTTTTCTAAAATTGCATGAAATTAAAACTGGAAAAATATTATGAAAGGGGGTGGAAATAAATGTTCAGAAGAGTCCAGCCGGTTTTAATACTTGCTATTTTGTTTGTTATCAGCTGTTTTTTGGCCTTCGGTTCCCGTTTTTTAAAACATGAGCAGGATCAGCAGACGGAAAAGCCCGCGCAGATAAGGGTCTTTGAAGACGGGCGATCACTTTCGTATTTGCCGCAGCATATCGCCGTAAGGAAGGGCTTCTTTAAGCAGGAGAACCTGGATGTTGAAATCACAACCGTTTCAACAAAAGATAGTCTGCTTTATTCGCTTGCGGAAGGACGCTGCGATTTGGCGGTTACCGGCCTGGAATTTGCAATTTATAGAAGGGCGGAAGGGAAAGGCGATCTGACGGCTTTTGCCGCACTGGCCAATAAAGACATCTCATTCTTACTCAGCCGCGAAAAAGCTGCAAACTTCGAGTGGTCTTCTTTAAAGTACAAGACAGTAATAACCGGCTATCCCGGAGACAGAAGAACAGCGCTCTTTAAAGGCGCCCTTGTTAAACACGGGTTGGTTCCCAACCACCAGGTGACCCTGTATAACAACATTCCGGAGACTTTTCAGATCGGCGCCTTCGAATCGGGTACGGGAGATTTCGCTCTGGCGGAAGAACCGGAAGCTTCACGCCTGGAAGCGGAGGAAGCAGGTAAAATTGTTGCTTCGCTTGGGGAAGAAACCGGAGAAATTCCTGCGGCAGTCTGCCTGGCCGACAAAAAGTATTTGAAAGATAATCATGACGTCGTCGTCAGGTACGTGCATGCGCTAAACAACGCCCTGCTCTGGCTGAACCAGGAAAGCGCGTCCAACATTGTTAAACTAATCAGCCAGGACTACCAGGATGTTGGTTCCGGCATACTGGCCAAAGCAATAGACCGCTGCCGCAAACAGGGTACGTGGCCGTCCAAATCGGCAATTGAATCTTCCGATTACAACAATCTCCAGGATTATTTGGCGGAGGCCAGGGAAATTCCGAAAGCGATTCCCTATAAAAAAGTAGTGACGAAAGTTTCTTAGCGGACCAGCCGGTCAACAAGCATGGCCATGAAGAGCATGAAAAGATAAGGACTGGAAAGTTTGTAGAGCAGCCAGGCTTTTTTGTTCAGGTAGCAGAAAAACAAATACAGGTTCCCCGCCAGGATGGCCAGGCCGCTGATCAACGCGGTCCAGAAATAAACGGGGCCGAAACCGCCGTATGCATAGATTAGCATCGACACGGCAATCATCAGTACGACAGTAAGCAGGATATAGGTCAGGGTGGTTTTGATGCTGTATACCGCCGGGAGCATGGGAACTTTCACAGAGCGGTAATCATCCTTGAAGTATATCGCCAGGTTCCAGATATGATTGGGAATCCACAGGATAACCAGCACAGCGATCAGCAAAGACAGCGGATCAACCTTGCCGGTAACGCAGACCCAGCCGAACATGGCCGGCAGTCCTCCGCTGAACCCACCCAGAATGATGTTCCAGACTGTCTTTCTTTTCAGCCAGAGACTGTACAAGCCGACATAACCGGCCATACCAAGAATGATGCAGATAAGGGCAGCCAGATTGATGTAATACGCAATGATCATGGCGGCCAAAAAGTGCGCCATTCCCCAGTAAAGGGCCTTAATGGCAGGCGATATGCGTCCGTCGGGAATAGGCCGGCGCTTGGTGCGCTCCATCCCCGCGTCAAGATCCCTGTCCACGTAACAGCTTATCGCGTTGACCCCCGAACAGGCAAGCGTAATCGACACAATCGCCTTCAGCCATAAAAGAACAGGAAGGTGTACTCCCTGCGCGGCAATAAACATTGTAATTATAGAAGTAAAGACAAGCAGAAACACCGATCTGGGCTTGGATACTTCTATATAATCCCCAACAGATTTCGCAAGGCTTGACAATCCTGGTTCCTTGCGCTTTATAGTCACTTCCAAGGAATTTTAAGCACCTAACTTTATAAATAATCAAGCAATTGTTCAATTATTATAACCTTTGTCGAATTAAATAACAAGAATTAAATAACAAGACTTGACAAAAACTCACTTGCGCCGCCGATTATTTCTTTTGGGATTACCCCCTTAAAGTAATTTGGGCGGGCGTATTATGTTATAGATACTTAGAATTATTAACCAGGAGGAACACACATCATGGCGGAGAAATAGCTATTTAAACCAGCTTGTGTAAATAGGTGATCCTGGTTTGGACGTAATCAACAAAACTGCTTTCGGAGAAGAATATCTTGCCGCCGCCAAGGAAGGTGATCGCGCGGCCAGAGAAAAGCTTCTGGAAACAAACAGGTTGTTCATCTATAAGGTCGCCTGCCGGTTTTGCCGCAAACAGCTGGAGTGGGGCCGGGACGACGAACTCAGTGTAGCCCTGATCGCCTTTAATGAGGCAATTGACAAGTATGCGGAGGAAAAAAAAGTCCCCTTTCCCGTTTTCGCCAGGATGGTAATCAAACACCGCCTGATTGATTATTTCCGCAAAGAAAAGAAATCAACGGAGGTAAGCTTTGAAGACGACACCTGGCTTATTGAAGAAAAACGCCTGGCTCAGGAGTCTCTGGCCGAGGAAACAATAATCCTGGAGCGCAGGGATGAAATTAAAGATTACGAAGCGCTGTTAAAAAAACACGGGCTTGACCTGAAGGAATTGGCCCGTTCAACACCGAAGCATAAACCGACCTGCCGCCAGTTTATCGGGGTGGCCTCCCGGCTCGCTGAAGATGCAAAAATGTTTGCCTATTTCATTGAGACGTCAAAACTGCCGCTGAAAGAACTTGAACTGGCCAGCGGGATTCCGCGCAAGACACTGGAAAGACACAGAAGATATATTGCCGCGATTAGCCTGATTTTCGGTTACCCGGAGGAGTTTACACACCTCCTCTCCTATCTGAAGTTTTAAAGGGAGCAAAAGTTGCCTTGAACAGTCAAAAGGGACTAATCTTAAAAAAAGAAAATGACGACTGCCTCGTCCTGACCCCTGACGGCATGTTCAGGCACGTCCGTTCTTCCGGAAAAGCCCGGGCAGGAGAGGAAATTTTTCTTCCCTCCGGAGCGGCCGGTTTTAAACGGATTCTCCTTTTGGCCGCGAGTATGTGCCTGCTCGCCTTCTGCTGCCTGTTTTACCAGACAAACATAGCCCAGGCGGTCACTTACGTCTCCCTGGACTTTAATTCGAGCCTGGAAATAGGCTTGAACCGCTTTAATGAAGTGGTCAGCGTTGAGGCGTTTGATAAGGATGCCGAAAAAATACTGAAGAAGGCAAACATAAAAGGGCAGCCGGTTGACCGGGCAGTAAAAACTATCTTAACCCAGGCCCGTACAGACGGATACCTCGTTTCATCACCCAAAGAGACGCTCCTTGTAGCGGTTTCACCCGTAAAGAACAGGGCTTCGCAAAAAGTCACCGCTAAAGAAATTGCCGGGCTGGCCAATCATGTTTTAAGCCGGGACGGGGTTCAGGCCAAAATCATAGCCTCCGCCGCAGGCCCGAAAAGCCACCAGGAAGCCGGGGAAAAGAAAATCTCCCTGGGAAGGTATATTCTGCAGGAGGCGGCAAAAAAAGAAGGCAAGAAAATCACCCTGCAGGAAATAAAAAGACAAAAACTGGCGGATATTGAAGCAAAGCACGAGATAAATCTGGAAAAGACCTTTTCAGAGCCAAACAACGGCACAAGACATTTCGTTATGGTCACCAAGCCATTACAAAAACAAACGGCTGAAAAATTAAGACAACAGCATTTGGAGAAGAAAAAATCAGAAATAAGTAAAAAACATGACTCTGATGACGCTGATCAGCAGGCAGAACAAACAGGCGGGAATGAGACTGTCGGTAAAAAAGTGTATTCAGCCCCGGCAAACAATGGCGCCATCTCCGGCAAACACGACCGGAAAAAGAATCAGGACGGGAAAGAGGATCAGAAGGAATCATCAGGAGATCGGAAGGCGTCATTAAAAGATCGGAAGGCGTCATCAGGAGATCGGAAGGCGTCACTAAAAGATCAGAAGGTGTCATCAAGCAGCAGCCGGCTGCGGGAAGGCCTTTCCCGCCCTACCTGGAAGGAGTTTTGGACTAAGAAGTGAGCTTCCTCAAGGCTGCGCTTTTGATTCAGGTAAAGTGTGGCCAGCGCCTCACCCCTGCTGACCGGATCGCCGATTTTTTTATGCAGGATAATTCCCGCGCTGTGATCGATCTTGCTTTCGGAGGTTCTTCTCCCGGCCCCAAGCAGCACGGCCGCGCGGCCGATGTCTTTCGTCTCAATCCCCCGCACAAAACCCTCCCGGCTGGAGAGAATTTTCTCCTCACCCGAAGCGGCAGGCAGCTTTTCCGGATGTTCTGCAATTTCAGGATCGCCGCCCTGCGCCCTGATTAATTCTTTGAACTTTAACAAAGCGCTGCCGTCTTTTAAGAGTACGGAGAGCCTTTGTTCGGCTTCCTTTATCCCGGCGGCCCTGCCCGCCAAAAGGACCATCCTGGAGCCAAGGGCAAGGCAGAGCTCTTCGAGGTCGGGCGGACCTTCACCCCGCAGCGCCTCAATCGCCTCCCGCACTTCCAGAGAGTTGCCCACGGCATAACCCAAAGGCTGGTTCATGTCTGTAATCACGGCTGTGGTGATCCGCCCAAGCGCCCGCCCGATGGCAACCATCAGCCTGGCAAGCTCGCAGGTGTCTTCTTTTAAAGGCAAAAGCGCCCCGTTGCCAACCTTTACATCAAGGATAATCGCATCCGCCCCGGCGGCTATCTTCTTGCTCATGATGCTGGAAGCAATCAGCGGGATAGAGGGTTCAGTGGCTGTTGCGTTTCGCAGAGCGTAGATCTTCCGGTCGGCGGGAACAATATCCCGGGACTGTGATGAAACGGCCACGCCGATTTCTTTGACCTGGCGGACAAAGGATTCCCGGTCAAGGGCAGTTTGAAAACCGGGAATAGACTCCAGCTTATCGACGGTCCCCCCGGTATACCCGAGGCCGCGCCCTGACAGTTTTGCTACTGGTACGCCCGCCGCTGCAACGAGCGGCGCAAGTACAAGGGTTGTTTTATCCCCAACCCCGCCGGTGCTGTGTTTGTCCGCCTTTAAACCAGGAATGCCCGAAAGGTCTATTCTTTCTCCGGATTCAGCCATCAGGCGGGTTAAAGCGGCAGTCTCGCCGGAGTTAAGTCCTTTAAAGTAGACCGCCATCAAAAAAGCGGCCGCCTGGTAGTCCGGAATGGCGCCTTTTGTATAGCCGCGGACAAAGTAGGCCATTTCTTCCGGCGAAATTTCCAGGCCGTCGCGTTTTTTTGCAATCAGATCGTACATAAAGAATTCGCCTTTCTTTTATAAATTTAATATCCGCCCTGCAAAGCTCCGGCCCGAAGACATGCTAAACCCGAACATTTCCGCAATGGAAGCCGCAAGATCGGCGAAAGTTTCCCTTGTGCCCAGGTTAATCCCCGGCAAAACGGGAGCCCCGGCCGCCAGCAGGGGGACATACTCGCGTGTATGATCGGTTCCCGGAGTGGTTGGATCGCAGCCATGGTCAGCCGTGATGATCAGCGCCTCGTCGCTCCGCAGGCAGCCGATTATTTCCGGAAGCCGCCTGTCAAAGGCTTCCAGCGCGTCCGCATACCCGCGTACGTCGTTGCGGTGGCCGTAAACCATATCAAAGTCGACCAGGTTTGTGAAGATCAGGCCCCGCTCGCTCCCCTGCATCATCTTGATGGTTTGATCAACCCCGTCCATGTTATTTACCGTATGTACTGCCCCGGTGATGCCTTTTCCTGCAAAGATATCCTCAATTTTGCCTACCGCCAGGACGGCCAGACCCCTTTCGACCAGCAGATCCAGCAGGGTTGTCCCGGTAGGAGACAGCGAGTAGTCATGACGGTCCGCAGTTCTGTAAAAACCTCCCGGCTGCCCGGCAAAAGGCCGCGCGATAACCCTGCCCACAGCGTGCTCACCGCAAAGCAGTTCCCGGGCGGTACCGCACATCCGGTACAGTTCTTCCAGCGGAATAACCTCTTCATGGGCGGCAATCTGAAAAACGCTATCCGCCGACGTATAGACTATCGGGTATCCCGTGCGGATGTGCTCCGGACCCAGTTCCTCAATAATTACCGTCCCGGAAGCGGGCTTGTTGCCCAGTACCGGCCGCCCGATCCGCTGTACAAACGCATTGACAAGTTCGGGAGGAAATCCGTCCGGGTAAAGGGGAAAAGGCTTGTCCAGAATAAGCCCGGCAATTTCCCAGTGTCCGGTAATAGTGTCTTTCCCCGGCGACAGTTCGGCCATTTTGCCGTAAGCCCCTGCAGGCTGGTCAGCCGGAGGGACCCCGGGAAGTTTGATTATATTGCCCAGGCCAAGCCTGGCCAGGTTGGGCAAATATAAGCCTCCTGTTTCTTTAGCGCAGTGAAAGAAAGTATTGCTTCCCTCATCGCCGTACTTGTCCGCATCAGGCAGGGCGCCCACCCCGGCGCTGTCCAGGACAATCAGAGTCACCCTGCTTATTTTTTCTGTCATAGAAGAATCCGCCTCCTGAAGGGTTGTTCCTAGTACGCCCTGGGATGAACCCTGTCGTAGATCTCTTTCAGCCTCGCCCTGGTTACATGCGTATAAATCTGGGTGGAGCTTATATCCGCATGTCCGAGAAGTTCCTGCACCGATCTCAAATCGGCCCCGTTTTCCAGCAGGTGGGTGGCAAATGAGTGGCGCAATGTGTGCGGTGTGACTTCCTTGTTTATGTTGCCCTGCCTGGCATACTTTTTGATAATTTTCCAGAAACCCTGCCTTGTCATCCTGTCCCCCCGGCTGTTAAGGAAAAAAGCCGAAGTCAGCTTCCCCCTGGCAAGTTTTGTCCTGCTCCCGGAAAGATACCCGGAAAGGCTTTGGTGGGCGGCGCTCCCGAAGGGAACCATCCTCTCCCGGGCGCCCTTCCCGAAACAGATAATAAAACTGTGGGTTAAATTTACCCTGTCCAGGTCCAGGGAAACAAGCTCCGAGACCCGGATCCCCGTAGCGTATAGAAGCTCGAGCATGGCCTTGTCCCTGACACCGACAGGTTTAAAAGCAGGCGGCTGAGCGAGCAGCGTATCCACTTCGGCGTTAGTCAGGAAACGGGGCAGCCGCTGCGGAGAGCCGGTAGATTCAAGGTTAGCCGTCGGATCGATCGAGAGCATGTTTTCGGTCAGCAGGAAATGGTAAAACCTTCTCAGCGCAGAAAGCCGGCGTGCTATGGTAGCAGGCGCCAAGCCCATTTTTTTTTGCCCCAGAAGGTAATGCGTCACCGCCTGGCGGTTATTTTCCCCCAGCGGGTCCCGGCCATGATTTTTACAGTACAGATCAAAAAGCTGAAGGTCGAAGCGGTAAGAAACAAGCGTATTCTCCGACAGACCTCTTTCTATTAAAAGGTGGTTGAGAAAATTTTCGATTAAAAATTCCAACTAAAATCACCCGTTAAATTTTAACCAGTTCGTAATTTCTTGTTCCCAGCCCGATCCGTTCCGCGTAATCCAGCTGGTACTGCCAGTTGATTCCCGGGTAAACAGCGCGGAACTTATCCCGGACATCTTCCTTTCCGTTAAGCGCCGAGCCGGGCAACGCTTTCTCCTGGTTGACCAGATCAACACAGGCCGTGTCCAGGGCTACCGGATCTGTTGAAGCAAGGATACCGATATCCCGAACTATTGACGCATCCGTCCAGCTTGAACAATCGCAGTCCGGGGTGACATTGATTACGAAGTTGATGAACCCGGCCTTGCCCTGCTTATTTTTCAGAGCCCCGGCCGCGTATTCGACAATCTTTTCCTGGATCACGCCGGGCTCTGTTTTCCAGTTGACATCAATCGCCCGAAACCGGCAGGTTATCGTACATTCCCCGCAGCCTATACATTTCTTTTTATCCAGAACCGCCGTTTTTTTGTTTTCTTTCGAATCTTCCAGCGTAATTGCCTGTCCCGGGCACCAGGAAGCGCATTGTCCGCAGCCGGTGCACCTTTCGCTTCTGACCAGCGGCGTAATATCGGAATGCATGGCCAGTTTTCCTGCTCTGGAACCGCAGCCCATCCCCAGGTTTTTTAGAACGCCGCCAAAACCGCACAGCATATGGCCTTTAAAATGGCTGAGGGCAATCATAACGTCAGCATGGCAAATAGCCGAGCCGATTTTTACTTCTTTGAAATATTTCAGATTAACCGGCACGCTGATGTAATCCTTGCCGTCCAAACCGTCGGCAATAATCAAAGGGGCGGTTGTTACCGCATAAGCAAATCCATTTTCAATTGCGGTCTGCAGGTGATCTATGGAATTAGCCCTGCAGCCCGCGTAAAGCGTGTTTGTATCTGTAAGAAAAGGTTTCCCGCCCAGTTTTTTAACCTGATCGACTATACTGCGGACAAAAAGCGGATTGAGGTAACCCGTGTTGCCCTTCTCCCCGAAATGAAGCTTTACGGCAACCAGATCATCTTCGGAGATCAGCCCCTCAAAACCTGCCCGCTTAAACAGTTTGGCCAGTTTATCAAGAAGGTTATTACCATGCCTGGCCCTTAAATCAGTAAAGTAAACCGGAACCATTTTTTCTCCTCCTCCCGGCCTTTTTAACTTAATAGAGCTATTCTACAAATAGATAACTTTTCCTTTAGTTAAAGGCCGGTTAGAGTATATTCTGTTACAAAACAGGTGTTTCAATTAACGGGGCGCTGACTCCGGTCAGCCAGGGCGTGAAATAAATTTCAACAAGGCCGGCGGAAACAGCGGCAGCCAGAACAACCGCCATGATCGCAGTATAGCCGACCAGGCAGCTGAGCAGCCTGATCCTGAAGTTCGTATACCTTCGCAGCGATAGCAGGGCAAAAGACATTGAAGCTGTACCGCCGAAGAGAAGGGCAGGCAGGTAAAGCAGATTTTGAGGAAGGATGGAAACAGCAGCCAGCAGAACGCCGTTTACAGCCATGCTTTGGGTTAGAAAAGAGACCGCAAAACCGAGAATAAAACCGCGCATGAAGATCAAGGCAAGGATAAAAGGAATTCCGACGAAGGTAAGGCCAAAAATATATAACAGGCCGATGACAAGGATGTCTTCAAAGACTTTGCCGCGTACAGCGCCGGCCGGGTTGGCCGACAGCTGGCCGACCTGGGCGACGTATGTCTGAACATGTTTGCTGAGTTCCTCAAACTGGCCTACGGGTAGGTGATTGACGCCCAAGGCCCCGAACGCCGCGCCGGCCAGGAAAACTGCCAGCACCAGCATGTACTGCGGCCAGTTCTGTCTCCAGCAGTTCTTCCAGAAGACCGCCCAGGCGTTCCACATTATCCGTTCCCTCCTAAAAACATGTCCACTGACACTTTATTGCGGAGGGAACATTTTTATAACTTCTTAATAAATATTAATTAAAAATCGCGGCCGGGATTACTGCCGCAGGTAGGGCACCGGGGGCTTTTTTTAATGGGCAGGCCAGATAATTCCATGGACATGGCGTCATAGACCAGAAGTCTGCCGACCAGCAAGTCCCCCAGCCCAAGAATATATTTCAGGACCTGCGTGGCCTGAATCAGTCCGATAACTCCGGGCAGAACACCAATAACCGGCGCAGGTTTAACCATGTTCCTGGGTTCTTCCGGGTAAAGGCAGCGGTAGCAGGGCCCGGCCCCGGGCAGAATTGTCATTACCTGCCCTTCCATACCTGTGACCGCACCGTAAAAGAGGGGTTTTTTTGTACTCAAGCAGGCCTCGTTCAGGATAAAACGAGTCGAAAAATTATCTGTGCAGTCAACAACCAGGTCGTTTTCGCCGATCAATTCCACCGCATTTTCAGGAGTCAGCCTGTCGCAGCATATCTTCACTTCAACTTCGGGGTTCAAAGACGAAATTGTGCGTTTCGCCGATTCTGCTTTATACATTCCGATCCTGTCCGAATTATGCAAGATCTGACGGTTTAAGTTGCTGGTCTCCAGCTGATCGCTGTCCACGACAGTCATTTTTCCAACGCCGGCAGCTGCCAGGTAATAAGCGACCGGAGAGCCAAGCCCGCCGGCGCCCGTGATCATAATCCCGGCCGCTTTAATTTTCTTTTGCCCTTCCAAACCAACCCCGGGCAAAATAAGTTGTCTTTTATATCTTTGCATTTCTTCTTCGCTTAAGAACGGGCCGGTTTCAGACACACCTTTATCCCCCTGACTCTATTGTTCAATGCCTCGGAAAGTCAACTCAGGATACTTGAACATTTCAGCGAACTTTTGACGGGCTCCTTCCCTGACCTGCTCGGCCTGAAACTCATCCAGGTTATGCGAAGCGATCCACTTTTCGAGAAGCACTCCGCCGGGAGACCATTTCTCCACAGTTTCTCTTTCATAAACCCAGGCTTTGATCATTACGCCGCTCTCTTTTAAGATCGCCCAGACTTCATCCCTCTGCCTGTCGTCGCAGTATACGCAAAGCACGCATTCCGTAAGGCCCAGGTTTTTAACCGGTGAACGGTCATACTTAATGCAGGGAATTATCTTCTGTTCCACGTAAGTGTCCAGCGTTCTTGCCAGGACATCAATTTCTTTCGGACTCCCGAAAGAGACAAATTTGCCCCAGTGTTCCAGGTATTCCTTGTTTGTCAGAGCTTTACCCCGGAAATTTATATAATTGTACCTTCCATTTACGTGATCGGAATTGAAAACAAAAATAAAATGGGAATCAGGCTTGTTAATTATCATTAAATACCACCCTTTTCCTGAAAATTATTTTTTATACGTTTTTTTAACCTGCAGCCGCCGCGGGTATAATGGCCATTTCATCACCATTGTTCAATTTGGTTTCGACACCCTGAAGATAGGCGATATTTTCACCGTTGACGTAAACGTTAAAGCTGTCCAAGGGTTTGCCCTGCGCGTCGCAAAGTTTTTCCTTGAAGCCCGGGAAGAGATTGTCCAGTTTCTGCAGGCAGTCCGACACGCTTTCGGCTTCACACTCAACCGTTTTATTGTTCTGGGTAAAGCTGCCCATTGAAGCGGGAAATCTTATAATAATGCTCATTTTCATACCTTCCTTCCTAAGTTTTTCCAAGATTTAAGGCTTTACTGCTCAATCCCTCTGAAAATAGCGTTTTTGTCCTTATATACTTATTAAGTTGACCTATTTTGAATTAATAAAACATTTAAACAACTTATGTCCTTAAATTAAATTATATCTCGCGTCATTCCAAGTAGCAAGTTATAAATATAGCCTGCAGCGAGGATATCCTCAATTGAATTGCTGCTGGAAGCTATTACGGCGATATCAGTTTTAAACTCCAGGCCCGCTTTCAGGGCACGTTCTGCCGCAGCAGCGGCAGGAAAAATCCCTTTTTTTTTGGCCGTGCGGGCAATTGTTCCGGTTAAAACTGCAGGCGAACCCGCCGTTAAAGCGGCGTCAAAGGCCACCCCGCCGCTGCTGGTCGCGGCAACAACCACACGCCCCTTGATCCCGGCCAGTTTTACTGTTTCCGCGCCCAGGTTGGGCAGCACCGCTTCTACCACGGCCCCGCTTTTCCTGATTCCCCCCAGCACCTTTTGAATGCCGGACAGCCTTTCAGCGTCGGCGCCTACACGCGGTTCTGCAACCAAAACCACTCCCGTATTTGACGCGCAGGCCAGTTTGCCTGCTTTAAGGCCTGCGCCGGCGGGGTCCACGGGTACGGGAGGGCGGGCCGCGTCAGGAGCGGCGCCGAAAACGGCCAGCGCCCCCTCATCAATCATTGCCTCCAGTGTTGTGGACATATCAATTACGTCCACAATAACAACAACCTGGCCTAAACCGGCGGCTCTTGCGGAACCGCTTGCGTCCGACGCGACGTTTATAATCATAGGTCAGCATCCCCTGAATCGTTTAATATGGAAGCCGCATACACGCCGGCAGCCCCGGCGGTCAGAAAGAATTCCGGGTCCTGTTCCAGGTTCCGCCCCATAGTGCTTACAGCCAGGCCGAAATCGGCCACGGCCTGCACTGTTGCGGAAGCGTCCAGAAAAACCACACTGTGCTTTTCCTGAATTCCGCTCTTAATCAGCTGCCCGGCAATAAACGCTTTCTTCTCTTCTTCAATCTCTGCAAACGGAACAACACACGGGGCAAGCGCAACTCTTCCCAGCGCTGTCTGAGTATGGTGGCTCAAGCCTTTGTGCCTTTCCCTCGGGTCCGCAAAACTAACCCGCGGCACAGCAACAGCACGGCCGCCCAGTACTCTTACAGCATTAACCAGTTCCCCCTGCTCAAGGCCGGTATGGCCAAACTCGGAGTCAGTCCCCACTATGCCGGGTCCCATTGAAATAATTATTAAGCGCGCTCCGGCTGCTTTTGCCGCCAGCAGTCCGCTGAAAACGTTTACAGCTTCGATGTCCCCTCCAAAGGCATGTCCGCAGGTAACAGTAGAAGACAGCAGGTTCTTTTTTTTAAGATCGCCCACCTGGCGGCTAAAAGCAATGGGCAGGGAAGCCCCGTCAGTCATCACATAGAAAAGCCCTGCCTTATCCCCGCAAAGCCTGGCAATTACCGCCGCTATCGGACCGATCATACTGTGCAAAGAGCAGATAATCACAGGTGTTCCGTCAAGTGATGCCGTTTTTTTGAAAAGATAATTCAGAGGATGTTCTTCTTCCTCTATTGACAGAACTTTCACTTGAGCGGGCGTGTAACGGACTTTCATGATATGCCCCGTTTCGGCAGCGTCTTTTTTAACGCAGCCGGAATTAGCCATTACAAAATGGGTTCCGCCCGTGCCTAGCTTCTTATAAACCGCCGTTGTGTTTAAGATGACCTCATCCCCCGGTTGAACAGGTCCGGTCAGGTCCTGATAGTTAACCGCCCGCTCCAGCTTTCCTTCGACTTCAACTGTCAACTCGGAAATTCCCGGCCTTACCCGAAGAATATTTTTTACAACGCCTGAACGTATCCGGATCACCGGTCGCAACGCCCCAATCTGTCAAGATAATTAAGCAAACGGTTGCCTGAAATTATTTTTGTTACTGAATACCTTTCAGATATAAGGTGAAACACTGCCAGCACAAGCAGGTAAATCAGCAGGGCGGGTTTGTCCAGCACCCACATTGCGGTTATCCCCAGCGCCGCTCCCAGGGAATTAGATCCCGAATCGCCCAACATCGCCCTCGCTTGGAGATCAGTTTTTAAATAAATAAGCAGGCCGCCAAGCAGGGCGATTAAAAAAAACAGATTTTCCTGCTTCCAGCCCTGTACAATCAGAAAAGCCGCGATCAGGATAAATGCCTTTCCCGCCCTGCCCGGCCTTAAATCCAAAAGGTTGATCGAGTTAGCCGACATCGCAATAACCAGGGCATAAACAAACGCCCACAATGAAAAATCAAATATCAGCGCCGCCAGCAGCGAAATAATCCCCCCCCCCAAAGCTTTTAAGGCGCCTGTATTAAGTTCTTTTTTAAAAAGCAGGACTTTAAAATGCCCGGCCAGGCCTCCCACCTCTCTGGAACCCCAAACATCGTCAATAAAACCAAGGAAGGCGAAAGAATCGACCATAACAAAAAAGATCAGCGCGTCCTTGCCGCTATAAAAAAATAACAGGTACATAAAAGCAACAAATGGACTGATTATAAAAAAAATTAATCCCGCAGCGGCGGGAATGCTCTCACCCGAATAATTTGGCTTCAAAAATCCTGCTTTGCAGATCATTTTGAGTAAAACCGGCAAAAATAACCAAGTAATCAAAGCGCCGGTCAACAAAGAAGCCAGATATGCCAAATAGGGGCCCTTCAACATCCGGCGCCTCTTTTTCGCCGGCCGATACACATAAGCGCCAGAGCAACATGCCAGAACTGCTTTCCGCGATGTGCAAATCCCCGCCAGTTCCGGCCTGTTTCATTGTGGCGCATGTCTACAGGAACTTCGATAATCTTAAAACCCTCTTTTGCCGCAATAATCGTCATGCTGACTTCAACACCAAACCCGGTCGCAAAGGGCGTCGTTTTATCCAGCACAGGCCGGGTCATTGCACGCTGACCGGACAGCGGAGATTCCATCACCAACCCGGTATGACGCCTGATGCCTTCTCCGGCCAGCCGCTTTACTAAACCGAAGCCGCCTTTGCGCTTGCTTTTTGGAAAACGTGCGATGGTCATATCGGCATCGCCGCTTATTACAGGGCAAATCAACTTTTTTACTTCGGCTGCGCTTGAACCAAGGTCAGCGTCTAGAAAAACAATGATTTCTGCTGCCAGTTCTTTTACCCCGCGGTTTAAAGCCTCGCCTTTGCCTGAATTACCAGGCAAAGATATAACTCTGGCCCCCGCCAGGCGGGCTTTTATGGCAGTATCATCAGTAGAACCATCGTCCACTACCAGGACTCCGTTAATTTCAGGCACATTGAGGATTGCGCCGATAGTTTCCGAAATCCTGTCTTCCTCATTGTAAGCCGGTATTAAAACCTCAACTGTTTTTCCTGACGGCATCCTTTACTCCAGGCTTAACGGCGGAACCAGCTTCTGCGCAGTTGGCTTTATTCCATAATGACCCGCCTGGCCGGCTATAGCCATGACCAGAGCGGCCTGTCCGGAAACGGTATCAATGTCATCAACGGTGCTGATTCTCTTTTTTTGATACTCTTTCATATATGAAAAAGAAGTTGTAGTCTCTTCAACGCCGTAAACCGGTATCTGCCTGGCAAGCAGCAGATCAATCATCGGGAGGTCAACCGAACTGCTTTTAATAATCTCATGCTCCTGACTTCCGCCGGCAATAATAACTCCGTTTAAAGGTTTCCCGTACTCACCGGATATTTTTAACAGCCCAGCTTCTACAAGGGAATTGATCTGGTCAGAATTACCGGCGCCGAGCAGCCCCCGGACAATGGCGCCGGCCAAACGGGCGGCCAACTCGTTATCATTTACGTTTTCCCAACCCTTTTGCCCTTTAAGCAGTTCTTTATTGGCCGGTTCAGCCAAATCCCCGATTAAAGTGGTTATCGATGATACCTCTGCGCCGGAAAGCTGGATAGCCTCGACGATATTGTTTGAAAAACTATAGTTGTTTGTTTCAATAATGGCCAGCTGGTATCCCTGAAGGCGTCCCTTGACCAGAAGCGGCAGAACCTGTTTTTCAAAGTCTCCCTGGGCTTTGTAATTCAACTTTAGCGAGGATAGTTCTTTCTCTGCCGTCTCATTTTTTTGGCGCAGCTGCTCTATTTGAACTTCAAGCCGGTCAGTAAGCTCTTTCTGCCTGCTGGCCAGAATATCGCTTTTTAAGAAGATTCCGCCAATCAGTATCCCCAGTCCTAAAGCTAAAAAAACCGCCACCAGGGAAGCAATATGATATCTAAAATCAATAATCATGATTAAATCCCCAGGAGCAGTTTAAACTGCAGGTAGACGAGTCGAAGCAGTTCCCTCGTAACAGGTGAAATGAAGACAATTACACCTAAAGGAAGTAAAGCCGCCAAAACAATTTGGGCAAGATAACGTGCTTTTATCCGTCCCCTGTATAACTTGCTGACTCCCTTTGCATCAACTAAAATTGAGCCGATTTTCATCCTGACCAGAAGCGTGCTCGCCATGCCGTGACGGCCCTTTTCCAAAAAGTCTTCAGCGCTTGAATGGGCCCCCACTGCCACAATAAGCTCAGCCTTCTGCTCGTATGCTAAAAGCATGGCTATGTCCTCGCTCGTTCCCGGAATAGCAAAAGTCCTGGCCGGCAAACCCAGGTTTTTGATTCTCTCCAGGCCGGGCGCCCTTCCGTCGGGATAGGCGTGCACGATCAGCTCAGCCCCGGAAAAGAGGGTGTCATTGCTGACGCTGTCCATATCTCCAATAATAAGATCAGGTTTATAGCCAGACTCCCAGAGTGCGTCCGCCCCACCGTCCACACCGACCAGGACAGGCTTAACCTCATGGATGTAGGACCTGATGGCCTCCAGATCCTCCTTGTAATTTTGGCCGCGCACTACCACCAGAACATGCTTGCCTTTTAAAACAGTGCTTAACGCGGGAATATTATATTCTCCCGCAATCATCCCCAATTCGTCCCGGGCATGCTCGATTGTATTCTCAACAAAATTCGAAAAAACCCTGTTCATGTTAAGGTTTGCCTGAGCCATCTTCTCCCGGATGTCTTCAATTTCAAGAAACCTGCCGCTTCCAATACATTTTCCGTCAGCATAAACGTCATTTCCGATTATTTCAATGACCCGGCCTTCCTCAACAAGACCCATAATTTCCTCGCCGGCTGAATCCAAAAGTGATATACCTGACTGGACAAGCAAGAGCGGCCCGGGATTCGGGTAATAACCAGTTATCGAGGACGCAGCGTTGATAACGGCCTTTGGCCGTGCAGCTACTAAAGATTGCGCGGCCAAATTATCCAAGTCGCTATGATTAATTATTGCAATTTCACCAGGCAACAAACGCTTAACCAGATTTTTTGTCCGGCGGTCAATTCTGGCTACGCCCTTAACGTACATTGCATCACCCCGGAAGATTATGCCAGAAGCTAACTTGCTTTGGATTCAATCCTCAACTTGTCGGCTATCATAGCTATAAATTCAGAATTAGTCGGTTTACCTCTTTCTAAGTTAATAGTGTAACCAAAAAACTTGGTCATCATTTCAACATTTCCGCGATCCCAGGAAAGTTCTATCGCATGGCGGATAGCCCTTTCAACCCTGCTGGGAGTTGTCTGGTACTTCTGAGCAATCATCGGGTACAATTCCTTGGTAATTGCGCCCAGCAAATTAATTTCATTAATCACCATTAAAATTGCGTCTCTTAAATAATGATACCCCTTTATATGCGCAGGAACACCCATTTCATGAATGATATTTGTCACGGCGACATCAAGATTTCTTGGTTTTACCGTGGAAATATACTGGGATAAGCTAAGCCCGCCGGCTAACTGACGGATACGCGTAGCCAGAACTAAAAAGTCAAAGGGTTTAAGCAGGTAATAATCCGCTCCAAGTTCCATTGCACGCTGGGTAAATGCCTCCTGACCAAATGCCGTAAGTATGATTACCTTGGGTTTTATTGTATTTGAAGCCCCACCTGCAGCTAGTTTTTCTAATACTCCGATCCCATCTAGATGAGGCATTATTATATCCAAAACAACAACATCCGGACTTTGCTCCTCAATCTGGCGAAGTGTTTCGAGCCCGTTGTATGCAATTCCGGTAAGGATAAAATCTTCTTGTTGATTCACGTAACTCTTTAATAGTTCGCAAAATTCTTTGTTGTCATCTGCAATTAATACCTTTACCTTCTTATTACTCATACTTTTTTTGCGGCCCCCTTTTCTTTTTTTCCCCCAGGTATTTATATCCATTTGTTTTCGACGGCGAACTTTAAAACTCCTGCAGGGTTTTAAAATGTACTTTTATATTACAATATCTCTCATTTAAAGTCAGACCGCCTTTTGAAAATCATTTAAAAAAAGAAAAAAACCGGCCTCACGGAGCATCCATTCAGCCGGCACGCCAAAACCTCGTTTAGGATCGTTAATAAAAACATGAGTCACGGCGCCTATAAATTTTCCGTTTTGGATTATCGGGCTGCCGCTCATCCCCTGGACAATACCGCCAGTTTTGCTGATTAATCTCTGGTCGGTCACCCTGATGACCAGTCCCTTTCCGCCTGTCTTATTGTGCAGAATAATTTTTTGAATTTCGATATTAAAACTTTCTATATTATCCCCTTTAAGAACAGTCAGAACTTGCGCCGGACCTTCTTTTATTTCGTAACACATGGCTACAGGCAGGGGATCCTTGTAGAAAAATTTGTCCGGTGGTTTCTGAAGCTTTCCAAAGATACCGACGCTGGTATTTTTGGTTATCTCCCCAAGCAGCTCGGGCCCGCCCTTGTAGTATCCCACTTTTTCTCCGGGTTTGCCTGCTTTTCCCGGATAAACTCCCTGAACTACGGCATTTGTTATTCGCCCTTCGGCAAGATCTATCTTCCTGCTGGTATCTGCATCCGTGACCATATGTCCCAGCGCCCCGTATATCTTTGTCTTTGGTTCGTAAAAGGTAAGCGTACCCATCCCGGCGGCGCTGTTGCGGACAAACAATCCTATCCGGTACCTGCCCGTTTCCCGGCAGTAAAGCGGGGAAAGAGAAATCCGCATGGTTCGTTTTCCTCGTTTTACTTCGAGATTGATTGGAATTTTTTTATTTCCCAGAGCATCAATCTCATCCTGCAAAAGCTTGTCGCTGCGAACTGACTTGCCGTTTATTTTGACTATTACATCGCCCGGTAAGACGCCTGCTTTTACCGCCGGGTTATACTTAAAGCCAAGCGCATCCCCTATGGGCGTGTAACTTACTACCAGTACTCCTTCAGAACGCAGGAAGATTCCTATGGAATGACCCCCAACCATTACTTTTTCCGGATTCACCACGTTGACGGAAAGCTGCCGGAAAGGTATCACCCCAAGCAGTTTAATCTTCATCTTCACGAGACCGGGTTTTTCAGCTACAGGAACGCCGCTGGAGCAAAAAAGGTTTTTATTGTTTTCACTGTAAACCTGCATGGCTGGGTTCCGGCCGTATTTATAACCGGCAAGCTGCGGCAGCAGCGGATCCCCAACAATGATATTCTGTTTTATTGGAAGTGAAGATAAATCTCTTACCGCTGTACAAAGCAGAAAAACAACCATAAGCATGAGAAGAATTTTGACATAATTTGGTTTCAGGCAACATCCCTCCTTTATTAATCCTTTTTGGCAGCAATCACAAAAATAAATTTAAAAACCAGAGAAATACATTAAAACAATTAAAATATTTAAGCATTCTTAAGTTAACCTTTATAAATGACTAATATTCTGCCTAATTGTGCCGTTATTTACAGCTATGGCGCTATTTTGACTGTGTTTCTTTTAAATTAAAAAAATAAACTCCCGCAAAAACAAAAAATCCCGTTTTTTGCGGGAGTAATTTTTTGGCAAATAACAGTTGTAAAGTTGTAACAATGAGTAACTAACGTAACAATAAGTAATTGTAACTATTCAGGCTGTTAGGCTGTAGACAATTAGGCTGT
>DFZT01000088.1:12268-13441 GCA_002382755.1 Firmicutes bacterium UBA4049 | reverse complement strand
CCGTTTGTGCGCACTGAACATCTCTTGTTGGGCCTGATCGGGGAAGGTGAGGGTGTCGCCTCCCGTGCCCTGGCCTCTTTGGGAATTGAGCCGGACAGGGTAAGAGCGCCGGTGGAGGAGATGGTTGAAAAGGTCGTTCAGGGCCCCGTTTCCAATGAGATGACGCTGACGCCGCGGGCTAAACGGGTTCTGGAACTTGCGGTAGATGAAGCCCGCAGGATGGGGCATAACTACGTAGGAACCGAACACCTGCTTTTGGGGCTGATCCGTGAAGGCGAAGGCGTCGCCGCTCAGGTTCTTAACTCTTTCGGGGCCGACCAGGAAAAGGTCAGACAAACCATCTTTCAAATGTTGGGGAGCAGCCCCGCGCAGGGGCAGACGCAAACGAGAAAAGGCGGGGCTTCCAACACCCCCGGCCTTGACCGTTACAGCAGGGATTTGACCGCTCTTGCTCAGGAAGATAAGCTTGACCCTGTGGTCGGCCGTGAGAAAGAAATCGAACGGGTAGTCCAAATTTTAAGCAGGCGTACTAAAAATAACCCGGTGCTGATCGGCGAACCCGGAGTGGGCAAAACTGCCATTGCCGAGGGTTTGGCCCAGCGCATAGTAAGCGGCAATGTCCAGGAGATCCTGCTGAACAAACGGGTGGTCACTTTGGACCTGCCCTCTATGGTGGCCGGTACAAAATACCGCGGTGAATTTGAGGAGCGCATTAAAAAAGCCGTTGAAGAAATAATCAAGGCCGGCAACATTATCGTCTTTATCGACGAACTGCACACGATTATCGGCGCCGGGGCGGCGGAAGGCGCGATAGACGCCGCGAACATTTTAAAACCCGCGCTGGCCAGAGGTGAGCTGCAGTGTATCGGAGCAACCACCCTTGACGAATACCGGAAGCATATTGAAAGAGATCCTGCTTTGGAGCGCAGGTTCCAGCAGATAAAAGTAAGCGAGCCGACTGTTGATGAGACAATAGAAATATTGAAAGGGTTAAGGGATAAATACGAAGCTCATCACCGGGTGCGCATTACTGACGATGCCCTTAAAGCGGCGGCGCGTTTGTCTGACCGGTACATTACCGATCGTTTTCTGCCTGACAAAGCTATCGACCTTATTGACGAAGCCAGTTCCAGGGTGAGGCTTCAGGCTTTTACCGCTCCTCCGGGTATCAAG
>DFZT01000088.1:10664-12246 GCA_002382755.1 Firmicutes bacterium UBA4049 | reverse complement strand
CCTGGAAGACACAAAAGCGCGGCGAGGAACTGGTAGTCGGAGAAGAGGATATTTCTCAAATTGTGAGCAGTTGGACAGGTGTTCCGGTAAAAAAACTTGCCGAGGAAGAATCGGAAAGGCTGCTGCATTTGGAAGAATTGCTTCATAAAAGGGTCATTGGCCAGGAGGAAGCGGTCCAGGCAGTTTCCAGGGCTATCCGCCGGGCCAGAGCGGGTTTGAAAGACCCGAAACGGCCGATTGGCTCATTCATCTTTCTCGGCCCTACAGGTGTTGGAAAGACTGAACTTGCCAGGGCTTTGGCCGAGGCCATGTTTGGCGACGAGGATCTCCTGGTCCGCCTGGATATGAGTGAGTATATGGAAAGGTTTGCGGTATCAAGGTTGATTGGGGCGCCTCCCGGTTACGTAGGGTATGATGAAGGCGGTCAGCTTACTGAATCTGTTCGTAGAAAACCGTATTCGGTTTTACTGCTTGATGAAATTGAAAAAGCCCATCCGGACGTTTTTAATATTCTCCTTCAGGTGCTTGAGGACGGCCGCTTGACCGATTCCAAGGGGCGTGTTGTCGACTTCAGAAATACGGTAATTATTATGACTTCGAATGTAGGGGTGCAGACGCTTCGCCGCGAGGGGACGCTTGGTTTTCATACTGCGGATGATCAGCAGGCCAGTTATGAAAGAATGAAAGGCAAAATTACAGATGAGTTAAAACGGACCTTCCGGCCTGAATTTTTAAACAGGATCGACGAGGCAATCGTATTTCACACTCTCAGCCCCGAACATATTAAAGAGATTGTCGGCCTGATGATTGAAGATGTTGCAAAACGCATGAAGGAAAACGAGGTTGAAATCAGTGTCACCGAAGCTGCCAAAGACTGGCTGGCAGGAGAAGGTTTTGACGAGGCATACGGCGCAAGGCCGCTGCGGAGGGCCATCCAGCGTCAGGTTGAGGACAGTCTGTCTGAAGAACTGCTGCGCGGTACTTTTTCACGCGGCGACAAGGTGGTCATTGATATAAAAGATGGGCGGGTTGTGGTTTTGCCTTTAAGGTCATAAATGGTTAAAATATCTTAATTTGCAGTAACATAGCTTTGATAAATTGTGGATGAATCCGCAGAATTAAGTTACAATAAAAGAAAATGTTTAACCGGAGAACCGTGAATGGCTGTTAAAACGACTTTTAGCTGCCAGGAGTGCGGATACCAGTCACACAGGTGGCTGGGCCGCTGCCCCGGCTGTAGTTCCTGGAATACATTTTCAGAGGAAAAGGGACCGGCGGCAGCCAATACGGCTGTTTTGCCGGGATCTTTGCCTGTGATCATATCAGAGGTTCAGATGGAGGCGGAGGAAAGGTTTTCATCCGGCATAGAAGAACTTGACAGGGTATTGGGAGGGGGAATCGTCAATGCCTCGGTCGTTTTACTGGGCGGAGATCCTGGCATCGGCAAATCCACGCTGCTGCTTCAAACTGCCGAAAGGGTAAGCCGCGGCGGACGAAGAGTACTCTATGCCTCAGGTGAAGAATCTGTTCAGCAGATACAACTGCGCGCGCAGCGTTTAAAGGCGGCCGGCCGTGAACTGTA
>DFZT01000088.1:9013-10627 GCA_002382755.1 Firmicutes bacterium UBA4049 | reverse complement strand
TGATGAAGCTTGCCAAAGACAGGGGCGTAAGTATTTTTATAGTTGGTCATGTGACAAAAGAGGGTATCCTGGCCGGCCCGAGGCTGCTTGAGCATATAGTTGACACTGTGCTTTACTTTGAAGGGGAAAGGCGCCAGTTCTACCGTATCTTAAGGGCATGCAAGAACAGGTTTGGTTCGACAAATGAAATTGGTGTTTTTGAAATGTGCGAGGAGGGTTTAACCGAGATCAATAACCCTTCGGCTTTTTTTATGATGAACTACCATAAGACGCCCCTGCCGGGAACAGTCGTTGTCCCGGCGCTGGAAGGAACAAGGCCGCTGCTTGTTGAGATCCAGGCTCTTGTCTCCCCGACAGCTTTTGGAACGCCGCGCAGGATGACGGCGGGAGTTGATTACAACCGGGTGGTTTTACTGGCGGCTGTTCTGGAGAAAAGAGCGGGACTGCCTTTAGCCGGTTATGATATTTATGTAAAAGCAGTCGGCGGGGTTCATCTTGACGAGCCTGCCGTAGATTTGGGAATTGCTCTGGCGATAGCTTCCAGTTATCGTGATCACGCGGTTGACCCTTCTTTAGTAACCATTGGAGAAGTGGCTCTGACAGGTGAAATAAGGCCCGTCAGCGGGATTTCCAAAAGAATTAATGAAGCGGTAAAATTGGGTTTCACAAAATGTCTGGCGCCATTAAACAACGCACCTTTAATTAACGAGCCGGGTTTGAATTTAACAGGTGTTGAAACCTTATCCGAAGCAATGGAAACGGCCTTGGGGGTGTAACTTAAGTGAGGGAAGACAAGTCTGAAGAAAAACTTTTAAAGATGCTGAGAACTGTAGCGCCGGGAACGCTTTTAAGGGAAGGCCTGGATAACATTTTAAAAGCCAATACCGGCGGTCTGATAGTTCTGAGTGACGGCCAGGAGGTTATGGATATTTCAGAGGGTGGTTTTGCAGTCAACGCAGACTTTAGCCCTGCGAGTCTGTATGAACTGGCAAAAATGGACGGAGCTATTATTTTAAGTTCGGACGCCAAGCGGATTCTGGCGGCAAATACACAGCTTATTCCTAACTTAAGCATCCCTTCCGCCGAAACCGGAATCAGGCACCGGACGGCTGAACGCGTGGCCAAGCAAACAAGCGCCATGGTCATCTCCATATCGCAGCGGCGGAACGTTGTTACCATCTACAAAGGAAATCTAAAATACGTTTTGCGCGACCTGGGTGTTATTCTTACCAAGGCGAACCAAGCCCTTCAAACACTTGAAAAATACCGTATTGTGCTTGATAAGGTGGTCAATGAACTGGGAATCCTCGAGTTTGAGGATTCCGTAACCCTTATTGATGTGGCGAGATATATCCAGCGTGTTGACATGGTGCTGCGTGTAGTCGGCGAAATAGAAAAATATGTCAGTGAACTCGGTACGGAAGGCCGCCTGATTACCTTGCAAATGGAAGAACTGGTCAGCAATGTCGAACCGGAAGGCCTGCTGGTTATTCAGGATTACGCCGCTGCCGTAGGAGATAAAACGCCCGCTCAAATCATGGATATAATTAACAGTTGGCCTGCAGAGGACCTGCTTGATTCTTCACTGATTACACGAACGCTTGGATATCCTGG
>DFZT01000088.1:3456-9002 GCA_002382755.1 Firmicutes bacterium UBA4049 | reverse complement strand
TATCCTTAATGCTACTATTCAGGAATTGGATGAAGTCGAAGGCATAGGTGAAGCGCGGGCGCGTTCAATAAAGGAAGGCCTGGCCCGTTACCGTAAACAACTGTTCCAGGAAAGGCATTTTTGATTTAAGCCAGGTTAAAAATACCGAGGATTTTAAGCTGCTTCTGTTCCTTAACTAAAACATCGTGCAGGTCCAGTTCGAGCAGTTCACACAATGCAGCCAGATAAAAAAGGGACCGTCCGACAGCTGTTTCCACTGTTTCCCGACAGTCCTCGCACATTTCTCCAATAAGATGGGATTCCAGAATATTTTTTAAATCAGCGAGCAGAACATCCGAGGGGAGTTCCTTTTTGCCAGCCTGAATCTTGAGGCAGCCACAACCCGTTACCGCCTTCGTAACAGCTCTGGTAAGCCTTGCGTTTGCTTCCTGGATTTGGGAAAGAACATCAAGAACGCTTCTATTGCAGATCAGCACCTCTGAAACCGTATTTTGAAATTCGCTGTAAGTTAAGTTTTTTACCATAACGGTTTCTCTCCTTGCTGTTTTTTACTAGTATAGCTTGAATCGAAAGTTCTGTCAAATGTTTAAATATTTTAAATTTAGCAATCAGGAGCAATCCTTGGGATGAATGCGCTAACCTTTGTTTTTATTTGACAAAGGTAACATTGTATGTTATCATTTAAAGAAAGATAGAGTTAAAATTCCCCCAAATAACGAGTTGTTCTCCTAAAAAGGAGGTTGGCTGTTGTTCAAGATTGGTGATAAGGTAGTTTATCCAATGCACGGCGCGGGGGTTATTGAGGCTATTGAGGAAAAAGAAGTTCTGGGAGAGAGAAATCAGTATTATATTCTTCGCCTTCCCGTAGGCGATATGAAGGTAATGGTGCCGATTACGACATCACGGGAAGCAGGCCTTCGGGAGGTTGTCGGCAAGGATGAAATAAAGAAGGTATTCCGGATTCTAAAAGGAACCTCTACGGCGATGTCAGCAAACTGGAACAGGCGTTACCGCGCTAACCTTGAAAAAATCAAAAGCGGTGATATTTTTGAGGTAGCTGAAGTTGTTCGTAATTTAATACGGCGGGAAAAAGAAAAAGCCCTTTCTTCCGGTGAAAAAAAAATGCTGGAAAATGCACGCCAGATTTTAGTAAGCGAACTTGCTCTGGCAATTGAGCTTGAGGAGGAAAAGACCAAGTTTTTAATTGACAGCGCGCTGGCCTAAAATAATAGCTAAAGGTACGTCGGGAGACCGGCGTATTTTTTGTTTCTTGAGACAAAGTCCGTTTTTTTGTATTGGACGTTGAACAGTAAAAAGGCTTATAATTAAAGGATAAACTATATTAATGCAAAGGAGGTGAAAAAGATGATCGTGAGAAGGATAGTTTTTTTTCTAATCGCCGCCTTATTTGCTTTGGCGGGTTTTTATGCTTCTTCGAGAATACTGTGGTTGGATTTAATTCATGTTCGCGCTGACTGGCTGCAGTTTCGTATCTGGATTCTTGCGCTGGGAGCATTGATTGGGTTGGTAGCGGGTTTGATTCTGGCGCCCTGGATTATGCGGGGTTCTAAGGGGATGGCAATTTTAATAGAGCAGCATCTGCAGAAAACACCGCTTCAGGATCTTATTGCGGGCGCAGTCGGCTTGATTATCGGACTAATAATTTGTAATTTAATCCGTAATATTTTAATGGTTATGGGAATCATGGGGATAATTGCCTGGGTTTTAATCACTATTTTCGTCTGTTACCTTGGAATTAGCATTGCGGTAAAAAGGAGAGAGGAATTGTTCGGCATTTTTAACAATCTGCCGCGTTTGGGAAAGGAAAAAGGCGCTAAGGGCGAAAAAAGAGCTGGCAGCCACAAACTCCTCGATACAAGCGTAATTATCGACGGGCGTATTGCAGACCTCTGCGAGAGCGGTTTTTTGGAGGGGACATTACTGGTTCCCGCCTTTGTGCTTGAGGAATTAAGGCACATTGCCGATTCTGAGGATGTGCTCAAGCGCAACCGCGGCAGACGCGGCCTGGACGTTTTAAATTCAATCAGAAAGAATTCCAGGGTGAGAGTGCAGATCTATGATAATAAAAGGAATTTGGAAAACACGGGTGATGTGGATACAAGGCTGGTTAAACTGGGCCAGCATATCGGCGCCAAAATCGTTACCAATGATTATAATCTGAATAAAGTTGCCGAGCTTCATGGTGTTGAGGTTTTAAATATAAATGAACTGGCCAATGCCATTAAATCAGTTGTTTTGCCGGGAGAAGAAATGCAGGTTCAGGTAATCAAGGATGGCAAAGAAACGGGCCAGGGTGTCGCCTATCTGGATGACGGCACTATGATTGTAATTGATGGGGGTAAAAGGTACGTCGGGCAAACCGCCCATGTACTGGTAACCAGTGTTTTGCAAACCGCCGCAGGCCGGATGATTTTTGCAAAGCTGCGTCAGGATGAAACCAATACCATGGCCAGGTACAATGAGGTGAATGTTCTTGGATAATGTTCTGGCTGTGGTGGCGGCTGCAGGCCAAAGCAGGAGGATGGGCGAAAATGTGAACAAGCTGCTTTTACCTCTGGCCGGGCGCCCTGTTCTGTCATATTCCCTGACGGCGCTGCAGGAGGCGCCCTTTGTAAAAGGGTTTATCCTGGTGGTGGGTGAAAGGGAGTTGGACATGTACAGGACGCTTGCAGAGCAATGGGGCTGCACAAAAATGATCGGCCTGGTCAAGGGGGGCGGGACCCGGCAGGATTCAGTCTGGGAGGGGTTAAACGCCCTGCCTGCAGATAACCGGGTGGTAATTGTTCATGACGGCGCACGGCCCCTTGTCACGGTCGAACAGTTCGATCGGGTTGTATCGGGAGCCATGCGTTGGGGCGCCGCAACTTTGGCGGTTCCCGTAAAAGATACCGTTAAAGAAGTTAGTTTGGAGGATTTCGCTATCCATACCTTAAACAGAGAATCTTTATGGCTTGCTCAAACACCGCAAGCCTTTTCTTATTCCCTTTTAATGGACGCCCATCGTTTAGCCCGCCGTGATCAGAGGATTGCCACCGATGATGCCGGCCTGGTGGAAGCAATGGGCGTCCCGGTCAAAATCATTCAGGGTTCGTACAGAAATATTAAAGTTACCACTCCCGAAGATCTATCCGTGCTTGAATTTTTCCTGCAGGGCCGGGATTGTTTGGGGGGGTGCGAATGTCATTAAGGGTGGGTTTTGGTTATGATGTACACAGGCTGGTAACAGGACGTCCCCTAATTCTGGGAGGTATAACAATACCTTTTGAAAAGGGCCTGGATGGTCATTCTGACGCTGATGTGCTTGCGCATGCGATAATGGATGCGCTATTAGGAGCCGCCGGCGAAGGAGACATAGGAAGGCGCTTCCCCAGTACCGATCCTGTTTACAAGGGCGTTTCCAGTCTTTTTTTGCTGGACAAGGTTAGTCGGATACTGGCCGGGGAAGGGCTTGCAGTAGGTAATATCGATGCTGTTATAGCGGCGGAAAAGCCAACCCTGGCCGGTTACATTCCCCAAATGGAAAAGGAAATTGCCGGCGTCCTGGCAATCAGCGGCAAAAAAGTCAACGTAAAGGCGACTACAACTGAAGGGCTTGGTTTTACAGGGACTGGAGAAGGGATGGCCGCCTGGGCTGTAACATATCTTGTTGAATTGAAAGACGGTTGATTTTCTCGAGCAAAATTGGCAAAATCTCTTCAGCGCAACCGCTCAAGTGAATATCCGAAGGCATTTCTTCCTCGGGATTTATTTCTATTATTTTTGCTCCCGCCTTGCTTGCGATGCGGGGTATAATTGACGCGGGCTCAACAGCGGCGGAAGTTCCAATAACAATAATCACACCGCAGTTATTTGCTTCCAGACAAGAACGGTATAGGGCGTCACGCGGTATCATTTCGCCGAAAAGCACTACGTCGGGCTTTAAAACTCCTCCGCAGGCGCACAGCGGAGGAAGCAGATCAATTACAACTTCCGTGCTTGGATATCGTCCCCCGCATTTTTGGCAGACAAGCCGCCGGTTATTGCCGTGAAACTCTATTACATTGTTGCTTCCCGCTTCCTGGTGCAGTCCGTCTATATTTTGAGTGATGATAGTCCGCAGGTATCCGAGTTCTTCAAGACTGGCCAATGCAAAATGGGCGGGATTGGGCCTGGCCTTGTCTGTAAGATCGCAGAAAATCTTTAAAGCTTCCCAGACTTTGGCGGGATTCCGCTGGAAAGCCTGAATTGTCCCGTACTCTTCCGGATCATAGTTTTTCCATATTCCGCCGCATCCTCTGAAATAAGGTATGCCGCTGGCAACCGAAATACCAGCGCCTGTAAGGGCGATTGTATTGTTGGCCGCTGCGAAAATTTCGGTTGCTGCAGAATCAATCGGAATCATAACTTTATACCTCCTTTGATTCCCCGTTTTCTTCCTGACTGGAAAAAGCGCTTAAAATCTGCTAAAGAGGAGACTTCAGATTATGTCCGCTTCCAGATCATCTGCGACGACGATTGGTTTCACCAATTCCATTGAGAGTTTCTTTCACGGTATTAATAGAAAATTCATTATCTTAACTATTTACTATATATTAGTATATATTATATTTTATAAAAAACAAGAGGGAATGTATTATTTATTGTATTTTCCCGTGCCCGCTAGTATAATTTTAAAGGTAACATTTTAAAAATATTGCTGATCAGGGGGTAGAAAATCAAGATGGGCAAGCATATCAAAACCATAACGGGGCCATACCTGACTAAAGCTATTGACGACCGCGGATGCGGTGAATGCCAGACGTCCTGTCAGTCTGCGTGCAAGACGTCAATTACGGTCAGCAATCAGACATGTTTCAAGAAAAAGAATAAGTAGATCCGGTTTTTTAGATAATTAATGATCCATAAATTTATTTTTGACGGGACGAGGCTTGTGCTTGATGTCAACAGCGGAGCCTTGCATTCAGTAAGCAAAGTAGCCTGGGATGTCTTGGACGGGTACATTCCGGGCAGTTGTGAAGAGCTCGTTAATAAATACTCCGCCCTGCATCCAAGGCATGAAGTTGAGCAAGCTGTAGGGGAGATTGAACTCCTGGTTGAACGGGGTTTTTTATTTACCGGGGATCCTTTTCATGGTTCCTGGGAACAACCTGACCACGGCGCTATAAAAGCCTTATGCCTGTTCCTTTCCGATAAGTGCAACCTGCAATGCAGGTATTGCTTTGCGAAGCCCGATGTATCCTCTGTAGGAACCGCCGGCTTGATGACGGAGGAAGTAGGCGCCAGGGCGATAGATTTTCTTTTGGCAGCTTCCGGGCCCCGCCGCAGAATAGAAGTAGATTTTTTCGGCGGTGAGCCTTTGCTTAATTTCTCCGTGCTTGAGCGTCTTGTTTCTTACGGCAGGAAAAGATCCTTGGAGACCGGCAAGGAAATAACTTTTACCGTGACCACAAATGCATTGGCGCTTACCAGAGAAATAGGAGACTATCTGTGCGAAAACCAGATCAGCGTAATCCTTAGCCTCGACGGGCGCCCGGAAGTCCATGACC
>DFZT01000088.1:1798-3347 GCA_002382755.1 Firmicutes bacterium UBA4049 | reverse complement strand
GGAGGAAGACTTTCCCCTTATAGAAAAGGAGTACGAAAAACTGACCAGGGAAATAATATCACGGCTGGAAGAAGGACAAGAAGTAGATTTTTACCACTTCAATATTGATTTTGATGAAGGAGTCTGCCTGCCCAAGCGTTTGGGCGGGTGCGGGGCGGGCGTTGAATACCTGTCTGTAACCAGCGAAGGGTATCTTTACCCCTGTCACCAGTTTGCCGGCCGGGAGGGTTTTTTGATGGGTAATGTAAATTCCGGAGTGGTCCGGGAGGATCTGCGGCAACTGTTCCGCAATGCCCATGTTTATAAGAAGGAAGGCTGCGGGTCATGCTGGGCCAGGAACTACTGCAGCGGGGGCTGCCACGCGAACGCGCATTTATTTAACGGTTCAATTTACAAACCCGATCAGCTCGCCTGCCGGATAATCAAAAAGCGACTGGAATGCGCCCTTTATTTAAAGGCTTATCAGGCAACGAAAGAAAATAACGGGATAAATTGATCAGGGTAGATAGGTTAGGGAGGACGTAATGCCTAAAAACAAAAAAAAGACCAACTACCATGAAAAGCGCAGGAATAAACAAAAGATTGTTTTTATTATTCTGGCTGTGGTTTTATCTGTTGGTTTGCTTGGTTCGTCAGTTGTCTGGATAACCGGGGGCTCAAGTTTGACACAACCTGCGGAAAAAGAGAAACGGAATGTAACGCCGCAGGACAATATTAAAAGCCTGGAAACCAGTGTAAAAAGCAATCCCAACGATGCAGGGGCGTTAATACAATTGGCCAGGGCTTATGCAGACGCGGGGAGGTTTAAAGACGCCTTCAGTATGTATGAACGCGCCGCACAAAAGAACCCGGATGACAGCGATCTGGTTCTGGAACTGGCTGCGACGGGCTTTCAGCAGGGTGAGTTTGATAAAACAATACAGTACCTGGATGAGGAAATAAAACGCCGCCCGGGAAATGCAAATGCTTATTATTATCGCGGAATAGTTGCGGCTGATGGCAAGAAGGATTATCAAAAAGGTATTCGGGATATTGAAAAGTATATTTCGATGGCCAAAGACAGTGATGAGAAAGCCAAGGCATTGCAGATGATCGATGAGTGGAAGGGAAATTTGCCGGCTGCCGGTTAGTTCAACTAAATATTTAATTAATTTAGTTGATTAGAAAGGTAAAAATGAGTCAAGCTTCTTTTAAAAATCACCGGATGCTTTCCGGCAAGCGTTTATTGCCATCAGTATTTGTAAAAATTTTTACAGTTATTTTTACAATTGCTATAGCTTTGTTAATTAGAATTCCTTCTGAAATAAGGGGCTGCGCCCTTGGTTTGTTCTGGGAGGCCAGCCGTATTCAGGTTTTGCTCAATACCTGCGCTTTACCTTCATTAACTAGCGAACATTTTTTTGTCAAATATAATAAAGGCGATCTAGAAGACGCCCGGATTGTGCTTCAAACAGCAGAGCGTTATTATGATTCCATAGCCAGTAATTACGGTTTTAAAAGCGCGAAACCTCTGGTTGTGGTCGTCTATTCTTCCCGTCAGGAACTTAAC
>DFZT01000088.1:0-1793 GCA_002382755.1 Firmicutes bacterium UBA4049 | reverse complement strand
TCTTCATGAATTCGGGACCTATGGCGCATGAGTTGACTCACCTTGTTTTGGACAAGGTAACAGAAGGGAACATACCCCGCTGGTTTACTGAAGGAGTCGCTCAGAATGAAGAGTATAAGCTGACCGGTTTTCAGTTTGGCGGGGGGGATTACTCTTTTGATAAAAAAACCATGTATGATTTAGGAAAAATGGACAAAGACTTTGACAATTTACCTGACCAGAGACTTGCTTACCGGCAATGTTTTTCTGCGATCCAGTATTTGGAAAAGGGATATGGCCCGGATAGTGTGCATCAAATCTTGAATGTACTGGCAGGTGGTGGTAGTATAAGTAAGGCAATGGATAAAGTATTGGGAGTAAACCTTGAAGAATTTCAATCTGACTGGGAAAGCTGGGTTTTTAAAAAAGGTCTTTTTGCAAACAATCAGGAACTTCAAGCCTTTTAAGATAGGAGTAATTAGTTAAGCTGCGGGAGGCCCTTTAGTGAGTAAACTTATCGTCAGGGGCGGAAGAGTACTTTCAGGAAGAGTTCGGGTTAGCGGCGCCAAAAATGCTGCGCTGGCTATATTATGCGCTTCCGTTATGGCTCAAAGCGACGTTTTGCTTGAAAACATACCCAAGATCGAAGACCTTCGGGTTATGACAGAACTGATTAAAAGTATCGGCGCTGTTTTAAAATGGACGGAAGATTCTTTGACGATATCCATGCCGGGCGCCTGCACAGGAATGCCGACTTACGCTCTGGCGAAAAAATTAAGGGCGTCTAACCTGCTGATCGGTCCTATGCTTGCCCGTTTCGGCCGTGCTGAAGTATGCCTGCCGGGCGGGTGTGATATAGGCTTGAGACCAATGGACCTTCATTTTAAAGGTTTTGAGGCTTTAGGGGCAAAAATGGCTCTTGAAAAAGGAATTATGAAAGCGGAAGCAGGCCACCTTGAGGGGGCCAGGGTTTATTTGGATTTTCCAAGTGTAGGGGCAACCGAAAATATTATGATGGCGGCATGCCTGGCCAAGGGACAAACCGTTATTGAAAACTGCGCCAAAGAACCGGAAATAGTTGATCTGGCCAGTTTTTTGAATTGCCTTGGCGGGAAGGTCCGCGGCGCAGGCACTGATATTATCAAGATAGAGGGAGTAAAATACCTGAACGGCTGCACACATTACAATGTTATACCCGATCGTATTGAGGCAGGTACTTTTATGATTGCCGCCGCTGCTACCGGCGGAGATGTCGAACTGGAAAATGTTATCCCGCTTCATGTGGAACCTTTGAGCGCAAAACTGCGCGAAGCCGGATTGGAGGTTATTGAAGAGGAGGATTATCTTCGGGTAAGGGCAGTCGATGGTCTCCGTTCCCTGGACATAAAAACAATGCCTTATCCCGGCTTCCCGACCGACCTTCAGTCACAGATGATGACTTTACTTTCGACTGCGCCAGGAACAAGTGAAATTATTGAAAATATTTTTGAAAACCGTTTTCGCGTTGCTGACGAACTCAGGCGCATGGGGGCCGCCATTAAAGTAAAGGGTAGAATGGCCTTAATTAAGGGTGTGCCCAAATTATACGGCGCGCAGGTCAAGGCTACAGATTTAAGAGCCGGGGCAGCTTTAGCCGTCGCCGGATTAATGGCCGAAGGCGAAACGGAAATAAGCGGTTCGGAGTACATTGACAGGGGCTATTACAAGCTGGAAGAAAAATTATCTTCCCTCGGGGGCTCGGTATTCAGATCTTAATCTGCTTTTATACTCTGCCCGCAAAGGGTTTGTGAGGAGGCACGTAGCAACTACCTTAT
>DFZT01000030.1 GCA_002382755.1 Firmicutes bacterium UBA4049 | reverse complement strand
GGCCGCCGTTTACTGGGGCTTCGGTTCAGAGCTCTCACCCCTCCCCTTAACCTTCCAGCACCGGGCAGGCGTCAGCCCCTATACATCATCTTGCGATTTAGCAGGGACCTGTGTTTTTGGTAAACAGTCGCTTGGGCCTCTTCTCTGCGACCCCTTCACGCTCAACCAGCAAGTGATCTCACGCTACTGGGGTACCCCTTCTCCCGAAGTTACGGGGTAATTTTGCCGAGTTCCTTAACGAGGGTTCTCTCGCGCGCCTTAGGATTCTCTCCTCGCCTACCTGTGTCGGTTTACGGTACGGGCACCAGTGAGCCTCGTAAGAGGTTTTTCTTGACAGTATGGGCTTCAACCACTTCAGTACTTATTTCCCTCCCCGTCACCTCTCGGGGTTTGATGTGGAACGGATTTGCCTATTCCACCCCCTACAGGCTTGGACGCGCATTTCCAACCGCGCGCATGGCTTTCCCTCCTGTGTCACCCCATCCTAATAACGGCTACTGGTGGCATCGGATTCTCAACCGATTGTCCATCACCTACGCTCTTCAGCCTCGGCTTAGGGCCCGGCTTACCCTGGGCGGACGAGCCTTCCCCAGGAAACCTTAGGCTTTCGGCGGGCAGGATTCTCACCTGCCTTTTCGCTTACTAATACCGGCATTCTCACTTCTGTACGCTCCACCACTCCTTACGGTATAGCTTCGCTGCATACAGAACGCTCCCCTACCACTTGCAAATTGCAAGTCCGTGGCTTCGGTGTTGTGCTTGAGCCCCGTAAATTTTCGGCGCAGGACCACTTGACCAGTGAGCTATTACGCACTCTTTAAATGAATGGCTGCTTCTAAGCCAACATCCTGGTTGTCGGGGCAACCCCACATCCTTTACCACTTAGCACAACTTAGGGACCTTAGCCGTCGGTCTGGGCTGTTTCCCTTTCGACTACGAATCTTTGCACCCGCAGTCTGACTCCTGACGAGCAGATATCCGGCATTCGGAGTTTGAGTGGGGTTGGTAACCGGTGAAGGCCCCTAGCCCAATCAGTGCTCTACCTCCGGAATCCTCCGTCAAGGCTAGCCCTAAAGCTATTTCGGGGAGAACCAGCTATTTCCGGGTTCGATTGGCATTTCACCCCTACCCACACCTCATCCACCGCCTTTTCAACGACGGTTGGTTCGAGCCTCCAAGCGGTTTTAACCGCGCTTCACTCTGGACATGGGTAGATCACCCGGTTTCGGGTCTACTTCAACGAACTAAACGCCCTATTAAGACTCGCTTTCGCTGCGGCTCCGGCCTAATCAGCCTTAACCTCGCTCGTTAAATGTAACTCGCCGGTCCGTTCTACAAAAAGTACGCCATCACACTTGAGGTAAAACTCCTCAATAGTGCTCTGACTGTTTGTAAGCATACGGTTTCAGGTTCTATTTCATTCCCCTCCCGGGGTGCTTTTCACCTTTCCCTCACGGTACTAGTTCACTATCGGTCGCTTTGGGTATTTAGACTTGGGAGGTGGTCCTCCCAGATTCCCACGGGATTCCACGTGCCCCGCGGTACTTGGGATTACTCCTGGCTGATGCTCCCTTTCGGTTACAAGACTGTTACTCTCTATGGTGGGGCTTTCCAGTCCCTCTTCACCTAAGAATAGTCAGCCGTTATGGAGTTCCCGCAACCCCAGGAAGCGCAAGCGCTTCCTGGTTTAGTCTGACCCCTGTTCGCTCGCCGCTACTAGGGGGATCGCAATTGCTTTCTTTTCCTCCGGGTACTAAGATGTTTCAGTTCCCCGGGTACCCTTCCTGCGCCTATGAATTCAGCGCAGGATGACGAGGGTTCGCCCTCGCCGGGTTTCCCCATTCGGATATCCACGGATCAAAGCCTGAGTGCGGCTCCCCGTGGCTTATCGCAGCTTACCGCGTCCTTCATCGGCCCAAAGCGCCAAGGCATCCACCGTACGCTCTTTCTAACTTGACCATATGGTCATGATCGGTTCGTCACGGATTGATATAATCTTTCCTTGACTCAGTAAAATTGTTTCTTACGCTGTGAAATTTTCAAAGAACATTTAAACTTTTTATTTGCGACTAACTACTGATCCTTGGTGGAGATGACCGGACTTGAACCGGTGACCTCCTGCTTGCAAGGCAGGCGCTCTCCCAGCTGAGCTACACCCCCGGGTTTGAGTTGTAAAAGACAATTTCGTCGATTACTTTCTCATGGTGGGCCTAGGTGGACTTGAACCACCGGCCTCACGCTTATCAGGCGTGCGCTCTGACCAACTGAGCTATAGGCCCAAATCAGTCATCAGTAGTCGCCTGAAGGGCAATTTATAGACCAAACAGCAGGCAAAATGAACGATCGACCTAGGAAATTGCTTAAGAGATGAGGTAATTGCTTACCCTTCTTTAAGAACTCCTTAGAAAGGAGGTGATCCAGCCGCACCTTCCGATACGGCTACCTTGTTACGACTTCACCCCAATTACCAACCCCACCTTCGACGGCTCCCTCCCTTGCGGGTTAGGCCACCGGCTTCGGGTGTTGCCGACTTTCGTGGTGTGACGGGCGGTGTGTACAAGGCCCGGGAACGTATTCACCGCAGTATGCTGACCTGCGATTACTAGCGATTCCGACTTCATGCAGGCGAGTTGCAGCCTGCAATCCGAACTGAGACCTGCTTTTTGGGATTCGCTCCAGGTCGCCCCTTCGCTGCCCTCTGTACAGGCCATTGTAGCACGTGTGTAGCCCAGGATATAAAGGGCATGATGATTTGACGTCATCCCCACCTTCCTCCGTTTTGTCAACGGCAGTTCAGCTAGAGTGCCCGGCTTTAACCGCTGGCAACTAACCGTAAGGGTTGCGCTCGTTGCGGGACTTAACCCAACATCTCACGACACGAGCTGACGACAACCATGCACCACCTGTCTCCCTGTCTACCCGAAGGTAGAAGACCTACTTTCATAAGTCGTCAGGGGATGTCAATTCCTGGTAAGGTTCTTCGCGTTGCGTCGAATTAAACCACATGCTCCACCGCTTGTGCGGGCCCCCGTCAATTCCTTTGAGTTTCAACCTTGCGGCCGTACTCCCCAGGCGGGGTGCTTATTGCGTTAGCTGCGGCACTGAGGGGGTCGATACCCCCAACACCTAGCACCCATCGTTTACGGCGTGGACTACCAGGGTATCTAATCCTGTTTGCTCCCCACGCTTTCGCGCCTCAGCGTCAGGACCAGTCCAGGGAGCCGCCTTCGCCACTGGTGTTCCTTCCGGTATCTACGCATTTCACCGCTACACCGGAAATTCCACTCCCCTCTCCTGTCCTCAAGCCTGTTGGTTTCAAGGGCCATCCCGAAGTTAAGCCCCGGGTTTTCACCACTTGACTACACAGGCCGCCTACACGCCCTTTACGCCCAGTAATTCCGGACAACGCTCGCCCCCTACGTTTTACCGCGGCTGCTGGCACGTAGTTAGCCGGGGCTTCCTCCTGGGGTACCGTCATTTTTTTCTTCCCCCAAGACAGAGTTTTACGACCCGAAAGCCTTCTTCACTCACGCGGCGTTGCTCCGTCAGGCTTTCGCCCATTGCGGAAGATTCCCCACTGCTGCCTCCCGTAGGAGTCTGGGCCGTATCTCAGTCCCAGTGTGGCCGGCCACCCTCTCAGGCCGGCTACCCATCGTCGCCTTGGTAGGCCATTACCCTGCCAACTAGCTAATGGGACGCGGACCCATCCATCAGTAGCGATTTGCATCGCCTTTCTACGTAAAGGGATGCCCCCTTACGTACGTATCCGGTATTAGCACCAGTTTCCCGGTGTTATCCCTGTCTGATGGGCAGGTTATCCACGCGTTACTCACCCGTCCGCCACTATCTGGCAACCAACCGAGGCCGGTTGTCAGACCGTTCGACTTGCATGTGTTAAGCACGCCGCCAGCGTTAGTCCTGAGCCAGGATCAAACTCTCCATAAAAATTTATGCAAAGCTTAATCTGCTCTTTTTTAAATCTGACGAGGTTCGGTCCTTAGTCATTTTGCCTTCATCTTTGGCTTTTTGCCAAGGATTTAAAGCATCATTTCCAACGACCATTTATAAGCATTCATTTTGCCTCTGTTCAGTTTTCAAGGTTCATTCTGTGAGGCTGAAAAACCATCACAATTCATTATGCTACCACAAGTATTTTCTCCTGTCAAGGAGATTCTGTCATCTTTTTAGGAACTTTGTTTTTTTCACTCCCATGAGTGAAAGCAAAACTTATGTTACCACTTCTGATTTTAGTTGTCAACTCTGTTTGCAAAAAAGTTTTTAATTCCCTACAGGTCTTTATTCTCATGGCTTCCCTGCTCTTTTGGCTTTAGGATCGGAAACAAAATTATATCCCGGATAGAACTTAACCCTGTCAGGATCATCACCAACCGATCGATTCCTATACCCAGACCACCTGCGGGGGGCATCCCGTATTCCAATGCCCGGAGATAGTCCTCGTCCATCATATGCGAGAGGTCATCTCCCGCCAGGCGCTTTTTAGCCTGTTCCTCAAAACGCATTCTTTGATCTATGGGATCGTTGAGTTCGGAAAAAGCGTTTGCTATTTCCCTGCCCATAATAAAAAGCTCAAAACGGCTGGTCAGTCTTGGTTCGTTTTCCTTCCGCTTGGCCAGGGGGGATATGTCAACAGGGTAATCAATGATAAAAGTAGGTTGGATAAGTTTCGGTTCAACTCTTTCTTCAAAAACCTGGTTGAGTACTGTGCCCCAGGTCCCCGGTTTTTCTGCCTCCAGGCCTATTTCTTCCGCCGCACGGACTGCTTCTCCGTCACTGTTAATTTCATTAAAATCAAGGCCGGTGTATTCCTTTACGGCTTCGGACATCGGAATTATTTTCCAGGAAGGAGACAAGTCGATTTCCTGGCCTTCGCAGTCTATCTTTGCGCTGCCCAAAACTTCAACGGCCACATTATGCAGCAATTCTTCAGTCAAGTTCATCATGTCTACGTAATCCGCGTACGCCTGGTAAAGTTCCAGCATGGTAAATTCGGGGTTATGCTTTGTCGAAATACCTTCGTTTCTGAAGTTGCGGTTAATTTCATAAACTTTTTCAAAGCCCCCGACGAGCAGTCTTTTTAAGTACAGTTCAGGGGCAATCCTAAGGTATAGATCAATGTCAAGTGTGTTGTGGTGAGTGATAAAAGGACGGGCGGCGGCGCCTCCCGGAATGGGGTGCATCATTGGAGTCTCGACTTCCAAAAAACCCCTGTTTTCAAGAAATCTTCTAACTGCCTGAATTATTTTGCTTCTGATGATAAAAGTTTTTTTAACATCCGGATTTACAATAAGGTCGAGGTAGCGCTGCCGGTATCGAAGTTCGATATCTTTTAAACCGTGCCATTTTTCGGGAAGGGTTCGCAAGCATTTAGAGAGAATAACAAATCTTTGAACTGCAATTGTCACTTCTCCAAGACGGGTCTTAAAAACGCTTCCTTCAACACCAAGAATGTCTCCAAGATCCACCTTCCCAAAAAGAGCGTAGGCTTCTTCACCGATCTCGTTGGACCTGAGGTAAATCTGAATGCGGCCGGATAAATCCTGCAAATCAGCAAAAGTTGCTTTGCCGTGACCGCGCTTGGCCATCAACCGGCCGGCGACAGCCACCCGCTGTCCCTGGATAATCTCGTAATTTTCCTTTATTTCTTCAGCAAGGCTGGTTCTTTCAAAACGTTCTCCGTATGGATTTATTCCCTTTTCCCTGATTTGGGCAAGTTTTAAACCCCGCAGGTAAAAGGTTTCATTTTCATCCTCATTTGTAAAAGAACAGGCTTGTCCTGCAATATTTTCCGCTCCTGGCCGATCCATCAGCTTCTCCCCTAAAATCAAAAGTTAGGAAACATCCATGATTTTGAATTTAATAAGCCCGGCCGGGACGCTGATTTCGACAACGTTTCCCTTGCGTTTGCCCAGGATAGCCCTGCCAACCGGAGATTCGTTGGAAATTTTTTTATCCATCGGATCAGTTTCTACCGAACCGACGATTGTATATTCAAACTCTCCGCCGTCTTCCATATCTTTCAAGACAACGGTTGAACCCACTCCAACTTCTCCTGCCGCCGCCGATTCCCCGTCAATAATCCGGGCATTCCGCAGAATTTTTTCTAAAGTTAGAATACGTCCTTCAATAAAAGCCTGCTCATTTTTAGCGTCTTCATATTCGGAATTCTCAGTAAGATCTCCAAACTCTCTGGCCTGTTTAATTCTTTGAGCTACTTCCCGCCTCCGAAGAGACTTCAATGTGTCCAGCTCTTCTTCCAACTTTCTTAACCCCGACGGAGTAAGGAGCACTTCTTTATCCTTATCCTTTTTCACAAGCTTTACTCTCCAGTTATATTCAGGTTTTTCCTCACAATATATGCGCACAGCGCTGGTTTATGCCAAACTAAAACCCGTAATTAGTTCGAAAGCACTGCTTTTTCTTTTAGCAGTGCCCTGATTGTTACTTTTAACACATTATAAGAAGCGCCTGTTTCTTTGTCAAGGTAAACTTTAAGAATTATTTAACATTTACCAAATCTTGTGCAAGTAAAACGGCAAGTTCCATGACCGATTCTGCCCGGTTAATTTTTTGCCGCGTCAAAGCCGCTCCCGGTAAACCCCTGATGTACCAGGCCGCGTGTTTACGCATTTCCAGAAGGGCAATTTTGTCGCCTTTGCCCTGGGAAACAAGGTCCAGATGTCTTAAAGCGGTATTGAGCTTTTCATAAATTGATGGAAATGGAAGAGATTCACCTGAAGATAAAAAATGAATTGTTCTTGAAAAGATCCAGGGATTGCCCAGAGCCGCCCTGCCAATCATTACGGCGTCACAGCCGGTTTCGTCCAGCATCTGTCTTGCGTCTGCCGGTGTTTGAATATCCCCATTGCCGATAACGGGTATAGTCAACACCTCTTTTACCGCTTTAATGATTCCCCAGTCAGCATGTCCGGCGTAATATTGGGACTTGAGGCGTCCATGAACTGTTACCGCCGCAGCTCCCGCATCTTCAGCCAAAAGCGCTATTTCTACGGCATTGACCGAACCCTCATCCCACCCCTTACGCATCTTCACAGTTACAGGAACATTTACAGCGGAAACGACTTCCCGGATAATCCGGGCGGCCAGTTCCGGGTTCCTCATCAGGGCAGCGCCTTCACCGTTTCGAACAACTTTTGGCACAGGGCAACCCATATTCAGGTCAATGAGATCAGCTCCCGCGTTCTCAGCGAATTTGGCAGCTTTAGCCATACTATCGGGGCTGGAGCCAAAAATCTGGACCGACAAAGGCCCTGCTTCCCCTGTATGATCCAAAAGCTGCAGAGTCCTCGGGTTGCCATATAAAAGAGCCAGATCGCTGATCATTTCAGTGCAAACCAACGCGCAGCCGGCTTCTTTTGCCAGGATCCGGTAAGCCCGGTCGCTGATTCCGGCCATGGGCGCCGCTATAACCTGGTTGACGAGCCTTACCTTACCGATTGCGTTCATAGATGATCCGCAGTCCGGTTAAAGTAAGCAGCGGATCCACCTGGTCAATAGAGCTTGCTTCCTTAGTAATTAATTCCGCAAACCCTCCTGTGGCAAGAACGAAGGCGCTGCCTCCCAGTTCTTTTTTTATACGTCTGACGATCTCATCCACCTGACCTGCAAAACCGTAAACAATACCCGATTGAATGCTGTGCACAGTGTTTTTCCCGATAACCGAAGGCGGCTGCACAAACTCAACCCTCGGCAATTTGGCTGCCCTTATAAAAAGAGCCTCTGTAGAAATACCGATTCCCGGTGTAATCGCGCCGCCAAGATATTCTCCTTTAGCCGAAATGGCGCAAAAAGTCGTTGCCGTGCCAAAATCAACAATCACCAATGGCCCGCCATAAAGCTCATACCCGGCAACAGCGTTTACAATCCGGTCGGCGCCGACTTCCCTGGGATTATCGTAATGTATAGCCAGCCCCGTTTTAATACCCGGCCCAATCACCAAAGGAATAACCCCAAAATATTTATGGGCTACCTGTTCAAGTGAAAACATCAATGGAGGGACTACTGAGGAGATAACCAAATCTTCAATTTCCTCAAGGGATATGCCCGACGAAGTAAGCAAGTCGCGCAACAGCATGCCGTATTCGTCAGCGGTACGCGAGGAAAGCGTAGAAAGACGCCAGTGGTTGAGCAGTTCCTTTCCCCTATAAACTCCCAGCACAATATTTGTATTCCCTACATCGAAAACAAGAATCACAACAAGGAACCCTCCCTTCTGCCTGCCTGCAGATCAAATCCTCCCCGAAGGAAAACAATTTGGTTTAACATTACGCACATCTCTTTCCAAAAACGTAAATTTTCTATCACGTATTGAGCGCCAAATCCATTTATCGTATGGAGAAAATCATTTCTTCCCCAAACCCTCTCTGAAGGGAAACATCTCCTGCAACCAGGCTTTTCAAGCTGCCGTCACTAAGGCGCAGGATCAGACTGCCGTGCTCATCAACATCTTCGACCCAACCTTCCACGATATCTTTAATGCCGTTAATACCGTTGACCACCTTAACCATCTGGTTTAACATTACGCACATCTCTTTCCAATAATGTAATATTGGCTGAAATCCGTTTTGCAGCCATAATTTATACAGTTGCTCAATTTCCATTAAGGTTTCCTGAAGTAAAACAGTCCTTTTAACAGGCCGGCCAGTGTATTTTTTCAAAGAAGTGACAGTATCTTCAAGTTCGTCAGGGAATTCTTCAACATTTGCATTGATGCCTATTCCTATAATCAGATAATTTATCCGTTCTATCTCGGCGTTCATTTCCGAAAGAATGCCGCAAATTTTCTTTCCGTCAAGCAAAATGTCGTTAGGCCATTTAATCCCTGCTTCAACATGAGCAACTTTCCGGATAGCCCTTGCCACCGCCACAGCTCCCAGCATGGTAAGCGGGGGAGCGTCCGAAGGGTTAACCGGCGGATAAAGAATGATTGAGAACCAGATTCCCTTGCCGTACGGAGAAAACCACTTCCTTCCCAAACGGCCTTTTCCTCCCGATTGTTCCTCAGCAATTACCAAAGTACCGTCAGGACAACCGCGGTCCGCCAGTTCCCTTGCTGTTTCATTTGTTGAGATTGCATGTTCGTAATAATAAACTTTCCTGCCGATAAACTCCGTCCCCAGGCCGTCGTGGACTTCTTCCGGATAAAGGCGATCGGGCACACCAAGCAACTGGTAACCCGCGTGCGGCAGGGCCGCAATCTCATACCCGCTTGCCCGCAGAGTCTGAATATGTTTCCAAACGGCCGTACGGGAAATTCCTAAATTCCTGCGGATAAATTCACCCGATATAAATTCCGGAGAAGATTCCTTTAATAAATGTAAAACACGTTCCTTCATAAAATTTTTTACAGCTCAATACCCTCCCTGGGTAAGACACCTTTCTGATAATAATGTTTGATCTCGACCATTTCAGTTACCAGGTCAGCTTCTTGAACAAGTTCGCAAGGCGCGTTTCTTCCCGTTAAGACCATTTCAACATGTCCGGGTTTTTCCTTGATCAGTTCAAGGACATCTTTTAATTCCACCAGTTTGAAAAACATAGCCGTATTTATTTCATCCAGAATAACAATGCTGTATTCACCTGAAAACATAGCTGCTTTAGCTTTTTCCATTCCTGCCCCGGCCAATTTAAAATCATCCGCAGCCGGAGGGTTCTGGGAACTGAACAAAACCTCCCGGCCATACTGTTCGATAGTGATCAAATCACTGACCATTCCGGCGGATATTAATTCAGAACTGGGCGAACCCTTCATAAACTGCCCCATGTATGTCTTCAAGCCACAGCCCATCGCCCTGAAAGCCAAACCTAAAGCCGCCGTAGTCTTTCCTTTGCCATTACCAGTATAAACCTGTACGTAACCTTTTTCCAGCCTGGCAACGATCATTTTTGCACCCTTTCAGCGAGACTTTTTCACGCCAATTAGTATTCCCTCTTCGGACTTTAAACTCCTGCTCTTACAAATGTTTCAATTGCCCGCAGCCTGATCAAAGCAGGCGAATTTGGGTTGCCACTTGAAAAGTAATACCCGGTGTGCTAACATAATAATATATGAAATACCCTGCTATGTGCGTGGTTGCTTTGAAGTTTTGATCCAACAAGATCAAAAGGGAGTCCGGCTCTGAATGCGGCTTGTACGCCTAATTTAGGACACGAAAAGCAGTCAGGAGGACACCCACCTATTTAGAGTGGGTTCAGAAAAACTTGGGCAATCACGGCATTGGTGGGGTTTCTTATTGTTGACAAAGTAAAATAAAAAACATATAATTTGCTTGATATGAAAAATATGGCAGCTTTCGAAAGGCGGGAAAATTATGGCCGGTGAAAAAATCAAGGTTTTAAATGATGACAGCTTTAACTCTTTTTTAGGCTCCACTGACATCCTTGCGCTGGTTGATTTCTGGGCGCCCTGGTGCGGACCCTGTAAAATGTTCGGGCCGGTAGTAGAAGAAGTAGCCAAAGAATTCGAAGGAAAAATCGAGGTTGCCAAGATAAATGTTGACGAAAGCCCTAACATATCTGCCAACTATAAAGTATCAAGCATTCCAACAATAATTTTGTTCAGGAAAAACCAGGAAGTAGTACGTTCCGTAGGTTATAAAACAAAAAACGAGCTTAGAAAAATCATCGAAAGAAATTTATAGAGCATTATGACTCCAGAAAAATAACCAAGCCCAAAGCCCCCGGATAACCGCCACCGGGGGCTTTAAATTTCTTCCGGTGGAGATGCGCCGCTGGTTTCGCTATTCTAAAAAATATTTTTAAGGAACAATCGTTAATAAAAGTATTATTTCGTTAGAAAAATGACCATACTATTAACAAAACTTCATTACCTGCAATTAGGAGGTGAGACCATGACTGAAATCAGCCTGCCGGAATATTTTACGAAGGTAAACGATCGTTTGCCCGGGGAAGCCGAACGCGTTCTGAAAGCGCTGGTGGAAGAAGGCAGTATGAACAAAGAAGATCTTTCATTAACTGCCAGAGTAAAAAGAGCCGTTTTGGATCATGTGGTTATGCAGCTTTTCGCCCTTGGATTGGTTGATGTTTCAACAGAAGGCAAGAGTAAAATTTGCAGTCTAACCAGATTGGGCGGTGACTATTTCCAACTTATTACAGCCGGTTGATTTAAATCAACCGGCTGTAATAATAATTGACTGGTTGGACCCTTCCTGTTTTCCATATGTTTAAGTTATAATTAAAAAAATTATTTAACAATCTTTTGTAGGGGAGGGTCTGCCGGTGGATAACCTGTTTCTTAACGTTCTGGAGAACAACCTGGCTAACGAAGCGCCGCTTGCGGAAAGAATGCGGCCGCGCTCTTTGGCTGAGTTCGAAGAGCAAAGCTCTATCGTTGGAACCGGCGCACTGCTCCGCCGCGCAATTGAAACAGACAGCCTGCAATCAATTATCTTTTACGGACCACCGGGAAGCGGAAAAACAACCTTAGCCTTGATTATAGCCCGCTTAACCCGTTCCCGCTTTGCCACAATCAGCGCGGTAACGGCCGGGGTTGCCGATCTCCGACGTGTTATTGAAGAAGCGAGAGAACTTCGCGCCCACTACGGGCAAAAAACTATCCTGTTCATTGATGAAATACACAGGTTCAACAAATCCCAGCAGGACGCCCTTCTTCCGGCAGTAGAAAACGGATTAATTACCCTGATTGGTTCTACAACAGAAAACCCGATGTTTTCGGTAATTCGCCCTTTACTTAGCCGCACCAGGCTCTACCGTTTAACATCCCTCTCCGATCAGGCCATTATTAGAATACTCAAGCGCAGCCTGGCAGACAATGAACGGGGACTGGGAAAAATCCCGGCCGAAATTGAACCCGACGCTTTAACTTACCTGGCCCGGGCCGCCAATGGCGACGCCCGTGCGGCATTGAATTACCTGGAGCTGGCGGTTCTGAGCTCCCCACCCGATAAAAACGGAACAAGGATAATAAACCTGACTGTCGCTCAGGAAGCAAGCCAGCGGCATGTGCCCGGTTACAACAAGACCGATGAGCATTATGACGTTATTTCCGCATTCATCAAGAGCATGCGCGGATCAGACCCCCAGGCAGCCTTGTATTGGCTGGCCCGCTTGATTTATGCCGGGGAATCAGTTGAATTTATCTCCAGAAGAATTATGATCCACGCCTGCGAGGATGTCGGTCTGGCCGATCCGCAGGCGCTCGTACAGGCGGTTTCGGCCGCGCAGGCCGCGTCTATGGTCGGTTTTCCGGAAGCCAAAATTATTCTTGCTCAGGCGGCCATCTACATATCCCTGGCACCAAAAAGCAATTCTGTTGTCAAAGCAATCGATCGAGCCATGGAGGCTGTGGAAAAAGAGAGGGCCAACCCTGTCCCGCCGCACCTGAGAGACGCCAGTTACCGGGGAGCCGCTTCCCTTGGACACGGCGCAAACTATAAGTATCCCCACAATTACCCGGACCACTGGGTAAAGCAGCAATATTTGCCGGAAGGCCTTGAGAATAGAATTTTTTATGAGCCTTCGGATCAGGGCGAGGAAAGAAAGACAAAAAAGTAACTACTCTTACCGGCGCTTCGCAAGCCGTTCGCTGTTGACAATACTATGCCCTTTGAACGGCTTTGCAGAGTACTTATCTCTGTACTTCAATAAGGTCTTCTTTAAGTTCAACCACTTTCCCAACAATACTAGCTTCTTCAACACCCCTGATGTGCAGTAATTCAACCAGCTTTTCGGCTTTTTCCGGCTCCAAAGCAATAAGCAGGCCGCCGGAAGTCTGAGGATCAAGCAAAACAATCTGTTCAGCCCTGGTCAGATCGGGGGCGAAACGTATTTTGTCCGCAAAGAAATCGCGGTTATTATAAGCTCCCGCCGGAATAAGGCCCTGCGCGGCCAACTGCAGGGTAAAAGGCAGCAGGTTTATTCTGCTCTGGTAAAAAACCAGGCTGACCCCGCTTGCCTGCGCCAACTCCACAGCATGGCCCAGCAGACCGAAACCGGTAATATCGGTACAGGCATGGGCTCCCACTTCTTTCATAGCTTCCGATGACTCCCGGTTAAGGGATGCCATACATGCTATAAACCTGGAATAAGCCTCCTCCGGAAACATATCCGCCTTGACGGCCGTGCTGGCTATCCCGGTTCCAATGGGCTTGGTAAGAACCAGCAAATCTCCCGGCTTAGCCCCGGAGCTGGCGATTATTTGATCCGGATGGGCCAACCCGGAAACGCACAGGCCGTATTTGGGCTCAGCATCCGAAACGGAGTGGCCGCCGGCAATTATAGCCCCCGCCTCCTGAACTTTATCCGCTCCGCCTTTTAAAATTTGAACAAGAACATCCTCAGACAAACAGTCGGGGAAACAGACTATGTTTAAAGCCAGCAGGGGTCGGCCTCCCATAGCGTAAATATCGCTTAACGCATTGGCCGCGCTGATCTGTCCGAACAAATAGGGATCATCGACGACAGGCGTAAAAAAATCCACAGTCTGGATCAGCGCAAGTTCATCGGAAATTTTATAAACCGCCGCGTCGTCAGGTATGTTTAAACCGACCAAAAGGTTTGCGTCTTCAAATTTAGGCATTTGCCGCAGCACCTGCGACAGGGTTTCCGGCCCTATCTTGGACGCTCACCCGGAAGCTTTGGTCATCTGGGTCAATTTTACTTCCTGCATCAAAAATCACCTCCTTGCCGGAATTTATTTCTATATTATAACTTTTTTACAGGCGTTGAAAGTATTCTTTACACATTAAAAGCTTCTTATTGAAAACTTAATCTTTAAATTAAATTTTTTACAAAAAAAATCAGGGGGGACCCTGATTTTCCCAACTAGATGAAAGAAGGGACTGAGCATCAATCGATTAAATAGACTATATCTGCATTTGCCCTGATTTCCACCTGACCCGGGTTAATATCCGTGGCAATTGAGGCGCCTGCAAGGCTTAACTGGTTCATTTTTTCATAATAAATCGGTCTCGGCTGGTTACCAGACCAGTTTCCACTTGCCGATTTTACACCGACTATTTTTTTCCCCAGTGAAGCGGCGATCGTATCCGCTTTGATCCGGGCGTCGGAAACAGCCTGCCGCAGGGCCTGGATTTTTTGATCCGTACTGTTATTCGCGCAGAAGCTTATATTTTGGACCCGGTTAATCCCGTTCTTTACCGCCAGATCAATTATAGCGCCTATTTTATCAAGGCTGCGTATCGTAACTTTGATCTCGTTGACAACTTCATATCCTGTAAGCCGGGGCGGTTGATTTTCTGCGTAAACATAATTCGGATTAAGGCTGTAATTAAGTGTACTGATGTCGGCAGCCGCTATTCCGTTTTCCTTTAAAACGGCAATAACTTTATGTGCTATTTCGGCGTTAGCGGTCTGGGCTTTTTGAGCCTCGGCAGCGTCTGTTACAACCGCAAAATTAATTTCCGCAGTGTCGGGAGCAACTTTAACCAGTCCTTCCCCTGTCACGGTTATGGTATTGGCCGACAAATCCTTGTCCTGAGCTAAACTTGTTCCGCAAAAACTAAGCAAAATAAAAAGAACCAACAAGCTTGTTAATAAAGGTCTCGCTTTAAACAACACTACCACTCCTTTTTTTAATGGGAAACCTGCCTTATACACCTCCTTAAGGCGATCTTAAAAATATAGACGATCTAAAATAAATAATTGTTCCACAAAAAAGGAAACTCCTGAAAAGCTTTCTGCTTCGAAACTATCAACCGGTTTTCAATCTTGACTCAATTTTATTAACGTATTATTGTTTTCGGTAGGGATTGTCGGTTTATAAATTAAGAAGGAGCAACAAAAATGCTTGATATTTCTGGTATTCCGGCTGACATAATTCTATGCAACGCTAACATAATTACCCTGGATGAAAAAAGGCCCGGCGCGGAACTTGTTGCCGTATCGGGGAACAAAATTATCGGTGTCGGAGGCAATGACGATTTAGAAAAGTACAAAGGCGCAAACACCAAAATTATCGACTGCTGTTCACAAACAATTATTCCCGGTTTTAACGACGCCCACTGCCATCCTCTTTCCTTTGCGGCAACTTTGCTTTATATAGACTGTTCTCCCTCGAAAGCGGCCAATATTTCTGAAATCCAAGCCCTCATCCGCTCCAGGGCTAAAAAGACACCACCGGGCAAATGGGTTAGGGCAGCCAAATACGATGAAAAATACCTGGATGAAAAAAGGCCTCCCACCCGCTGGGAATTGGACGAGGTGTCACCGGATAATCCCGTCATTTTAATCCATTACACCGGGAACAGCTGCGTATTAAACAGTCTAGCCCTCAAACACACGGGTATCTACAGTATATCAGCGGATCCCCAAGGAGGACACATAGGGCGCGAACCTAATTCTAGAGAGCCTAACGGTATTATTACCGGAAGAAATGAACTTGTAGAAAAAAGAGTGCCGGGCATTGATCAGGAAGAACTAAAAGCGTGTGTTAAACTGGCAACCGAACAATTACTTTCTTTTGGGATTACATCAGTTCAGGATACCGGCTGGAATAATAACCTGGGGCACTGGCAGACCCTAAAGCGGTTAAAAGATAACGGACAGCTGCCCGTCCGGGTTTCCATGATGATTGGAACAAATGCGCTGGAAGAGTTCCAGGACGCCGGCCTGTCAATGGGGACCGGCGATTCCAACCTGCGTATAGGCGGTATAAAGATAGCCCTTGACGAAAGTACGGGCAATCCCAATCCGCCTCAGGAGGAACTGGACTATTACTCTCTTAAAGCGCACGAGGCCGGTTTTAGAATTGCGTTTCATGTACATGATATTGTCGCCCTTGAAACAACGCTGGCTTCCCTGGAATATATTTGCAAGAAAACCCCCCGGCCTGACCACCGCCATCGCCTGGAACATTGCGCCATCTGCCCGCCCGGACTGATGCGCAGACTGAAGGCAACTGAAGCGATGGTTATTACACAACCCGCTTTTCTGCTTTACTTCGGGGAAAGCTACATTGACGCTGTCCCTTCTAAAAAATTCAGCTGGCTTTTCCCGCTGGGTTCATTATCCAGCCTGGGCTTAAAAACAGCCGTAAGTTCGGATGCTCCCCTGATCCCCTGCAACCCGCTGACGGGTATTTCTGCCGCTGTTGCAAGAAAAACAGAAACAGATAAAATTATAGCTCCACTGGAAGCGGTTTCTCCTCTGGAAGCCCTACGGATGTACACATACTGGGGAGCTTATGCCTCCTTTGAAGAAAATATAAAAGGTTCGATCAGCCCCGGCAAACTTGCCGATCTAGTTGTATTGAGCGAAGACCCCACTCGGACATCGTCAGAAAGTATACCCGGAATTAAATTTGTTTTAACAATGGTTGATGGGAAAATTGTCTGGCAAGCTTAAGTTTTACGGTCTCAACCGCAAGATATAACCTCGGTTAATGTTATTTTTTGTCGATTTTTTTGGGTGGAAATTACTTTATACAGAAATTATAATAAATTAAATTAAAATAAGAAAGTCATTTTAAAGAAAAATGAATAAATAGAATTTAAATAAAACAGATACAAATAAAATCCTGGGAGGGGATAATACGTGTTTGAAAAAAAGGAATACCTGCTTATCGTCGACGATAATGCAAGCGTAAGGCGTCTGTTATTTGAAATCATCAGCGACGAGGGATACAAGGTAGAAACAGCCGACAGCGGAACCGAAACAATCCAGAAGGTAACTTCAGACATGCCTTCCTTAATTCTTCTGGATGTTAAAATGCCGGGTATGAGCGGTCTTGAAACGCTGGAAAAGCTAAGGGTTCATGCGCCGGGTGTACCTGTAATCATGATGACTGCCTATAGTGAAATGGACGCCTGCCAGGAAGCAAAAAACCGGGGCCTGGTACGTGAATGCCTCAAAAAGCCGTTTGGAATAGATGAACTGCGATTTTTGATCAGAAATATCATGCTGGAAAGAATAGCCTGATCCTTGAACTTAAAAAGCCATTCTTAACTATTAATGAAGTTATATTTTTTCATTAAATAGGGATTTATGCCCTTAGCGGTTGCGCCTTATTTACAAAACCGCTAAGAACCGTTTTTCCAGGCATTTTTCCCTTTTTGATTGTTTGCTGTTAAACATGTGTCGAAATTTGTCGCATAATTTATTTAATAAACTAAGGAGGGAAATTAACCAAGCCGTTTAATCTTATATAAGTAAGTATCGTTGTTTCAAATAATGCCCTGGCTTCGTGAATCAGGACTTCAAGCAGCACAAGAAAAATAGAATAATTTTTTAAGTATAAGGCGCCCTTAGCAAAAGGGAGAATAGGGAAACCGGTGACGCTTTAAAGGCGGAATCCGGTGCGGACCCACCACTGTAAACGGCGACAATTTTCCACACTCTTAGTTCACTGGAGATGCCACTGTGCGTAGAGCATGGGAAGGCGGAAATGAGGATGAGCCGCAAGCCAGGAGACCTGCCTTACACTATTTAATGGACGACGGGGAATTGTCGTCTATTATTTAAACGTTTAAGCAGTGACTTTCAAGATGGGAAAAGTCTCTTAGCAAATGCTGGGAGGCTTTTTTAATGCGTGTTTTCAGATTTCAACAGGCTGCCTGTATACCACTTCGGAAAGAGAGGGGAATACCGATGTTCCAAATCCGGGAAATAGCATGGCCATAATTCGCTTATATAAAAGGTCAACAATTTATTTGAAACGGAGCTTGAAAAGAGAAGAAAATAAAATTTTAAAGAAATACGGGGGCCGATGCAATGAACATTTACAGGAAACGTAAAAGCAACAAACTATTGGCGATATTAATCTCAACAGCCATATTAGTTACTGCAATATTGCCTTTATCACCTTCATTATTTCAGGAAAACACAGGAAAAGCATTTGCGGATGAGTCCTTTGATAACTTAGCTGTCAAGGCGGTCAGGAACATCTACAGCTTGTATCGGGAAGGATTGGCGGTAGACGGAGGATATGGGCATATAGGAGCCTATGACACCTATGTTTTAAACCGGGCCGGGGCAGACGTAAGCAGATGGGTATACCAGGGAACAAACCTGAAGGCCGGGATATTAAATCTTATCGACGAAACAATTTCTAAAGAAGAAACAGCGGACAAATCCCCGGCAAAACGCGTAGCGCAGGAATTCCAGGCAGCAGAGGTTCTTGGAGATAATAGGGCATCACAATTGCTGGCCATTCTAAAAAACCGGCAGACTGCCGGCGGCAACGGTTCATTCGATGCCGGTCTTTATGGTATATACAGCAATATGCCCGCTTTTGACGCCTTGGGACGGGCTGGAGATATCGCCGAGTTTGATACGGCAGGGGCCATCAGCTATATTCTGGACAGCCGGGATCCTGTTACAAAGGCTTGGCCTGCAGAAGACGCACCTAATTATATTACTAACGACTTCATAACAACAACTCAGGCAGTAAGGACATTGGTCTATCTGGAGCCTGCAGCCGGAGAAAAGGCGGATGCCGTCCGGACAGCGATAGACGATGCAAAAGCCTGGCTGCAGGACCGCCAGCAAGCTGACGGAAGTTTTCGGGATAAGGCAGGTTTTGATGACCCGCTGGTCGATACGGCGGAAGCAATCCTGACCTTAGACTGCCTGGGTCTTGCTCCTGACGCGTGGACGATAGGGGGTAAAAGCGCTGTTGACTATATGCGGGATGATGCACTGAATGAAGACGATACTTTTGGGTCTTCCAGAAATCTGGCCGATGACACCTGGGCGCTGGACGCCTACCTTGCGCTTGGCGGGAAAGTGAATCCTGAAACGGCGCTGGGGATAAAGGTGACGCCGGAGGAAGCAGAGATCTCTGTTGACAGGACACAGCAATATAAAGCACAGGCCTTGCAGATGAACGGCGCCGATAATGACGTTAGTTCCACAGCGGTCTGGACGGTTGATAACACCGGCATCGCTGCAGTGGATAATAAGGGGATTGTCACCGGAGTGGCCGCAGGAAGTACCAAAGTTACGGCGGTTTATCAGGGTGTCTGTGGAACCGCCAATATAACCGTGGAAAGTAACGGCAACGGCGGCGGGAATCCGCCCCAGCAGCATACTCCGGTTTCCGTGGAAGTAACAGGTAAGTCGGGCAATACTTTATATCCCAATACAACCGTGTACCTTTCAGCAAATGATGTTCATGGCGTAACACCGGTGGGAGCTCTTGATAAAACCGGTTTGAGCTACAGCTATGATTCTATTGAATATATTAAAACTATCGCCGGGCAGGGACCCGAGGGAATGAACGGCTGGATGTACAAAGTCAATGAAGCAGCGCCTGGAATTCCTGCCATTCAATATAAATTAAACGCCAATGATCAGGTTTTATGGTACTTTAGCGCGTACCGGGAAAATATATCCGGCGGGGATTCCGCCCTAATTCCTCCTCCGGATAAAACGGGGGATGAAAATGAAATTATCGGGGAAGCCCTGCAAAAGAATCAAGAAATCAAGATCAGCCTTGAAAACAGAAAAAATAATACGGTTGAAATAGCGCCAGACAGTATTAATAAACTTAACGAAATGAAAAAAGAAATGACCCTTACCAATATGGGCATTGAATTAAAATTTGCTTCAAACGCCTTTGATACAGAACAATTGAAAGAGGCTCTCAGGGAAGGGAAAAGCGTTCTGCAGTTAGGAGCCAGGTATATAACAGCTTCTGAAAAGCAGGAAATTCTGGCCAAGGCAAAAATAGGTCAATCCAGCGGGCTTTTTGACATTGGAGGTATTATTGTAGATCTCACGGCTCAAATAGCCAAAGAAAACAGTGCCGGCGGAAAGGAAACAGAAATATTCAATAGTTTTAACGAACCTGTACAAGTAACCCTTGATTTGTCCGGCGCCGCCTTGAAAGATGAAGATATTGCCAAGCTGACGGCGCTGCGATATAAAAAAGACGCCGCGGGGAATATAGTTCCCGTAAAACTGGGGGGAAGTTATGACCCGGCGTCGAAAACGTTTACTTTTTATACCGGGCAGTTCAGTTATTACGGAATCGCAAAAGCCGCAGACCTGGTTACAATGAGCCTGGAAATTAATAAGACAACCACCACTGTCAATGGAAAAGCAGGTTATACGGACGTTGCGCCAATCCTGCTCAACAACCGGACCATGGTCCCTCTAAGAATCATTGCTCAGAGTTTGGGAGCGGATGTTCAATGGCTGGAGAAGACCAGAACGGTTGAAATTAAACTAGGCGGCAAGTCACTGCGCCTGGTTGCGGACAAAACCGCTCCCGGCATGGATACACCGGTTACAATTATACAAGGACGGGCAATGGTTCCCATCAGCTTTGTATCCGAATCCCTTGGGGCAACTGTAACCTGGTTTCCTTCCACCCAAAGGATAGATATTGTCAGCTGACAGGTAATGATCATAAATTGTGGGGGGCTAACTTAGAAAGGATTTTAGGGGACTTGTTTTTGGTAATGATTTAATCCGTATGCTTAAAAAGAATCCCTATAAAAAAAGAAATCCAATCCGGGTGGGGTTTATTATTAGTCTTTAGAAAATAACCAAGGCCTAAAAATANNTGGTGCCGGAGACCGGACTTGAACCGGTACGAAGGGTAACCTTCGAGGGATTTTAAGTCCCTTGCGTCTGCCAATTCCGCCACTCCGGCAAAAACCTCAAGTATTAAATTAACATACGGGGCTGTTATTTGTCAATTGGTAAACCTTTAAACAAAACCGGCCAAAACGGCGTAGTGTTTTTAACAGCGAACGGCTAAAATAATTTTTACCGGGTCTGTTTTTATGGTACTCTATTTTCTGTAAAGATTTCGTAAAACATCGCAGGAAATACTGATGAACAAATATGAGATTAGAAAACACACGCTTGCCGCGCGGATGGCCCTTTGCCCTTCGGAAGTCAGCCTGAAAAGCTCTCTGATTACAGAAAAAATTCTTTCCCTGGAAGAATACCGCCGGGCAAATGTGATCATGACTTACCTCGATTTCAGAAACGAGGTAAAAACCGGTGAGCTTATTCAAAGAACGATGAAAATGGGCAAGAAAGTTACCGTTCCCGCAACCGATCCGGAAAATATCCGTCTTACACCATCACTTTTGCTGGCCTTTCCGGAAGATTTAAAGCCTGGATCGTGGGGGATTCTGGAGCCTGCTCCCGATTGTTTCCGCCCGGTTAAACCCGGCGAGATAGACATAATCATCGTGCCCGGTGTTGCCTTCGATGAGAAAGGAAACAGGATCGGCTACGGCAAGGGATTTTATGATCGTTTCTTAAATGAGACCAATGCCTTTTCGATAGCCCCGGTCTTTGAAATGCAAATTAGGCCGGCTTTCTCCCCCGGAGCACACGACCGCCCCGTTGATTGCCTGGTTACCGAGGAAAGGGTAATTTACATAAAACAACTGCCCTAATCTTGAACAAATCAAAAAAGGGGAGTTGACCTCCCTAATGAACATCATTTTTCAGGACATTTAGCAAGCAAGAAGAACGAAATCGCTTCGCGATGGCCTTAGATAGAAAATAATATATCACAGAATAATGTAACTGCTCAGCCACGTAAATTT
>DFZT01000063.1 GCA_002382755.1 Firmicutes bacterium UBA4049 | reverse complement strand
AGGCATATTCCCTGCTTGAATCGGCGGCGTCGGCATAAACCTCCAAATCTGCGGCCGCCTTTAAAAGGGAGGCTGCTTCAGGGTTCATCACCCCGGGTTTGTAAGCTACTTCCACTATCTTTTGAGCCCCCTGCAGGATAGGAGCGTTCAAACTATGAAGCTGAAAGACTTCTTCCGCCAAAAGCTTTTGCGCCAAAAGACCGGCTTGCTTTTCGCTAATGTTTTCAAACCTGTAGATCTTCGCGGTACGCACGCCAGTTATGCTTTTTATACCCAAAAAAGTTTTAATATCGTAAAGCAGCCCGTTCCCTGCCGGGTCACCAACGCCAGAACGGTTTGTTACCCTTACTTCCTGAATCATTGCAAGGCCCCCGTAATGATTTTACATAATTAATTCCCAAAAACATTATTGATATTTTAGTATACACAGGGCAAAAAAACAACCTTGCTTTATTTTTCAAGTCTTGGTCGACCTTAAAATTATTCAATTATGATTTCACTTATTTCGAGCTTCCTTTGAAAACGCATCAGAATCTTCGTCAAGCTCGTGTTAAAAATCAGACAGAAAGCTGCGTTGCCAAGGGCGTGGAAGGTGTCAAAACAGAAACTGGCTGCATAAACGGCGAGAAAAGATTTAAGATTCAACGGGGAAATAAAAGCTGTCCAGGACCAAAAGTTCATAATCCAACCAAATAGGTATCCCCAGAGGAGATTAAATATTAAAATTCCCTTGAGTCCTATTTTAGGATAGATAATTTTCAGAAGGCCGGCAGTACTTCCAGCCATACCCCAGGCAAACATCTGCCATGGTGTCCAGGGTCCCTGGCCTAGAAAAAAATTTGAAAGAACCGCTGCTGTCGAGCCTGCTAAAAAACCTGCTTGGGGTCCGAAAATTAATCCTGTTGAGATTATTAAAAAAGTGGTTGGCTGAGCGCCAGGGATTATTGCAAAAGGAACCCGGCTAACTGCAGCAATTGAACTCAGCACTGCAATAACAGATAAATACTTGACTGAAAGTGATTTTTTCTCGCAAATCCAATAGAAAAGACCCAGGGCGATAAAGATGATCTCTAGTGACAGCAGGCCCCAGTCCTGTTTAGATAACACCAGTATTGCTCCGACAATAATTATGACAGTTATTGTTAAAACTATTGATTTGGCTGTTATTCGCATGACTTTACCTGTACAAAAGGGAATTTTATTTGTTCCAGGGCTTCCCGGACAGTTAAAATATTCTTTTTAAATCCCCTGAATAATCTGCTCATTTGCGGTGAAAAGAATATTGACTCGCCAAGTATTTCGTATTTTGTACCGTCCCCCGCAATTCGGCCGTCAAACATCAGGATAACCCTCCTGGCATACTCTGCGGCAAACTCAATATCATTAGTAATGATTAATACTGTCGTACCGTTTTCAGAATATCTCAAGAGCAGCCTGCCGAGATCGTTTTTCAAATTATAATCTATACCCCTGGTTGGCTCATCTAATAAAAGCAAAGCGGGACAACCTGCCAAAACAGAAGCGAGAGCCACCCTTACACGTTCTCCAGCGCTCAATTCCCTCGGGTTATACTGAAATAATTCTTTAATTCCCAAATCGTCAATTGTTTGATTAACCAGCTTATCATTTACAACCCTGGATATATTGTTTGAAAGGCCGATTTCCTGCTCAACCGTTTCATAAAAAAAGTAGTCATCAGTATTTTGCGGCACATACCCAATCATATCTGCAACGTCTTTAGCTTTACATTTGTTCGGGTTATTGCCCAAAACTTTTACTGAACCCCTCCCCGGCTTGAGCAAACCTGCCATTGTTTTCAGTAAAGTGGTCTTGCCGGCGGCATTTTCTCCTAATACAGCAACGATTTCCCCCTTTTTAACCGTAAGATTAATCCCTTGCAGAGCCGCTTTCCCATCTGGATAACTAAACCAGAGATCCTTTAATTCAAGAACCACATCCTGATTGTTGTTCGTTTGTTTACCCGGCAGTTCATCCGCCTCACAGACAAAGGAGGACGACTGCCCGGGCAGGTATTTTTTTAAAAAGAAGCGCCCTTCCTTTATGTCCAGTGGTATTAAGGGAGCCTTGCATATCGAAAAAAACTTGGCCACCGGAGGTATATTATTTATGTTGTTATCCGATTCCCAACAGGCAATTTCTCTCGGTGTACCACTCTTGATTAATCTTCCACGATCAAGTACGACTATTCGATCAGCATAACTAAAACATCTTTCCAGCCGCTGTTCAACAAGAAAGACTGTCATACCTTCTTCATTCAGGCCTTTGATTAGTTTTAAAATTTCATCCGCGTTTGACGGGTCCAGCTGGGAAGTAGGCTCGTCCAGGATAAGCGCCTCCGGACGCATTGCCAGAACAGAAGCAATAACTACCTTCTGCTTCTGACCTCCCGAAAGAGAACTGGTAAAATTGTCTTTTATCTCTGACAGATTAAGAAAACCTAACACTTCCGCCAACCGGCGGGCCATTTCCCAATGATTAAGTCCAATATTTTCCAGGCCGAAAACAACTTCGGCTTCAACGCTGTTCATTACCAGCTGTTTTTCCGGGTCCTGAAAAACAATCCCGATGTTTCTGGGAATCTCGCGGCGGTCCATACTGCGGAGATCGATACCTTTAAAAAGCACTTTCCCGCCAATTTTTCCTCCGTAAAAGTCAGGTATAAGCCCTGCCAGGGAGCGGGCTAATGATGATTTGCCGGAGCCAGACCTGCCTGTGACAAGGATAAACTCCCCTTCTTCAACTTTAAGATTAATTTTCTCCAATGCAGGCGCTTGTTTATCTGGATAATAGTAAGTCAGATCCTGGATCTCAAAAAGCGGCAGTGATCCCACCCCCAACTGGTTAATACCGGAATAAGCAAACCAGTTAAAATTAACGCTAACAAACGTGACCCGCCAAAAATATACTCCATCTTTGGATAATATTCATAGCTGCCTGCTCCCACAGCTTTGCCGATAAATGAAACAGCTATTACTGCGCAGCTGCCGGCCAGGCAGATTAAATCACCCGGACGCAATAACCAGCGCCCGTATTGTGAACGCGGCCCGCTTCCGAAAGCCCTGCTGTGCATGGCTTCGGCAATTTGCCAGGCGCCTTCTAAAGAATTATAAATTAAAGCATTAACAGATTGGCGGAATAAAGCCAGCTTTTCCTTAAAACCTAGAGAGGTGTAATCAAAACCCCTTATTTTGATTAGATCCTGAATATTTTCAAAATCTCTTTTCATCCGGGGAATCAATCGCGTTCCCAGAGAAATTATCAGAGCAGGTTTATAAGTAAATTTAGAAAAGAGGTAAAGAGTCTGGTCGGGATGTATAGTATTGTTATACAGGCAAAAGATACTTAAAACAATTAGTAAGCGCATCCCCATCGCCAGGCCAAAGTAAACAGCTTCCAGAGAGATTATCAAACCGTCCAATAAGGGGATCTGGGCGCCGGACCATAAGACAGTACTTCCGGCACGCGATACCAGCGGATTTATCAATACAATCATCAAAGTCATAAACAGGCTGAATTTTAAATAGATTTTCCAGAATTTTAATACCCGGGCTGATATAATGGCCAGAATTGTCACAGCTAAAATTGCTGTCAGGTAAAGAGGATGTGAAAATAACAGGGCAACCAGAAACAAGGACATATAATAAACCAGCGCAGCGGCAGGGTGCATATTTCTAAAGTAGCAACCCTTGCAGGTGTCCGGCCCTTTTTTAATCACTTTCATTTGCTCCCCAGAATAACTGCCCGGTTATTTGCATCCCATTTTACCTCATACCCAAGCGCTTGTGCGAAATATCTAAAGGGGAGATAAACATGCCCGTTGTTAATCAACGGTGCTGCGTTCATTTGAACCTGCCGGTTGTTCACATATAATACTGTTTGCCCTAATGAAACAATTAAAATATTATCCCCGTCAATAATAGTCACACTTTTTGTGTCAGGCGCCCATTTAACATTTTCCTGCGGAATACCCAGAACTACGGCTAAATCGCGTAAAGGTACAAATAAGAATCCCTTGACCGGAAGATAAGAAAACTCTTCTTTACCGGTTCCGGTATTATTAACTGCGCAAAAAGAATTTTCTTTTATCTGAAACCGTAAAGGTTCTTTTTGTATGCCTTTATTCCCATCTAAAGATCTGACACTTGGCAAAGAGAGCCGATCGAAAAAAGATTTCCCGTTGTATACACTTGTCAGCGCAATTAATGCCTGCTGAGTTGCCATTTCATCCCCTCCGCCGCCTTTTGTATGCTCGAAACAACCAGCAGAAAGCTGGTATTTGAGCAGTGTGGTAACCGGATCGCCACCGGGCTTTTTAAATTCACCGCCAATAGGATCCACACCGACTGCAATCAAACCCTGAATAACAGCGCTGCATGATTCAGAATTCCTGGCTCCCCAGGATTCAAATTCCCCGTCTTCCTTTTGGACACTCTTTAAGTAACTAATTGCCTTTTTAACAACCGGACTGTCTTTGGCCTGTCCCAAAGCGCCGAGAGCCGTAAGCGCCATACCCGTCGAATCAACGTCGGATGTTGCAAGATCGGAGGCGGACCAGTTGAATGAACCATCGGCGTGCTGCCGGGCAGCCAGCCACTGAATTGCTTTTTCGGGTTCTTTTGGACTTGCGCCCGCGCAGGCTAAGGCGATGATTGCCCAGGCATGAGCGCTGACAAGCTCTTCCCCGCCGGTTATTATCGAGTCGGCAAATTTTCCGCTTTTCAGCTGAGCATTCTGAAGTATCTGAACTAAATTTTTACCAGCGTAGTTATATGGATCGTTATTTGCGAAAACGGCCAGCATGGTCAGGACGGAGTAACTATTTGTATCTCCCGAGTTAAGCAATTTCTCAAGATTCTCACAGGCCCTCTTGGCGCCTGCAGATTCAGTTTCGCCTGCACAGGCAATTGCTATATATGTAAATGGTGAAATGCTTTCTTTTTTAACAGATTTTAAAAAGTCCACAGCTTGCTTTATATTCTCATGCAAATAATCTTCCGCCCGTACTTGTTCAGGAAAGATAAGCATGAAAGATAATATGATAAGAAAAATTACTTTTTTCAAAACAGACACCTCGATATAAAAATTGATTCCTAAGCGAGCTTTATGAATTAGGCCGCTTTTAAGGTTCTTCTCAAGGGGTAGAAAGATTGATTGCGGTTAAATCTTTCCATACTGGAAATTTAGATTTAATGTCTTCGGTATACCACCAAATAATTCGATCGCCTTCCCGGACCTTCATAGCCGCTGCTGAAACCATAGGGATCTGATCATTTACCGTGTACATCCATCCTGATTGTCCCTTATTCTCCAGCCCGCCGATGACTTCGACAAATCCCGGCCAGCGCGTTGAGGTTTCATAATTTAAATCAGTTGCGTCAAGAACGTCCAGGACAGTAATGTTATTGGAATCCCCGCTTTTAATACTTACTTTTGCCGGCCCGTAAATTATTTCTTGGTTTTTCCCAGCTATTGCTATGCTGGCTGTCAATACTACATTGCTGTTGGCAGGGTCCGGAGTTTTATTTTTTTTAACAGTGTCAGAGATTGTTTTTTGATCAGCGCGCGTATTTCTTGAAATATTTCCGTTATCGTCTGTTGTTTCTTTCGAACCTTTCTTACTCAGGATATTATTCTCAAGCGCGGCGGGCAAACCGGTTTTTTCTTTTCCGTGTGATTCACCCGTTTTTTTTATTTCATTTAAATTTTTTTGGTCTGAAAATTGTTTAATTGTTACGACTGCAGTCAAAAGCAATGCAACTGTAAACACAGATAGGATGAAAAAAAATATTTTTTTACGCATTTTAAAGATCCTGCCTTTAAAATAAAAACTTCAGCCGTCCCCGATGAGATAACTGAAGCATGCAATACTTCACTCACGGCGCCGCTCATTACGCGGAAGCGAAAAACCGCCCCGGAATACCAGGGCAGGTTTCCTGACTTTAGGATCATTGCCGCCAAATGCCTTCCCGGAATTGCCCAGTGACTTTTGTATGGCGGTTCCCCGTTCACAGTGGCCCGACCGTCCAGGATTTTAACCTGGTTCCCTATTACCCCCTGCCTTTAAGGTGCAGGGGCACCCTGGTAAGATGATTAATTTTAAATTTTGTATATCATATTTTCGTGGCGCTGTCCAGATAAAGATACAAAACAGATCTTGTTTTATTGTAACTATTCAGGTTGTTAGGCTGTAGACAATTAGGCTGTAGGCTGTAGGCTGTAGGCTGTAGGCTGTAGGCTGTAGGCTGTAGGCTGTAGGAGGAAATTATGCGTGACCATACGAAGCTCAGAGCGTTTGAACTGGCCGACGAAGTGGCGGTTTTGATCTATCGGGCAACCAGAGGGTTTCCCAAGGAGGAGATCTATGGACTGACTTCCCAGATGCGAAGAGCGGCGGTTTCGGTGCCGTCAAACATCGTTGAGGGATGTGCACGCGAGAGTCAGGCAGAATACCTTCGCTTTCTTGACAGGCTGTAGGCTGTAGGCTGTAGGCAATTAGGC
>DFZT01000053.1 GCA_002382755.1 Firmicutes bacterium UBA4049 | reverse complement strand
ATTCATGCGTCAGCACTGATATAAAAGAGTGTAAAAAGGCTTAAGTACTAAGCTTTTATGGAAGCTGTATGGCCGTAATTCAGATCTTTTCGCGCCTGTCTTAAAAGGCGCGCGAGCAAGGCAGCCGACAGTAATACCGAGATTCCCATCGAGGCGGGCTGGCACCAGTACACCCCGTTGATCCCCCAATTTACAGCAAAAAGGATGGCAAGCGGGTATCTTGCAAAAAGCATTCGAAAGACTATTGCCGCAAGAAGATACCATGGTCTTTTCAACCCCTGGGCGGAGCTGTACAGGGCTATCTCTACAGGTATAAAAAGATGCCCGAAAGCAGCAAGCCGGATCGCTTGAATCCCTAACTGCCTGACTTCATTACCAGCCCGAAAGGGAAACATCAGGTAATGCGGCAGGAAAATGAAAATTGCAATAACAGGCAGTATAAAAATAAAAGAAAAAATAAGACTGAAGCGGACGCCTTCTTGTACACGGCCGAAATTTTTCCGGCCGTAATTGTATGCCATAAAAGGTATCAATGCGCTCGCCATCCCGTACAAGGGAAGCAAACCCAGCATTTCAAGGCGGGACATAATGTTCCAGGCGCCGACTGCGGCCGCCCCGAGAGACGCAAGCACCCCGTTAAGCAGGGACAGGCCCAAAGGGCTGATCAACAGGGTTATTGCAACGAAGAAACCCAGGGAGCCTATTTGTTTCCATTGTATTAAAGTAGTTGAATTAAACCTGATCGCCGGGGTGACCAGGCCGTACTTTTTGAGCTTTGATCTCATATAAAAGGCTGAAACCAGCTGCCCGATTAAAGTTGCCAGGGAGGAACCCGCAATACCCATTCCCAGAGAAAACATAAAAAACGGATTCAAAACGGCATTCAGACAATTACCGATAATCATTGATTTCATTGGTGTGACTGTATTCCCGTGGCTCATTGAAATAGCCTCGGCAATCATGACATACGACATTACGGGGAACCCCAGGATCAGCCAGAAAGTGTAATTGTATGCGTGACCGCAAACATCGGCTGAAGCTCCCAACATTTTAAAGAAAGAGATGCCCGCGCTTGGAATAAGCAGCGGGAAAAGCAGGAGCATCAAAATAAGCAGAAGGGGAAGCGCCGCTGTTGCTTTGATGTTAACTTCTTCATTCTTTCCCTGGCCGCGGGCCTGACTGATTAAACTGGCTGTTCCAACCTGTACCCCCTTGCCGACTGAGAGCGCCAAGTAGAACAAAGGAACAGCCAGGGATTGAGCGGCAAGCGGAAAAGCTCCCAGGTTGGAAATAAACATGGTGTCTATAAGGGCATAGAGATTCTGGAAAAGCATGGAGATCATCGCAGGCAGGGCGAGGGAAAGAACAACCTTTGCAATAGGTCCGCGGCCCATATCAACCTGATAATCTTTTTTCATTTCTTTCCGTTGCTCCCCGTGTATTTTTCCGCCTGAAGCAGACGAAGGGGGAAATTTGATACCAGCATGCGGCGGTAATCTGCGCTTGCCTGGATATCTGATATTGGTTCAGTAAGCCTGGCTGATTTTTCCCCTATTTCTTTCAGCAAAGGTTCGGAAAGCTTTTGATTCTGCAATATTTTTTCTGTTTCGGGAAAACGCAGTACGGTCGGCCCTACACTTCCCCAGGAAAAACGCCCCTCCAGGACAGTCATGTCAGTGTCAAGCCGGAGCAGGGCAGCCATGCTTGCTATAGTTATAGCGAGAGCCTTGCGCTGGCCTACCTTAAAATAATAGGCACGGGTATTGGGAACTGGAATTGGCACTCTTATACGGTATAAAAACTCACCCTCAGAAAGCGAGGTCTGGCGCGGGCCAATAATAAAATCAGTTATAGGAACAGTTCTTTTTGTCCGCTCTGTGTGCAGTTCAAGCCTGGCATCCAGGAGATAAAGCGCCGGCAGCAGGTCTGCCGCCGGAGATGCGGTGCAGATATTGCCTCCGATTGTTCCCATGTGGCGTACTGCGGGAGAACCCAGAAGGGAAGCGGCCTGCCGCAGAACCGGCAGGGCTTCTGCAATAATCGGCGCATCCAGGATTTGCTGATGTGTAACCAGGGATCCGATCAGGATCTCGCCGCCTGAACAGTCTATATGCCGTAGCTCGCTTATTCTTTCAAGGCTGATAATATTTTTTACCTTTGTTTTCCCTTCACGGAGAGAAACCAGCAGATCTGTGCCGCCGGCCATCAAAACAGCATCGGGCACGGCTGACCAGATCTGCCGGAATTCCTCAATTGAGTTCGGCAAAAAAACGTTTTTCATGGTTTAATCAAGTTCCTTTGCTGCGCTCTGGATTGCGTCAATTATTTTCTGATAGCCTGTGCAGCGGCAAAGATTACCGCTTACAGCCCGGCGGATTTCCTGGCGGCCGGGCAGGGGATTTCTCTGCAGCAGGTCAACGGCGCTCATCACCATGCCCGGGCTGCAAAAACCGCACTGGACAGCTCCATGGGAAACGAAAGCCTTCTGTACAGGATGCAGTTTGCCATCCTGGACTAAGCCCTCGATTGTGGTAATGCTCCTTCCCTCCAGCTGTGCGGCAAGCATAAGGCAGGATAGTTTGCTTACTCCGTCGATTAGGACTGTGCATGCCCCGCATTCACCCGACCCGCAGCCTTCCTTGGTTCCGGTAATCCCAAGATCCTCACGGAGCAGGTCAATAACCCGGCGGTCCGGCGCAGTTTCTATTTCAATCATTTTTTCGTTTAACCGGAAGCTAATCTTCACTTTTGCCTCCTGTAGGATTTGAATTCAGACATTTTAAAACTCTTTCCGCAGTCAGCGGTCCTTCGTATATTCGCCTGCCCAGAGCTTGGGCAACAGCATTCGAGATAGCCGGATAGGGCAGGTTGATTCCGATTTCGCCCACTCCCTTCATACCAAAAGGGCCGGTCTCTTCTGTTTCGACAGCCAGCGACTGCAGGTCGGGTATGTCAACGGCGGTCGGCAGAATGTATGTGGCCAGATTGCGGCAAAGAACATCTCCATTATGGATCCTGAAGTCCTCCCAGAGAACATAACCCATTCCCTGGACAATCCCGCCATGGATCTGCTGCTCGTATATCTGGGGATTAAGGATCCTGCCCGCATCGGTGCAGGCCAAATAATCACAGACTTCTATTTCCCCGCTGAGTTCATCTATTTCAACCAGGGCCAGGTGGCAGGCAAAGGAAAATATCCGGTGGGGAAACCCCAGGAACCTGATTTCGGAGTTAACGGATTCGGGATGTTTTGCTGCGGGGGCGATATATGAGAAAATGCTGATCCGTTCCTGTTCCGTCATTGAAGAGGCTATTGCCTGAAGTGATATTTCTCTGCCGGAAGTCATATCCAGCACTTTTCCCCGAGCCAGGAGCAGGTTTTCAAAATACGCGCCCATCATCAAATTGCATGCGCGTGTTAAAATTCGTTCTTTAAGGTTCTTACATGCGCCGATCAGGGCATTTCCGAAGCTGAACGTTGTCCGGCTGGCAGAGGAAGATCCGGAAGGAAGACATGAGCCGGTATCCGGTTGTAAAAGCTCGAAATCTTTTGGCGCCTGGTTTAATATTTCTCCTGCAATGTGTATGTTGGTCGGGTTGTTTCCCTGACCCATATCAGCGACACCGGAATAGATGCGGAACCTGCCGTCAGGAAGCAGTTCCGTTTTTGCATTGGCAATGTCAAGAATAACAGGGCCATAACCCGTACCCTGCATTCCGGCAGCTGTTCCGACCCCCCTCTTCTTAAAGGCAGGGGCGTTGTTAACCCAGTCCTGACGGTTAATCCACAGGGGGTGCCGCTGAACTTTTTTCAGGCAGGAAATTATTCCTGTGGAATTGCTCATCAATACTCCGGAACCTGTCGTGTCGCCGCGGTTGACAGCATTTTTAAGCCGGAACTTCAGCGCGTCTATGCCGGCTTCGTCAGCCAGAAGATCAATCATCTGTTCTATCCCGGCCAACCCCTGAGGGGCGCCGAAACCCCGGAATGCGCTTGCTACGGAGTTGTTTGTATAGACACAAAATCCTTCAATAAAAACGTTGGGTATCCGGTATACTCCCGCCGCGTGTTCAAGGACCATGGCCAAAACAGCTCCGCCAAGAGCCGCATATGCCCCCGTGTCGAGTACTACTTCGCAGGTCATTGCCAGCAGTATGCCGTCTTGTGTACAGCCCAGACGATAGTGCAGCTCCGCGGGATGCCTTTTTGTTGAAGAAAGAAAACTTTCTTCCCGGCTGGTCCACATCTTGACCGGCCTGTCCCCGGAGTGCATCGCCCCCAGTCCAAGCAAGCCCTGAACAGTAATTCCGTCTTTGCCTCCGAAAGCGCCCCCCAGATACGGAGCCGTTACCCTGATTTTATCTGCGGGCAAACCCAAGGCGTGGGACAATTCGTTCCGGTCGCGGAACGGGGTCTGTGTGGATGCGGTTATTTCAAGAATACCTTCACTATTTATCCCGGCCACGCCGGCTTCAGTTTCAAGATAGGCATGTTCCTGCCAGGGCAGTTTAAAGCGTCCTTCGACGACAAACTTACAATCCTTAAGGGATGCAGCGCCGTTCCCTCTTTCTAATGTCCCGCTGAGTAAAAGGTTTTTACCCGGACGCTGTTCATAGAGTAGAGGGGCGTCCGGTTTTAAGGCCTCCCGGGGATCAAAGACGGCTGGAAGAACCTCGTAATCAATTTCTATTTTTTCCAGGGCAAGTTCCAGTGCTTTTTTGTTTTCAGCAAGAACCAGGACCACCGGGTCTCCTTTACAGCGGACCTTGTCATCAGCCAGGACGGGTTGGTCCATTTCCGGTACGCCAACCCGGTTGCTTCCCCGAATATCCCCGGAAGTTAGAACAGCGGCAACGCCGGTTACTTCTACTGCTTTCGAAGTTTCAATCCTGAGAATTTTAGCGTGGGCATATGCCGACCTCTTAACACCCGCCCATAACATCCCCTGGGGGTAGTAATCGGCTGCGTATTTTTCACAGCCCTGGACTTTGGCGGACGCGTCGGAACGTGTCAAAACAGTTCCTATAGGGGCTAAAGCTTCTGTCATTTTAACCTCCCGAAGAATTCTTGTCATTGAGGATCATTTCAAGGATTTTTTTAGCCCGTTCCGAATAAAGCTGAATGCCGTTCAAGTCCGGCTCGTTGAGCATTTTTTGCATTAAGATCCCGTCCTGCCCAAACCAGCGCGGTAATGCGCCGCCAAAGAAATAATTATGTTTGCGCATAATCTCAACCTCGACTCCGACAGACGGCGAGGAAAGGTTGAGATAAGCCTGGAAAATGCAGGCGTCAGCTTTTAGAGCCGATTCTTCCTGCTGCGCCAGAAAACTTTCCAGGTCTGCGCCCGCTTCCGGAATGGCGAAGCGCGCTACTCCGGCGCCTTTGTAAATTTCCCTGCTGCCCCGGGTCTTTTTATGCGGCAGCGGCGCCACCGACGGAAGAAAGATATGCCCGGGGTTACATGTGGAATAGATGTATTTAAGTTCTTCCTCATAACGCTGCGGCAGATAAAGGGTCTGGGTAAACGGCTTAAAGGTCTTAGAAAGCAGCAGGGTACAGACGCGGCCCCTGCTGCTCTGCTCTTTCTTGTATGAAGAAGCGGGCATGAGATCCAGTTCAATTCCGGTTTCCGTATAGCCCAGCTTAAGGCAGGCTTTCTGCATATAGATATGGTTGCAGACCGCTTCTCCCCATAACTGTTCCAATCCCAAACCGGGGTATATTTTTTCATGGGCGTACCCCATACACTGGTCGTTGATCTTCAGGTTCCGGTATTCAGGGTGAACAATTCCCTGGCCTTCCTCGTAGAGCTTTTCATACGGGGCGGAGCGGTAAACAGCGACTTGTCCCACTGCCTTACCCTTGGTTAAGGCAATAACACGGATCATTTCTCCTTTTTCCTGCTGATTAAGGATTGTTTCTATATCATAAACAGACTTTACCGGATACTCGTCTCCATAAACGCTTCTATATAACTCAATGACGCCGGGGACGTCTTCTTTTTGCATAAGCCTTATTTCCAAAGAAAGTCCAGAAAGTCCGGGTTTGGTTCCTGAAAAGTCCATTTTAAGGCCTCCCGTTTAGCCGGCATTGACTTGAATATTTGCAGCTTCAAACCTGTTTAAGGATTGCTTCCAGCCCGTTGATCAGAGCTTCCATGGCCTCATGCCGCGCAATAGTGATGCGAATATAGTTGGGATACCTGAAACCGGTCATCGTCCGCACCATAATCCCAGCTTTCATCAGCTTGCGGTAGGCAAGGGTATCGCTGAGAGGAAGCTTGATCATTACAAAATTTCCTTCATTCATTACGAAAGGCAGTCCCAGGCGGGTGAGTTCCTGATGAAGGTAAGCTTTTTCATCCCTAACCAACTGCCTGGTACGACGGATATGCTCTTCGTCGTCCATGGCCAGAAGGGCGGCTTCCTGGGCTAATGTGTTGACGGAATAGACAACACAAGCCCGGCGGATTACGTTTACCACATCAAGATTTCCGGCCAGGTAACCAATTCTAAGGCCTGCCAGGCCGAACATTTTGGAAAAAGTCCGAAAGACCACCAAATTGGGATATTGTTTAATTAGAGTCATGCCGTCAGGAAAATCTTCCTTTTCTACAAATTCAAAATAGGCTTCATCGACAACTACTATCTGCCTGTTATCTACCGTGTTAAGGAAGCGGAGAAGCTTTGCCCTGTCCCAGTATGTTCCTGTAGGATTATTGGGGTTGCAGACAAAAAGTATTTTAGTCCTGCTGTCGACCTGGCGCAGCATGGCTTCGTCGTCAAAGGCGAAATCTTGAAGTGGAACCAGGCGGGCCTCAAAACCTGAGAAAATAGCCACCCATTCATATACGGCAAATGTTTTATCAGCCGTTATAATATTATCTCCTGATTCGCAAAAGGCCTTAATAACAAAAGCAATCACCTCATTGGCGCCGTTTCCTACCAGGATCTGGTCGGGATGAAGTTTATGTTTTTCGGCCAATTTTTCGCGCAGGTAATAAGAATCCCCGCTGGGATAAGTAGCGGCGCGAGGCGGGGGGAATCTCAGGAGAACCTCCTGAGCCGCCGGGGGAGGCCCCAGGGGATTTTCGTTATTATTCAGGCGATAAAGGGTGGAGCAGCCGAAAAGCTTTTTTAATTCCGGGTCAGGCTTGCTGGGTATATAGGCTTCAAACCCTTTTATATAGGACGGCGCCAAAGCATCTAAACTGTTTGCTGACATATTTCCTCACCTGCATTGTACTGCAATAAAAGCAAGTCACCCTTTCCCGCATAAGGCAGGGTAAAACACGGCCGGAAACCGTTAGACAGGACTGCGGGTGTTAACTGCGCATTCCATTCTTCACCCAGGTCAAGTTCAAAGAAAATATTTTTCAGATTTTCCCTTGCAAACAGCTGAATATGCTGAGCCAAAACACTGGCGGCGTCATGCCCCGCCATAAGCGGCCGGATGATTACTTCTTTTTGTCCAAAGTCACAGGCAAATACTGAATAGGCGTCGTTATATTCACCCATGTTTTTTACTTCACGGACTTCCCGCGGTAAAAAAAGACGGCTGTAATCTTCTTTTAAAATACTGAGGAGATCGGGGTGCGCCCAAACCCTGCTTCCCATATCTTCACAGAGCTGGCGGTAATGTGCGTTTCTTTTTATTTTATCACCCGATTCACTGTGGAAAGTTGTTGCTCCCAGGTATTCAAAATACTTTTCTATTCCTGAACCGGGTATTGCGCAGCGGTTCAAAATTCCAGGCGCCGGCGTGCGCCCTACCTGTTCCAGGCAGCGCTCCAGGAGTTTCTCGGATGTCTCCCTGTCGTCTGCAAAAACATAAGGCCCAAAACACTCCAGTGTTTTTTCATAGCTTTCATGCCATGAAATACCACCGATTACCCGGTTTTTACTGTTATATGCTATTAAAGCATGATAATCACCGCTGTTCACCATGTCGGCGAATTTGCCGGGAAACCGGAAGAACAAAGGATACAGATAACTTTGTTGAGTTGCGGTTATTCCCTGACAGAAATCTTTCAAATCCTCGTTACAGGGTGTTACGGAGATGCTTGAAATTTTCCCGGCGGGAACGGGTTTATCCCCGACAATCTCGGGATATGATTTTTCTTTATACATTTGGAGCCGCAGGTATTGATTTTTTTCTAAGGAAAGATACATACGGTCCGCCATTCTGGAAGCAAGTAAAAGGCCCATTTCGTTTAACTTCGAATCGTCTTCGGGAGACACGCTGTAAGTCAGGTTAAATGCTCTTAAATTGATTTTCTTGACCGGTAAAGCAATATTAACTTCAACATGATAATATCCGTCCAGGTAATTAATTAATATGTTTTCATCATCGTTTCCAATTTCTAAAAGGTAGTTAAAAATCTCTTCAACTGCCAGGGTCAGCCTTAAGGCATCGTTTTTTCCCAGGTTGAAGGCAAGCGCCGCTTGTTCCGTTGCGGCGGCGACTACCGGCAAAAAAGAGGATTTTAGGTTAAAATTAAGTGTTAAGCTTGTTTTCTTCCTCCCGTTCACGGAAAACTTCCTTTCAAGCAAGAATATTCTTTATATAATATAGTTAATTCTATTTGACTATAGGGGCTTCCTCTTTTTCAATGATTATGTTATTGCATTTTTATTGCAGGAAGATGCTTTAGCATAGGGAATTAATACACTAGTAAAAGAAAAGAGAGGTTGATTTAGAATAAGCAATATAATTGGCCTGCTGGTTAATTTGATCAAAGACATGTCAGTTATTATTGTTTTAGCTTATGTTATAACAAGAAGCAATGCTTTTGCTTCAATACATGGCGGAAAATTGAATCTGAAAAACCAGCTTCTGATAATTATTGTTTTCGGAGTGTTCTCTATTTACGGCACCGCCAGCGGGATAAATCTCATGGGGGCCATCGCAAATATAAGGGATCTTGGGCCAATGATCGCAGGCCTTCTTGGAGGTCCGGTTACAGGTTTCGGCGCCGCTCTCATAGGCGCCGCCTACAGGTATTCTCTTGGTGGTTTTACAGCTATTCCCTGTACAGTTTCGACCATTATTGCCGGCCTGTCGTCAGGCCTTATCTTTTATTTGAGAAGGGGCAGGCCCACAGGAATAGTATTCAGCTTGATTCTTGCCGCTTCAATTGAGATTTTTCATATGGCGCTCACTGCTGTGATAGCTGAGCCTCATACGGCCGCGGTGGCTTTGGTAAAGCAGGTAGCTTTACCTATGATATCGGCCAACTCTCTTGGGATGGCCATTTTTATGTTTATCATGCTTAACTTGACAAAAGAAAGAGAAACTGAGGCTGTCAAAAGCAGGATAGAAGGGGAGTTGCTTGTTGCCAGGGAAATTCAAATGGGCATTGTTCCCAAGATCTTTCCTCCTTTCCCTAAAAGGGGTGAGCTTGATATTTACGCATTTCTCGAACCAGCCAAGGAAGTGGGCGGAGATTTTTATGATTTCTTTTTTCTAAATGAAAATTCGCTGTTTTTCACTATCGGTGACGTATCGGGGAAAGGAGTCCCAGCATCTCTTTTCATGGCGGTAACCAAGACCCTTCTGAAAGCAAGGGCTCATTCAGAGCTCAGTCCGGAAAAAATCCTTGCCATTGTAAACAATGAGCTTGTTGAAGATAATGATTCCGGGATGTTTGTAACAGTATTTCTGGGCATTCTGCATCTGCCTACGGGACGTGTGCTTTGCAGCAGCGCGGGGCACAATCCGCCAGTGATTTTAAGAAAAACAGGTACCACTGAGAAGATCCCCAGAATGCCGGGAATGGCGCTCGGCGTAATGGAAGAGATTGCCTATGGGAGTCATGAATTTTTTCTTAGGGAAGGCGACGCCATAATTTTGTATACGGACGGAGTCACAGAGGCTGTGGATTTGAACGGGCTGATGTTTGGAGATAACCGCCTTGAGGAGACGATCGGCCTTTGCGCTGAACTGTCCGCTGTCCAGATTACAAACAAAATAAGAGAGGAAATAAAAACATTTGTTCATGAAGCCGAACAATCAGACGACATAACGGTCTTGGCTTTAAAGTGCGCTAAAATTTCATCAGGTTTCAGCCTTTGTTTGAAAAACAGGTTTGAAGAGATCCAGGTAATGTCGGGTGAAACAGAAAATTTCGCCAGGCTGCATAAAATAGAGGAAAAAACCATTAATCATCTCCACCTTTTTATAGAAGAGATCTTCACTAATATTGTAAAATATGCTTATGATGATCCAGCCGAACATAAGATAGATTTTGCTGTGAATCTGCAAGATGGCTCAATAACCATGATCTTTACTGATGACGGGAAAGAATTTGACCCCTTCAAATCTGCTGAAGTGGATATAACTTCTTCAATTGAGGAAAGAAAGATTGGAGGGCTTGGTATTTACCTGATTAAAAAGATTGCGGATGAAGTTAAATATGAACGTGCGGATAAAAAGAACGTTTTAACAATCAGAATGAAAATTACTCATGAGGAGGATTTAAGATGAATATTAAGGAAAGCCAACGTGGTAGGGTCTGCGCTCTTACTTTGGAAGGAAGAGTAGATTCCAATACGGCGCCTGTACTGGAGAGACGGCTGCTGGGCCTAATCGATTCCGAAAAAAAAGATTTTTTGATTGATTTTAACTTGGTGGATTATATCAGCAGCGCCGGTTTGCGGGTTCTTTTGATGGCAGCCAAAAAGTCAAAGGCAATGGGAGGGAAAGTAGCGCTGTGCGCTCTTAAAGATACGGTCCGGGAGGTTTTTGACCTATCAGGATTTACCACTATCTTTCCTGTTTTTAGTTCTGCTGACGAAGCAGCCAGATCTTTTTAGGTCTATTGGTTGATTTATAAATAATCAGATTCTTACCGGGGGAGGGAAATGTAATGGATTTTAAAGACCTTAAGCAAATACCCGAAATAGAAGTTGTCCAAGGTTTCAGGGTAAAGTTCGTACATTCACAATATATGACGCTTGCTTACTGGAATATTCAAGAAGGCTCTTCACTGCAGGAGCATTCTCATCCTCATGAACAGGTGACAACAGTAATTGAAGGCGACTTTGAACTGACTGTTGAAAATGTTACCAAAACACTCGGACCTGGCTCAGTAGTAATTATTTCTCCAAATGCAAAGCATTCTGCGAAGGCGATATCGGACAGCAAAGTAATCGACGCCTTTTACCCTATCCGTGAAGATTATTTAAAGAAATACTCGAACTAACCTGAGATATCTTCAGCTGCAGCCATTTGGTTTTTAAGGCGGCCTATCCCGGGAATAACCACTTCGACAATATCTCCCGGTTTCATTTTGCCAACACCGGAAGGTGTGCCGGTGAGAATAACGTCTCCGGGCAACAGGGTCATTACTCTGGAAATAAAGGCTACCAGGGTCGCCACCGGGAAGATCAGCCGGTTTGTGGAAGAATGCTGTTTTAATTCTCCGTTGAGGTAGAGAAAGATTTCCTGATTGTCGGGATCCAGATCGGTTTCAATATGCGGTCCCAAAGGGCAGAAAGTATCAAAGGATTTGGCTCGTGTCCACTGCTTGTCCTTGCCCTGGAGATCCCGTGCGGTGACATCATTGGCGCAGGTATATCCGAGTGTGTATTCGTCTGCTTCTGCTTCCCTGACATTATGCGCTGTCTTTTTTATTACCACGGCCAGTTCAGCCTCGTAATCCACCCGGTGGCTCCAGGGAGCGTAGACTATCGGTTTAAGGGGCCCTATTACGGATGTGGACGGCTTTAGAAAGATTAACGGCTCTTCAGGCAGCGGCAGCCTGAATTCTTCCGCGTGGTCACGATAGTTAAGGCCCAGGCAGACAGCCTTAGTCGGCTGGCAAGGGGCTAAAATTTCAAGTTCTTCAAGGCTGTATGTTTTTCCGGTTCGGGGTTCCAAAGATACAAAAGGATCATCTAACGGCAAAACCTGATTTCCTTCGATTACTCCATAGAATATTTCTGTCTTATCCTGAAAACGGCCTATCTGCATAAAAACCTCCTGATTTATAAATATTTATGAACGATAGTATATTCCGCCAGTCATGCTTCATAAATTATAAACCATTTTTCCAAGTTGGGGCAACGGGGAGTCGCCTGCATGCTGAACTTTGAAATAGCCCTTGCTTTTCAGGAACTGGCTGATTTACTTGAATTTAAAGGTGAAGATTTTTTCAAGATCCGCGCTTCCCGGCGCGCGGCCAGGACAATTGCCAGTTTGGATAAACCGGTGGGGCAGTTTTTGATCAGCAAGAAATTACTTCATGTTCCCGGAATTGGTAAAAATATTGCCGCCAAGATTGAAGAAGTATTGAGCATGGGTAAGATGAGCAAACTTGAAGAAATGCGCCGGGAATTTCATCCGGGACTGATGGAAATCATGAACCTCCCGGGTATCGGGCCCAAAAAAGGCCGGGATATTGTTCGAACATTTAAAGATAATATCTTTGGATGAACCGGACAGGACGGCCAGAAGTGGGCATATACGCAAATTGCCGGGTCCGGGCGCCAAAACGGAGCAGGAAATTATCCGGAATATACAGATGCTTCAAGATAACACCGGTAAAAAATATACAGATGCTTCAAGATAACACCGGTAAAAAATAAAAAACTCCTTTACTATGCGGTAAAGGAGTTGATTTTCTAAATTTTAGTAGCGGTTTTTGTTTTTATTGAAGCAATCGCGGCAATAAACCGGGCGGTCTTCACTTGGGCGGAAGGGTACCTGTGTTTCAACACCACATGCGCCGCAGATTACTGTAAACATCTCTCGCTGAGGACGTGCTGTGCGGCTGCCAAAACCGCCCGAATTTTTTCTTTGCTTGCGGGCAGCTCTGCACTGGGGGCAACGGCCTGGTTCATTGGCGAAACCCTTTTCCGCATAAAACTCCTGTTCTGAAGCGGTAAAAACAAATTCCACGCCACATTCACGACAAGTCAGGATCTTGTCTTCGTACATTTGAATCCTCCTAAATATTATTTGCCCAAAAGGTTCGGAGGATTCACTCAGACCTTGACTTCCTTATCGCTTAAGGCAGTTGGTAGATGAGAAATAAACCTCTTCAGACCTGTTATTTGAGCATAACCATTTTACCTTTTCTTTTTGAAAAAGTAAAGCATTAAAGATTAATTTTCACTATGTAAAACAATGACTATTAACTGCCTTACATTTTTTGTTAATGCCGCAATACTGCCGCTTTTTATTCAGACTTTGTATTCAAGCATGCTTTAACAGGAAGGTCACGAATTTTGCTCCGCCGGATCATTTTCTTTTGCTTTTTCACGGAACCCAGCGGCGTATTTCATCCAAAATTGGCGGTGAAACATAAAATATTTGGATGTCGGAAGAAAATTGCACAGAATGTCCTTCGCTGATAAACAAAGCGCCGGCTTCATTTTCTCCGAGGGTTTCATCAATTTGCTGAGCTATATAGTTGAATCTTTTTGTGCTGATATCCCGGAAGAATTCTGAAATTATTTCAAATGCAGCTTGAGTCATTACCACACGAAGGCAGTTGCTCCAGTCAAGACTTTGCGTAAACAGCTCCAAATCTTCCGTCGCCTGCATTTCTGCGCCCTGATCGCACTTTTCTTTAATCAAAGGGTAGACCTTTTCATTGATCTGCTGGATAATGCTCAAACCCTGTTCCCCGCTGAAGGAATTGGATTCGTGGTATATCTTCTTTATCTTACCAATCTTTCCCTCAAGGTTTGCAAGGTGTTCCCCTACCTGTTTCCAGTATTGCTCAACCTTTTCAACATATTCTTTCGGGGAGTCTTTTTTGGCAAAGACTAACGGCGCCAGGTATAATTTACGCCCCGTTTTGAATTTCTCAGCTTCCGGTTTTTCGAGCTTGCCTAGGATTTCGGACACAGTCTGGCTCCTTTCTGGATTTTTCTACCTGTGGCTGGTGTTTTTCTGCTAAAAAGTTTATTACACAAAGAGTAAAAATACAAGTTTGCAAGGCCAAAACAGTCTTTTATTTTTAATTAATATTCCGTTATGTAAAGACGGACAAGTTCGGTTAATATTGTTTTTAACCTATTAACCTATAACACAATCATTTTCCTAAGAATAGAATGGTAAGACAAAAAATTTTAAAAGCAGGTTTAATCGTTTCCTTAAAGATTGAGGGATTACCTTTAAAACAAGGGCGGATAGAACAGAACATGAAAATAACCAAAGATTGCTGGCGCTTATTAATTTCTTCTTTGAGTATTGTTTTTATATCTGAAATGGGTGATAAAACACAGATTACAACCATGCTGCTGGCAGGGGCCAAACCAGCTTATGTTCTTTGGGTCGCGCTTGGATCTGCAATGGCGCTTATTTTTACTTCCTTTCTGGAGGTAATCATAGGCGCTCATATTGTTGCCCGTTTTATTAAACCTTCCATAATCCAGCTTGTTTCCGGGGTGGTTTTCATAGTGCTCGGCGCCCTGCTGGTATTTGGGCTGCTTGGCAACATTCAGTTGAATAATTAATTTGGAGGAAGATTGAGTGAGTCTGAAAATACTTACCTGGTTAACCACATTTTTATTGATCGTCATCTGCGAACTTGGCGACAAAACTCAAGTTGCAGTATTATGTATAACCAGCAACAGCCCCTCACGCCGCTGGTATGTTTTTATAGGCAGTGCCCTTGCTCTGTGCTTATGCGTTTTAATTGAGGTTACTGTAGGAGTTGCTCTGGCAAAAATTATTAGCCCGGCTATTATTAACCGTGCCACCGGTGTCGTATTTCTTATTCTGGGTTCGGTAATTGTCACCCAGTATTTTACAGGTAATCTAAAAAGAAATAAGAAAATTGAATCCCAAAATAAAAATACATGCGAGATCTTAAAAAACTCAAACCAGCCTTAAACGGCGCTTCAGTTTCTTTATATGCGGCCTGCCGCAAACTTTGAGCTGATGATAAACGGCGCATGGCGCAGGCTTGTCCGGCGCGCGCCAAATACTTGCATTTAACCATAATCGAATGTATAATAAACGATGGATTAAAAGGTTAAGACGATATTAGACCACATGGAGAGATGGCCGAGTTGGTCGAAGGCGCTCGCCTGGAGAGCGAGTAGACGGGCATAAAACTTGTCTCGGGGGTTCGAATCCCTCTCTCTCCGCCAAAATGTTTAGTATGATGTTTAATTAAATATGGCCGTGCTAGATGGGGAGGTAGCGGTGCCCTAAAACCCGCAACCCGCTATAGCGGGGTTGAATTCCTGCCCGAGGGTATGACTTGTGGGGTCCGGCCTGTTTGCAAGGAGCGATGACGGTTGGGTCTTGCGCGGCGGAGACTTTTGAACCGTGTCAGGTCTTGACGGAAGCAGCACTAAGAAAGAACCTCCGGGTGCCGCAAGGTTGCCTGGCAAGAGAAAACCAGTACAGGTTTCGCCCGGAAGCCATTTCTCGGAGGCAGGTGCACGGCCAGTATCTTTGAAAAGAGCTGCCTATTGAGGTGGTTCTTTGTAATAATTGTACCTTTTGCAGCTCTTTCTTTTTTTAGCGAAAGAGGAAGGATTTTTAAATGACATATCTTGCCCTGTATAGAAAGTGGCGGCCTCAGCTTTTTGAGCAGATAGTCGGTCAGGAACATATTACGAAAACACTTCAAAACGCCCTCATAGCCGAAAAGGAAAGTCATGCTTATCTCTTTTGCGGTCCCCGGGGGACAGGGAAGACCAGCACTGCCAAAGTCCTGGCCAAAGCGCTTAACTGCCGGCAGCGAAGCGGCGCTGAACCCTGCAATATATGCGTTAACTGCCAGGAGGTAACCACCGGAGCTTCCATGGATGTTATCGAAATTGACGCCGCCTCGCACCGGGGGATTGACGAAATCCGCGAGTTGAGGGAAAGGATAGGGTTTTCACCGGCATCGGGCAAATACAAGGTTTATATAATTGACGAAGTGCACATGCTCACTACGGAAGCATTCAACGCCCTCCTCAAAACCTTGGAGGAGCCGCCCTCGCATGTTGTATTTATTCTGGCCACGACTGAGCCCAATAAAGTTCCCCTGACGATACTGTCGCGCTGCCAGAGGTTTGATTTCCGCCGGCTGAGCAGTCAGCATATTTTGGGCCGTTTGCAGGAGGTTATTGCTGAAACTAAAGCCGGGGCGGAAGACGGTGTGCTTTACATGATCGCCCGCTATTCCGAAGGGAGTTTAAGAGATGCCCTGAGTATTTGGGATCAGGTCAGCGCATTAGGAGGCAATAAGGTTACACTTGATGACGTGCATCAGCTTCTTGGTACGGTAAGGGAAGATTTATTGGACGAGGCCGCTTCTGCGCTAGGTTCAGGAAATACAAAGCTCCTTTTGCAAATAGTAAGCTCTTTGGTTGAACAAGGGAAAGACCTGCGCACCTTTGTGCGCGAGCTGATGGCCTTATTAAGGAGAATTCTTCTGCTGCTTATTTCTCCCGACGCAAAAGAGGAGTTGAGCTCAACCGAAAGGGAACGTGTTGCCCGCATAACCGGTTTTTTAGGACAGGAACAACTGCTCAGCCTGCTTCAACTACTTGGCAAGACCGAGCAGGAAATGAAATGGAGCTCTCAGCCCAGGATTCTTCTTGAAGTAGCGCTAATCAGGGCCACGCATACAGCGGTTTCCGGTCCCGAAATGGACCTTGTCCAACGGGTTGCAAGACTGGAAGAAATTTCTGATTTGATCCGTAAATCCGCGTTCAACGGGTTTTCCGCCGCAAAAGAAACAGACATCAAGGAAAGCAACGCTGTTAAAGAAAAAACAGAGGAAATAAAAGAAGACAAGCCTCAAAAAAAGGGAATTGCCGGCCGGAAAAAGCCGATCAGGAAAACGCCCGTGGATCGGCCTGACCAGACTGTCCTCGGAGCTGGTGAAAATCCCCTGGTAAAACAGGAATTTTCTGCGGCAACCGGAAAGGTGCAGGAAGTTAGAGTTGATGAAAATCCCCTTTTAAGACAGGAGGCAATCAGCAAGGCTCCTGAAGCATCGGATGATGAGGTTTTCTTCAGCCAGGTATCTTCAAAATGGACGGATTTTCTTAAGATAACTAAAAAAACAAATTTGCCGATGCACATGTACCTGTCAAGAAGTTGGCCCGAACAGTTCAAAGACGGCTGCCTGACAATAGCTTTTTCAAGGGAAAATGAAATATTTAAAGATTATTTAGGAACAACAGAGAATATGGAGTCGATTCTAAGACTGGTAACCTCTTTCTTTAAACATGATTTACATATCCGCCTGGCCTGCAGTGAACCACCGGGACATTATGATCTGCCTGAGCAGGAACAGGAGTTAAGCTCCGGTGACACACTGGGCCTGTTCGGACTAAATAAGGACGATAAGCGTTAGCCTGAATGGCAGGCTTAGATGATTTTATTTGTTAGGGGGATGTAGCCAGTGTCCATGAATATGAGTAAGATGATGAAACAAGTCCAGAAGATGCAGGCCGATATGGCCAAGATGCAGGAGGAATTGGGCAACAGAACAGTTGACTGTACCGCCGGCGGAGGCGTGGTTAAAGCGGTAGTAAACGGGAAGCAGGAGTTGCTCTCAATAGAAATAAAGCCGGAAGCGGTTAACCCTGAAGATGTCGAAATACTTCAGGACCTTATTATGGCGGCGGTCAACGGCGCTCTCAGCCAATCGCGGGATATGGTCAACAATGAAATGAGCAAGCTTACAGGTGGTCTTAAACTGCCCGGGCTCTTTTAGGAGAGAGTTTGATTTGAAGTATTACGGGGCATCAATTACCCGCTTAATTGATGAACTTGCCGGTCTGCCGGGTGTGGGTCCGAAAAGCGCGCAGCGCATGGCCCTTTACTTGTTAAACGCCCCTGCGCAGGTAACTCAAAACCTGGCATCCGCCATGCTGGAAGCCAGAAAGAATATCCGCTACTGTTCCGTTTGCGCTAACCTGACCGATGCCCAGCTGTGTCAAATCTGCAGCGATCGGCGGAGAAACAGGGATATTTTATGTATAGTTGAAGAACCCAAAGACGTTTCAGCGATAGAGAAAGTCAGGGGCTTCAAGGGGCTGTACCATGTTCTGCACGGCGCTATTTCTCCCCGTGACAATATCGGTCCGGATGAACTCACCATAAAGCAGCTTTTAAACAGGCTTCAGGGAGGGACGATTAAAGAAGTTATTCTGGCGACCAACCCCAATATCGAAGGTGAAGCTACTTCTTTGTTCCTGTCCCAGTTGATTAAGCCTATGGGAATAAAAGTAACCCGCCTGGCATACGGCCTGCCCATGGGGGCTAGCGTTGAATATGCCGACGAGGTAACCCTGACCAGAGCCCTTGAAGGAAGGCGTGAAATAGAGTAAGTTAAGGAATAATATTCCAAGTCGCCTCATAAGCATACATAGAGAAAAGCTTGTCTAAAAACTAGATCAGAGGTGACGGGAAATGGAATGGAAAATAGCCTTAATCTGCCTGGCCGGGTTGTTTGGTTTGCTTTTAATGTGGCCGTTCATGATCAAGCCTTTAAAATTAGTTTATCATTTAGTCAGTTATCTCGTTATCGGGGGCGTTTTGCTATACGTTTCCAACTTCTTATTAAGCCAGGCCGGGTTAAGGGTGGCTTTAAATCCCGTAACCATGCTCACCGCAGGTGTGCTGCAGGTTCCCGGTGTAATTCTTCTGGCGGTTCTTCACCACATTTTCGTATAAAGTTAGGACAACTTTAGCCCGTACAAAGATTTTATGCTATAATAGAAAATACAATTGAAAATGTGCCCGTAGCTCAGGTGGATAGAGCAGCGGTTTCCTAAACCGCGTGTCGGGGGTTCGAGTCCCTCCGGGCGCACCAGGAAAAACTAAGCCCCGCAAGGAATTGCGGGGCTTGTCTTTTTAGCCGTTATTAAAACTGGTAAATCTTATTTACCTTTTTCATTGTCTTCAAGATCATCATTTGCCTCAATCTTGATACGTTCCGCGTTAATTCCATATTTTTCAGCAGGGCTGCATGTTACCTCTATTTCGTCTCCAATTTTCAAATCCTTTGGCGCTGCCTGAACTATTTTTTCGATTTGGAAGACTGTCCGGTTATTAAAAGTAACCGTTTTCGTTAAACCATCATCTCCCTTAATTGAAATTGTACTCCCTTTTATGCCCGTTATAATACCGTCAATTTCTGTAGCATCAATAACTTGTTGTTCGCTCTTTTCTTTTTCTGAGGTCAGGGCAAATGCCGAATAAGCAATTGCCATAGTAAGAATTATTACAGCCGCGCATATGTAGAATAGCTTTTTTTGTTTCATATAGTTCTGCTCCTTTCCAAATATGCTTTATAGTTACCATTCCTCCCAATATTTATTCTGGAGATAATTACCACATACTTTTAAAGAACCAACGAAAAGTTCATTTCAGCTAACCGGGACGAGACAGGGCAAAATCTCACTGTATCTACGCCGCCTTCCTGTAGTATCTTTATATAATCAGGGCGCATGCGCAAGTTATATTTCTTTGGAATCTTTATGCCTCTTGCAGTAACGGAATTTTCCAGGTTAAGCATGGAAAGGTCTGAATCTTTAAAACAGGGAGGTTTGCAAGGGATTGCTGTAATTTTCTAGCGATGGATTGTAGAGGACGCAGGCCCGTTTACCTGGGGGTAAAAAAGCAGCCTATTCAGAAAAGGAGGCTGACTTATGACAGGGCCTGCAATAAAAATCATAGCAAAATATGTCGAAATTGTACAAAGACAAATAATGCCAGGTTTGCGCGGCGGTTGAATAACCTTTTGTATGAATTATTGTATGAATTATATGAATGGATGCTGAAAAATTTTCGAGCGATCTTTAATAGTATTGATAATCTTTTCACCTTCCTCATGGTTCAAAAGGATAGGCTGCCAGTTTTTCACGCATACCGGGACAAGGCAGGGCAAAATTCTGCCGTCCTGTATGTTTAGCTGTAAAAGAACCGTATCGTATTTGGTCCTGTTGTTTCCTCCAAAAATAAAATTTCCAAGCGAGTAAGCTATAAGGCCATTTTTGTATTTTTCTATTCCCTGCAGGACATGCGGGTGATGGCCGACAATTAAATCAGCGCCCGAATCAACTGCAAGGTGAGCAAGCGTTATTTGATAAGGTTTTGGATAGCCGGCATTTTCTTCACCCCAGTGGAAATTTACTATTACATAATCGGCGATCTCTTTGAGATTTGAGATATCTTCTTTTAAGATTCTTTCGTTAAACGGGTTGGTTCCGGTTGTATAATCCGGACTGTTGTAATAGCCTAAAAAACCGATCTTTATTCCCTTAATCTTTATCACAACCGGTTTTCTTGCGTCCGCCTGATTTAATCCTGCGCCTACATGCTTTATCCCCGCGTCGTCAAGGTGCTTTAACGTATCTTCAATGCCCTGGGCGCCATAGTCCCCGGTATGGTTGTTGGCAAGGTTGACAATATCAACACCGCCGTCCTGTAGTATTTTTATATAATCAGGGCGCATGCGAAAGTTATACTTCTTCGGAACCTTTGTACCCCTAGCAGTAATGGGATTTTCCAGGTTAAGCATGAAAAGGTCTGAATTCTTAAAACAGGCGAGGTTTGCAAAAGGGTAGCCGTAATCATTTTTGACAACATTTTCGAGGGAACAGGCAAGTACAGAATCACCGGCAAAGTTGATCATGACATTTTGATCATTTTCGTTAGGAAGGATTACCCAAACAGGTTTGCCGGGCTCTTGGTATTTAATTTTTGCTCCAAGAAGTTCGCTAAAAGAGCGCAAAGGGATATAAAATTTGTTTTCGTATATGGTTACAGGCTTGCTAAGGCTGAAAACCTTGTTATTAAGCCAGACAATTTTTGAAAGCCTTGTTAGAATTATATTGTATTTATCATTCTTAACAAATGTCTCATTTCCGTTGATTTCCTCTTTCAGACCGAACATCTTGCAGATCTCCTCAAGCGGTACAAAATAAGATCCGTCAAATAAAACTGCCCTTTCAGATACACAAATCTCCTTATCTGATTTCACAGAAGTCGAGCCTGTTGAACCCGTAAAACAAATTACACGCCAGGCGGTTAATAAAATTAAAATCAAAAGGATATTTTCCGCTTTTTTCATTTCATGACCCTTATTAAGGAATTAATCCATTGCACGTAATTATTTATACTACCGCAGACGACAGGCGCTCTTTATCCCCGAGTCAACGCAGCGGCCGCCGCTGGATGGCTTGGCGGCATATTTATTGCTCTCCCATATACGGTGAGATGAAATATGTTCAATTTTTTAATCTATCCTTGAGCCCGGTGTTTCTTTCGATAACCCGGTTGTTTTTAACAGCGTACGCGATAGCTTTTTTGCTTCCGATTATTACTGCAATTTTCTTTGCACGGGTTATGGCTGTGTAAAGGAGATTTTTTTGTAACATAATATAGTGCTGCATTGTAAGCGGCAGTACGACTATAGGATACTCGGAGCCTTGAGCTTTGTGAATAGTTGTGGCATAGGCCAAAACAACTTCATCCAGCTCCGATATGTCATATAAAACTGGAACGCCGTCAAAGCTTACAGTAAGGGTATTGTCCTCCAAGTTCACATCCGATATTATGCCGATATCCCCGTTAAATACATTCTTATCATAGTTGTTTCTTATTTGCATGACCTTATCGCGGAGTCTGTATTCGGCGCCGCCTCTTCTTAAAGATAAAGAACTGCTATTCAATGCTGCCTGCAGTTGTATATTCATATTAACGGCGCCGGTATTGCCGCGCAGCATGGGACATAAGACCTGGATATCACGGATGGGATCTACCTTGTAATATGCGGGAAGGCGTGTAGTACAGAGCTGTTTTATAATGTCCGGTATCTTGGCGGGATCATCGGCTTGAATGAAAAAGAAGTTGCTGTTCTTATCGGGTCTAAGATCAGGGAAAATTCCATTGTTAATACGATGCGCGTTCCTGATTATCGCGCTGCCCATTGCCTGCCTGAAAACATGTTCGAGTTTTATAACCGGTACTGCGCCCGAGTCAATTACATCCCGCAGCACATTGCCGGGACCAACGGAGGGAAGCTGATCGACGTCACCGATAATTATTACAGTCATATGGTCGGGTACTGCTTTGAAAAGATTATGCATTAGGACAATATCAATCATAGAAGCTTCATCAAGGATAAGCGCATCGCCTTCCAGGGGGTTATCGCTGTTTCTCTGGTATCCGTCGGGAGGCTTATATTCAAGCAGTCTGTGTATAGTTTTAGCTTCCATGCCGGTTGTTTCGGCCATACGTTTGGCGGCGCGCCCTGTGGGCGCAGCAAGCAGGACCTGCATACCGCTCTCTGCAAATGCGGCTATGATGGCTGATGTGATAGTTGTTTTGCCTGTGCCGGGTCCGCCCGTTAAGACCATTATTTTTGACTGCGCGGCGCAGTTGATGGCTTGTATCTGAACCTGATCATAAATAATGCCGGTTTTATTTTGTACATCGCTGATAATTTTATTAAGGTCGTTGATTGGTTTATAGCCGGGAGTATTTAAAACTTCATAGATCCTTCTTGCCGTACCGGTTTCACTGAAAAACAGGGGCGGTATATATATTGCGTCGGGATTTTCAAGTATAACGTCTTTTTCCCTTATCATGTGATCCAGAGTGATTGAGATAATACATTCTTCTATCTCTAGCAATTTTTTAGCGGTCTTAATCAGTTGGTTTCTTGCCGCATAGCAATGGCCTTCATCCGCAAGTCCGTTCAAAGTATATAGAATACCGCTTCTGCATCGTACAAAGCTCTCTTTATCAAATCCCATCTTAGCGGCAATTGTATCGGCGGTTTTAAAACCAATACCCCGGATGTCGTCAGCCAGTTTGTAGGGATTGGTCTTTACTATGGAGACGCTGTTGTTGCCATATGCTTTATATATCTTGACAGCGTGAGAGGTATTGACCCCATGATCCTGCAAAAAAAGCATGACGTTTTTGATTTCTTTTTGTTCCTGCCATGCGGACTTGATCATTTGAATGCGCTTTTTGCCTATGCCCGGGACGTCAATCAACCGATCAGTTTCTGCTTCAATAATATTTAATGTGCCGGCTCCGAACTGTTGGACAATCTTCTTGGCAAATATGGGGCCTATTCCCTTGATCAGACCGCTGCCAAGGTATTTTTCTATTCCGTAGGCGGTAGCGGGAAGCGTTTCCTCCCATTCAGAAGCCGCAAATTGACGTCCGAACTTGCTGTCGTTTTTCCATTCACCCTTAAGGGAAAGGATTGAGCCTGCATTTACCGAAACCATGGTTCCGATAACAGTAACAAGGTTACTGAATCCTTTTGCCTTAACTTTAATAACGCAGAAGCCGTTATCTTCGTTTATAAATGTTATGCGGTCGACTACACAGCGTAAAAAATCCATTTGATTATCCTAATTAGAGCTTTAAATCTGCCAAACTCGTCAGCATTAATAGCAACATCCTCTTTCGGTTTCATTCTAATACATTGCAAATAAAAGTCAAAAATAATGTTGGGACTGGGACAGTATCCGGTTTCCCGCAGCGGCGCATCGGGTGTCCGGCATTCGTTAACTTATGTTGCGGATATATCATTTATGTAGGGTTATGCTGATGAAGGGATATCAGATTGCCTAGGGTAAACGTTCGAGAGATAATATAACATGGCATAAAATAGTGAATGCAATTGACAATCTCCATTTGAGCAATATATCATTATAAATAATAAGTCGAAAGGGGGTTTACTGTGGTCTTTATCTCAGATGAAACAATCAGCAGATTGATCAAGGAGGACGTGCCGTACATTGACTTGACCACTATGCTCCTCGGCATTGGCAGGAAGCAGGGCAGGATTGTGTTTTCTACCAGAGAGGACGGAGTTTTGGCCGGTTCGGAAGAGGTTTTGCGGATATTTCAGAAGCTGGACATAAAAGCTGTCCGGTGTTTGGAAAGCGGAGCCGCCATGAAAAAAGGGGAGACCATTATTGCAGGCGAAGGGAAGGCTGAAAACCTGCACATGGCCTGGAAAGTTTGCCAGAACATTCTGGAATACTGCTGCGGCATTGCGACCAGGACAAGGCAATTGCTGGACAATGCCAGAGAGGTCAATCCTTCTATAGAAGTGGTGGCGACCAGAAAAATATTTCCGGGCACCAAAGAACTCACGCTTAAGTCCGTTCTGGCCGGAGGGGCGTATCCTCACAGGCTGGGGCTTTCTGAAACGATTCTTATCTTCAAGCAGCATTGGAACTTTCTGGGGGGTTATGAAGGGCTCCTGGAAAAGATAGGCGAAATCAAAAAAACAGCCTGTGAAAAAAAGATAATCATTGAGTCTGATAGCTTTGACGAGGCTATGAAGGCGGCAGCCGCCGGGGCCGACGGAATTCAGTTCGACAAAGTCAGCCCCGGGGATCTCAAGGGATGGGTTGAGAAAATCAAGGCGGCGCATCCGGGAATTATCGTCATTGCCGCCGGGGGCATTAACCAGAACAATGTCCGTGAATATGCCGGGACGGGCATTGACGCCATTGTCACTACTGCTGTCTATTTTTGCAAACCGGCGGATATTAAGGTAGTTATCGATAAAATCGATTAAAAAAATGGAATGAAGAAGAGTATCGCTTACGGAATTTGATTTGGAGGAGAAATCAATATGAGAAGTAAAACAAAATTTTTTGCCTTGCTGCTGTTGCTGGTCCTTGTAACAGCGTTTGCGGGATGCAGCGCCAAAAAAGAAACCCCCAAGGCGGAAACCCCTAAAGCGGCGGTAACTTTATACGCATATGTGGGAGCGAACTTGAAAGACCCGGTTACAGAGCTAGCCCAGAAATTTGAGCAAAAAACGGGCGTCAAAGTGGAAATGAACTTTAACAACTCCGGTGCGCTGCTTAACCAGTTGGAAACAACTAAAAAAGGCGATATCTATCTGCCGGGGAACATGTCTTTTGTAGATAAAGCCAAGCAGGCCGGACATATTGAAAATATGGCCGGGCCGGTGGCCTACGTCACCCCGGTAATCGTCACTCCCAAGGGCAACCCGGCTAAAATAACCAAGGTCGAGGATCTGGCCAAAGATGGAGTTAAGCTGGTGATCCCGGATAAGGAAGCTACCGCTATCGGTAAGACCGCTTTTAAAATCTTTAAAAATGCGGGCATCGACGCAAAAGTGGAAAAGAACATCCTGGCCAGCATGGAAACTCCGGCCAAAGTCGTAACCGCCATCACGATGGGACAGGGAAACGCCGGTATTGTAGAGATAAGCAACACTGTAAAATCAAAGGATAAAATTGAAGTGGTGGAAATCGATCCGGAGATAAATATGGTCGAAGAGATTCCTGTAGCCACCTTGAAATATTCCGCCAATAAGGATCAGGCTGACGCTTTCATGAAATTTGCCACAGAAGAGGGACCGGCGGTATTCGCAAAATATGGCTTTAGAACAAAACAATAGAACAACATTCAGGGATAACAGCCGGAGCCTTCTGATCGGTTGTTTCTGGCTGTTATTCATTTTCCTGGTCCTGTTTATACTGCTTCTTATCGGAGGGCTGCTGAACTACGCCAACTGGGAGACGGTTAAAACCGTTCTGCGGCAGGAAGAGTTTCATTTTGCGCTGTTTTTTACACTGTGGACTTCCGTGCTGGCTACAGGGCTGGCCGCACTGTTTGCCCTGCCGGCGGCATATATACTTTCACGATACAAAATTCCCGGCAAAGCTTTTGTAGACACCCTGCTGGATATACCAATCGTCCTTCCCCCGTTAGTCAGCGGGATAGCCCTGCTGATTCTTTTTGGGCCGGTACTGGGGGGTTTTTTAACTGCGCTGGGTCTGGATATAGTTTTTTCTTCCTCCGGTGTTGTAATAGCCCAGTGGTTTATTGCTACTCCCTACGCAGTGAGAATTATGAAGCAGGCCTTTGACGGTATTGATCCCCGCATGGAAAATATCGCCCGTACTCTGGGTTATACGCCGGGAAATGTTTTTGGCAAAGTGACTCTGCCGTTGGCTAAAAACGGGATTATTAACGGCCTGATTATGACGTGGACCAGGACCATTGGTGAATTTGGCGCTACGGCAATGCTTGCCGGTATCACCCGGATGAAAACGGAAACCCTCTCGGTAGCTATATTTTTGAACATGTCCATGGGGGATTTAAAGTTTGCCATTTCAACAGCCATTGTCATGCTGCTGATGGCGCTGGTTTCCCTGATTACTTTGAAGTTTTTTCTAAAACAGGAGGTGATAAGATTTTGAAACCTGCTCTTTTTACCGTGCAGGATCTCCATGTCAGGGAAGGAAATTTTCAACTGTGTGATATTGGTTTTACACTGGAGGAGAGTCAATATCTTGTTATCCTGGGACCCACGGGCTGCGGAAAATCTATGCTGCTGGAAACGCTGGCCGGGCTGCGGTATCCAAAGGGAGGAAAAATGTTTCTCCGGGGCAGGGAAATAACCTTGCTGGCTCCCGAATCCAGAAAATTTGGTTTTGCCTACCAGGACAGCCTGCTCTTTCCCTTTCTCAATGTTAAAGATAATATTCTTTTTGCTGTCAGGTCCCATAAAAACAGACTGGAATCAAGCATAATGAAAAGAGTGGACGAGTTGACCGAAGCCATGAGAATAACCCATTTGCTGGACAGGTACCCCCAATTTTTAAGCGGGGGTGAGAAACAACGGGTTTCTCTTGCCCGTGCTCTTCTGTCCAAACCGCCGCTGCTTTTACTTGATGAACCGCTTTCTTCGCTGGACCCGCAGACCCGCAGTTCCATTAAAGAGCTATTACGGACTATCCATGACAGCGAAGAATTGGGAATTATCCACGTAACCCACGATTTTAATGAGGCGCTGCAGCTTGGAACACATCTTCTGGTTATGGACCAGGGCAGAATCCTGCGGCAGGGGAAAGTGGAAGATGTTTTTTTCCGGCCCTCATCAAAGTATTTGGCCGATTTCTTTATGGAAGAAAACATTTTGCAGGGTAGAATCGAATGGAGGAACGGTCAGGCCTGGTTCAGGCAGGCCGGCAGCCCTGTAGAATTTGGTCCTTTGAAGAGAAAGAAGATTCCGGAAAAGTACCCGGATGAAGTTGCCCTGTTGATTCACGCCGGAGATTTAAGCTTAAGCAGGGCGAATGGTTATGAGGAAAGCAAAGCCAACAACTGGTACGGACTCATTGAACGGGTCGTTAACTTCAGCACCCACCTCGAGGTCGTTTGTTCAGGAAATGGAAAGTATAAAGCCATCCTTTCAAACAACGAATGGAAAGAACTTGACCTGCAAAGCGGCTCACGGGTTAGAATCAGTGTAGACGTTGAGGATCTTCATATATTGCCTGATTGAGAGAAGTGAAAACAATAGCGCAGCTATTTAATCCAATGTCTTTTTTTACCTGGCGCCGCTTTCAAGCTGTCCAATCAATTTTTTGTAAATTCTCTATGCGTTTTTCGAAAAAAACAATACGCTTTTTGAGAATTTCAATCTGGTCCGGTTGCGTTCTGAAACCGGAAATTCTCTTGTATGTAACTCTAAGGGTTCTTTCCTGTTTCTTCTCGGCATTCTTGCGCCTCCTCACTGTCTAACAGGTTTTTACAGCATAATCCCTGACAGCGTCTTAATTGATGAACCGGTTTGTTGCAGGTATCTTTTTGCTCGCCTGCAAAGACTCTGTATTTTTCCATGCTTTCGCCTCTATATTCTATACTTGAATAGCATAAATCGCGCACGCGTGGAGGATAATCTTTGGCGAATGAAAGCTCAAAACTGCACTTTAAGATATTGAACTTTTTTATCAATGAATTTTTATCCTCTAAGCCAGCGTTGCTTCAGCGGCGTGGACGTTTACTCCCGTAAAGTCGCAATAAGTCTTTTGGGGTTCAAAAGCAAATCAAGTCCGTCGTTGATATCCTTCACTATTACGTCAGCTTCCCGGAGAGCCTTTATTGAAGCTCCTTCCGGCCCGATGACAACAATACCCAGAGCAGCAGCCTTCAACATCAGGGCATCGTTGACGCCGTTGCCCACGGCTGCAACGTTTTCTACCGCCAGTGATTCTGTGATTTTCAGCTTTTCAGGACTGCCGACCTCAGCGGTAAGAATATGGATGTTGCTCTTAATACCTTTGCAGTGCTCCTGGCAGAAACCGAAAGTGTCGGCTGTCACAATATGGACTTCCATTTGTTCCGCTAACTTGTTTAGCCTTTCCTTTACTCCGTCAATCAACACACCGTCACGTGCGATCGTTCCGTTAAAATCAAGCACGATATGATTTAATCTGACAGATCCTTTCCCCGGAATATTAAAAGTAACCATTTTCCCTCCAACACTTTCTATATTAAATTGAGAACTGCGTCCTTCAAATGCGCAAAACGTTTTCAACTTATTATATACCAATTATGCGCCGGCAGCATTTGTCTGACTGTAGAAACCGTACTTTTAAGAGGTCTAAATTTTCTTATCAGTCCTTCGCAAGGCCTTCGCAAGGCCTGTTTTTGTATACAAGCTATAAAATATCTTTATTTATTAATGCTTCAACCATAATAATATTAAATTATAAATATAACGAAGCCTCATATATAATTATTTTATCAGTGTTGGGAACTCAGCCGGCCCAGGTTGATTGTTGTCTTTTATACAAGGGGGATAAATATTGCGCAGGATTTATTTTGATCACAGCGCCACCACGCCTGTTCACGCACAGGTGGCAGAGGAGATGAACCGTTTTTTAACCGGTCAAAATTATGGCAACCCTACCAGCCAGCATTACTATGGGACTATAGCCTGTAGAGCCGTTGAAGAGGCAAGGGAAAAGGTCGCTGCAGCCATGTCCGCCAATCCCGGGGAGATTGTCTTTGCAAGCGGAGGAACCGAATCCGATAACATGGCCATACATGGAATCGCCTGTACAAACCGGGACAGGGGGAACCATATAATAACCTGTGCAGTTGAGCACCACGCAGTTCTCAATACTGTTAAAGCTTTGGGAAAGCAGGGTTTCGACATTACGATCCTGCCTGTGGATCAATATGGCCAGGTTAATGTTGATGAACTTGCTGACGCAGTTACAGATAAAACGATCCTGATTAGTATTATGCATGCGAACAATGAAGTTGGAACTGTCATGCCAATAAAAGAAATAGGCAATTTGGCCGGACAGCGGGGAATTATCCTTCATACGGACGCAGTACAGAGTTTCTGTAAAATTCCCTTTAAAGTTAATGAGCTTGGTGTCGACCTGCTTTCGGTTTCGGGGCACAAAATATATGGTCCCAAGGGTATAGGAGCCTTGTACATACGAAGGGGCACACGTATTAAACAGACTTTATTCCATGGCGGAGCCCAGGAAAAATTGCGCAGGGCGGGTACGGAAAATGTACCTGGTATCGTTGGGATGGGCAAAGCCGCCGAACTGGCTTTTAACGGGATGGAGCAGGAAAGCAAGCGATTAACAGCGCTTCGCGATCGGTTGATCAGCGGCGTCCTTAGCCGGTTCAAGGAGGTAAGACTGACCGGTCATCCCACTTCCCGTCTGCCCAACCATGCCAGTTTTTGTTTTGAATTCGTCGAAGGAGAATCAATGCTCTTCAATCTAGATATGAAGGGTATAGCTGCGTCAAGCGGTTCGGCTTGCACATCGGGCTCTTTGGAGCCGTCGCACGTTTTGCTGGCAATGGGCATTCCGCCGCAGGCTGCTTATGGATCCTTACGCCTTACACTTGGCAGAGATAATAAAGAGGAGGATGTGGAGTATTTCCTGGAAGTTATAGATTCAGTGATAGAACCCTGGTAAAATGACATTTTACCAGGGTTTTCACATCTGCTTTAAAAATTTTTCTAAAGAAGTTACTTATAGCCTTGAAGATTGATTTGATGTAAGCCTCGCTCATCCTTGTGTTCCTTAATTGCATAAGAAACAATTGTAGATTCTTCAGTTTAATTCGCTTCTAAAATCCCCTATTGTTATATATCATCAGCCATATAACTGTTTTATCATTTATAAATCCAGCTATAAAATAAATATATTGGAATAATAAATAATGATAATATATAATTTTATTTAATTTTATTTAATTACGAAATTGAAGGTGATCAGTTTGCGCCCCGGGTCGATGAAGATTTTCAAGAATTTCCGCGATCTGAGCATAATGGATCTTGAAAATGCCAAAAAAAATAAAACAAAAATTGTTGGCCTATATTGCGCGTTTGCACCCCAGGAACTTGTTCTTGCCGCGGGGGCTATTCCGGTAGGCCTTTGCGGGACAAAAAACGAGCCTATCGCGGCTGCTGAAAAGGTATTACCCCGCAACCTTTGTCCGCTGATTAAATCAAGCTTCGGATTTGCCATTACGGACACATGCCCTTTTTTCCGGCTTGCTGATTTTGTAATTGCGGAAACTACCTGTGACGGCAAGAAAAAGATGTTTGAATTTTTGCGCCGGTATAAACCGATGCATATAATGCAGCTGCCTCAGAGTTCAGACGGAACCAGGACATTCGATTGGTGGCTGGCTGAGCTCTCGGTTTTAAAAATTAAACTGGAGGAGAATCTGGGTGCCGAGATTAGCGAGGATTCCCTCCGGCAGGCTATTAAACTTGCCAACAGGGAACGGCGGACCATGAAGCGTCTCCATGAAATAAACAAAATCGATCCGGCTCCTCTGTCCGGTCTTGATCTGATGACAGCCCTCTGGTCTAATAACTTTAATGAAGACAAGGAAGAGGGTATCGAACTGGTTAACGGTTTAATTGGAGAAGCTGACGAAATTGCCGGCAACGGGACTTCGCCGTTTCCGAAAGGCACGCCGCGCATTCTTTTAACTGGCTGCCCTGTGGGCCTCGGGTCTGAAAAAGTTGTCATGCTGATTGAAAAATGCGGCGGGAGCGTTGTTTGTCTGGAGAACTGCGGCGGGATCAAGACGCTGGGATACCTGGTTGAAGAGAACGATCAGAAGGATCCTCTGGAAGCGCTTGCCGAGAGGTATCTGAAGATACCCTGTTCCTGCATGTCGCCAAACAGCGGCCGGTTTGAGCTTCTCGACCGGCTGATTACCGAATATAAGGTTGACGGTGTTGTTGACCTGACCTGGCAAGCCTGTCATACATACAACATCGAAGCTGAAATGGTCAGGGATTTTGTAAAAAAAGATTTTGGCCTGCCCTTTTTGCACTTGGAGACCGACTATTCCTCTTCGGACCTGCAGCAGCTTCAAACCAGGATCAGCGCCTTTATCGAGGTTACGGGCAGAAAAAAACAACAATGATTACTGTTGGCTTGGATTTGGGTTCTGTGACGACAAAAGCCGTTCTTGTTGAGGGAAACTCCTGGATAAGTTTGATCAGGCCGACGGGTTACAGCCCGCGTCAGGCTGGAAGGGAGGCTTTCGAGGAACTCCTCGGGAACGCCGGCCTAAAGCGAGGGGATATCGGTTTTATTGTGGGAACAGGTTATGGAAGGATATCTGTTCCCTTCATTGATCAAGCTGTTACGGAGATTACCTGTCATGCCAAAGGGGCTCACTTTTTAGTGAAAGAAATTGACATGGTTATCGATATAGGCGGGCAGGACAGCAAGGTGATCGCCGTCGACCGTTTCGGCAATGTCACTGACTTTGCGATGAACGACAGGTGCGCCGCCGGGACGGGTAAGTTCCTGGAGGTAATAGCTGCCGCCCTAGGTCTGGACGTCAGTGAACTGGCCATGCTGTCCAAGAACGCCGATCCAATCCAGACTAGTAATATGTGTACTGTATTTGTCGAGTCGGAAGTAATCAGCCTGCTGGCGGAGGGAGTGAAGAGAGAGAGAATAATAGCCGGTATCCATCAGTCTGTGGCGGCCAGGGTGGCTGCTATGGCTGAAAGATTGGGCAAGGGCGAGCATATTGTATTTACCGGCGGAGTGGCAAAAAATGAGGGTGTGCGGGAGTTCTTGGGTAAAGAACTCGGGAGAGATTTGCTTGTTGTGCCGGAGTCGCAGATTGCCGGCGCCCTGGGAGCGGCTCTTCTTGCCCAGGAAGAAGTTAAACTAAAATCGCTGTAAATTGAGAGGATAAAAAAGCGAAGCGAAGGTTAAGTTTATCAAAACATGTCTGTCTTGAGAGTATAAGGTTTGATTGTCCCAAGGGCAAGTCATTTTGGCAAGTCAAGAGACTATTTCCATTCAGATCATACGAGGAGGAAGGCAGATGAATAAAAGTTTGGATTGCCGGGGGTTAGCGTGTCCCCAGCCTGTAATAAACACTAAAAAAGCGCTGGAAGGAATGGGACAGGGGGTCGTTCTCACCGTTATCGTTGATAATCAGACTGCGAAAGAAAATGTTACCGCTTTTGCAGAAAATTCAGGTTGCAGTGTGGACGTAAAGGAATCTGGCGGTGATTTCGTATTGGAGATAACTGCAAAAGATAAATCCGGGGATTTGCAACGCAGTGCTGAATATGGTCAAAAAGTAGAAGGCGTTTATCAAAAAGACCAGGCTTGCCTGATTAGTACAGGTCAGGTTTATCTGATTACAACCAACTCGTTTGGACAGGGCTCCCCGGATTTGGGCGAGGTGCTGATGAAGAGTTTCTTTACTGCTTTAATTGAACAGCCGTGCCCGGAATCTTTGATTTTTATAAACTCCGGAGTTTACCTGACAACCGAAGGTTCGCCGGTAATCGAACAATTGAATTCCCTGGCCCAAAAGGGCGCGCAGGTTCTATCCTGCGGCACATGCCTGAATTATTACAAGCTTACGGAAAAACTGCTTATCGGAAAGGTCAGCAACATGTTTGAAATACTTGAACAGCTTACCAAATCCGGTAAAGTTATTAATATAGCCTGACAGGCGATCTCAAAGTACCGTAAATTTATTTAAGGATTGCCGCCTGTGCTGTTTTTATATAAAATATAGATTAAATAAGGAAAGAATCTTTGGAGGTAATCACATGGCGGGAAAAGTGTTGGCTAAAGATATAATGACCAAAGAGGTCATTACAGTTAATGAAAATGATACAATAGAAAAAGTTGCTCAACTGATGCTGAATCACCATGTCAGCGGCATGCCCGTAGTCGACAGTGAAGGAAAACTAACCGGCGTCATCAGTGAGGGCGACTTGGTAATTCAGGATAAGGAAATAAAAGCGCCGGTAATGACTGTTTTTCTCGGAGGCGTTATTTATTTGGAAAACCCCGGCCGTTTCAACAAAGAATTAAAACGCATTATTGCTCTCAAGGTTAGCGAGTTAATGTCCAAGAAGGTGTATTCTGTCGGGCCGGAAGACCCGATTGAAAAAGTAATCAAAATTATTTCGGAAAAAGAAGTCAACCGTATCCCGGTAGTGGATGAAAACAAAAGACTACTGGGAATAATCAGCCGCCAGGATATTATCAAAGCCACACATTCCCGGTGAGCTTGTTGTTTATAAAAACAGCAGTATTTTTTAAAAACAGCAGCCCTGCAAATTTTTTGCGGGGTTTTGACATTTTATACTTTTTTTTAAAAAAGGAAGTTGGCCCGGGAGTGATGAATATTCTAAGTAAAAAAGAAGTGGATGTAAACAGGATGAACAGCGGGGACATTTTGGGGTACAGGTGCCCTGTATGCAATACTATTTCCTCTAAAGAAGCCAATAACTGCACAGAGTGCGGCTACTGGCTTTTTGACCTCAATTTCCCCGGTACGCCAATTTACCGGGAGGAATATTTGGATGAGATTGAAGGAGAGAAAAAACCAGCATCCAAATATCTTGTTGCGCTTATTGCCGTTATCCTTTGTGTTGTTATTTTCGCTTCGTTAATCAATATTCCCGATAATAACGTGTCAGCTTTCCTGCCAATTCCTGAAGTGCGGCAGTCTGTAGAGCCGCTTTCCTTTAACGAAAAGAGCGTAAGTAAGGCTTTTACCTGGAGTTACCAGGGAGTTACGTATAACTGGAATATAGGTATTCCCGCAGATTTGCTCGAATACAGCAAAAATATAAAAGATATCGTTCAGAAGTATTATGAAAGCGACGGCGCTGAACAAAGAGCCATTTTTATAAGGTCCGACGCCAACCTGAGAAGTTTAATCAGTTCTTTAAGGACAACTTCAAACGGTGATTTATCCTCCTGGGCGACAGAAGAAAAAAACTATCGATTTGCCGGTTACATGGGGGAATCGCTGTCAGCCCTGGCTGCCAAATTAGATTACTTTCACAGGGCTGAGTTTGTACTGAGTTTTATCGGAGGCGCTATCCCCTACAAAGTTGCGGATGTCCAGCTGTCGGTTCAAACACTTGCTGAAAATGGTGATTGTGACTGCAAGTCTATTCTTTTGGCTGCCATCCTGAAAAACATGGGGTATAGAGTTGCTCTGGTAGAGTTTCCGGATCACTATGCTGTAGGAATAGCTTTTGAAGATGATCAGGTTCCGTCTAACCGGGACCTCTTATATTACGATTATGAAGGAACAAAATATTACTTTGCCGAGACGACAACACCGGGATGGCGAATCGGTGACGCCAGCAGCAAAAGCAGGAAAAACGCATTTTTGTTTCCCGTTAAGTAATAACCTGCAAATACACTTTTTTAAATAATATTTAAATTGAGATGAAAAAAAGCTATAATATAACTATAGATAATAAAAATATGCTTTATTCAGGTGAAAAATGAATTTAAAACAGCTGGAAGTTTTTTTATGGGTTGCCGAGTTAAAGGGTTTTACTAAAGCTGCCAAAAGGTTGTACATGAGCCAGCCTGCGGTCAGTTTTCAGATCCAGTCTCTAGAGGAGTTCCTTGGTGTAAAACTTTTCTGGCGAAATGAAAAAAATGTTATTCTTACTGAAGCCGGGAAACTGTTATTTGAGCAGGCGAAGCAGGTAGTTGCCCATTATTATAAGATTAAATCAGCCATCAATGATCTGAAAGAATTAAAAACAGGATCTTTTACAATTGGAGCGAGTACCATTCCCGGTGAATACGTACTGCCGAAATTAATCGGGAACTTTCACCGGCAGTTTCCGGGAATTCAAATAAATATGCGGATAGCGGGAAGCGCACAGATTGAAACGTGGCTTTTAAACCGCGATATAGACATAGGTTTTTGCGGCACACCGATTTCAGGCAAGGAAATCGAATGTTTACCTTTTCTAACTGACCACTTGGTTTTGATTGCCCCGCCGGATCATTTCCGGAAAGCCGGCGAGGAAGTAAAGATTGACAATCTAATCAAGGAAAAGTTTATTTTAAGGGAAAGCGGCTCCGGAACACGGAAAACTTTTGAAGCAAGCCTTGCCAGGATTGGTATTTCTAAAGAACAATTAAACGTTGTTATGGAAATGGGCAGTACCCGGGCTATAATTACCGCCGTGGAAGCCGGTTTGGGGGTAAGCGTTGTTTCATTTTTAGCTGCCCGGGAACCTTTATTACTTGGATTAATCAAGGAAATTCCTGTTCATGACCTTGATCTGAACAGAAAGTTATATGTTATTCGCGATCAAAGCTGGATGAATAATTTTGCTGCTGAAGCATTCTATAATTTTATTTCCAAAGGGTCCCCGGATAACCAGGGACCCTTTGCAGATAAACTTTTCTACTCCTGTTTTGTGATGTCAATTCTGACAATTTTCATGTCCTGTGCTGATTTTCCATTAGCATCGGTTTTAACGGCGGCTATTTGATCAACAACATCAATTCCCTCAAAAACCTGGCCAAAAACAGTATGATGGTTGTCAAGCCATGGCGTTCCGCCGTTATTTATGTAACTGTCAATGAGTTCCTGATTAAAACCGTTCTGGCGCATCCATTGCTGGAGATTATCTTCAATCGTATTTTTTTGTACGATAAAGAATTGGCTTCCATTTGTATTGGGCCCGCTGTTGGCCATGGAAAGCGCTCCCCTGTAGTTATGCAGGTTATCGCTGAATTCATCTTCAAAAGGTTTTTTCCAGATGCTCTGGCCTCCTGTGCCGTTTCCCAGCGGGTCACCGCCCTGGATCATAAAATTGTTAATTATTCTGTGGAAGGTTAAGCCGTTATAATAACCTGATGTTGCAAGCTTAGTGAAATTTTCTACGGCTTTGGGTGCCTCTTTGGGGAAAAACTTAACTTTTATGACTCCCATAGTAGTTGTAATAATTGCAATAATATCGCCTTTTTCGGGAGGGGCTAACTGATACTGGTCTGGTTTCATTGAGTTATTTGCACCTGCCTCACTTGATTTTGATTCCTGCTCTATAGGTTGGGTAACTTCGGGTTTTGATGTTTTGCCGCATCCGGGTAAGATTATTAAAAGTAAAATAAGTGATAAAATAAATCTTTTTTTCATTTTTTTTATAGCCATCCCTTTCTGAGGCATAAAATGTCATGAAAGGATTTCTTTCAGATTTACCCTCCGATAATACACTCCTTTTTTATATGCCGGTATCCTTTTTTCAAATTATATTGTAACCCAAAATCTGTTTTCTTGCATATTTAATTCTGACGGTTTATGGTATTTTCTAGTTTAGGCATAATCTTAATCGTAAAAGGGCACCTGCGTATAAGCTGGTTAACCTTTTTACCTTTCCTTGTGAGGAGGCGCAAGATGAATTTCAGGTTTATAGTTTTTAGGGCTTCCGGGCAAGGACCAGGATGTAATTGATTTGACTTTATAATTTGTCAGGCGGAACAGACTGCATTAAGAGGAATTTTCTGCTTTACCCCAAGTATAATATATCAATGCCTTGAATGTTTATTTAAGAAAACAAGCTTGACTAATTGGAAAAAGGGGGGTCGGAAGTTGGGAAGAGGGAAAATAAAACATTTATTTCCGGGAGGAAATACTTCGGTCGGCTTTTTTTCATATTACTCAAACATAATCGATCTAACAAGGGCAACCCGTGTTTTTGTAATAAAAGGAGGGCCGGGTGTGGGGAAATCCACCTTCATGCGCAGGATCGGAGATGAGATGACGGAAAGGGGCTATGATATTGAGCACCACCATTGTTCCTCGGACAATGGCTCGCTTGACGGTGTTGTTATTCCTGCGCTTGGGATTGCCCTGATTGACGGAACCAGCCCTCATGTAGTTGATCCCCGTTATCCCGGAGCCGTTGATGAGATTATTAACCTGGGGGAATATTGGGATGAGGAAAAGCTTCGGGGAAGCAGGGTACAGATTTTGGAGGACAGCAATCTTTTGGGACAGCTTTTTCCTGCGGCATACTCCCAGCTTGCGGAGGCTAAATTAGCCCGGGATGACGCTGAAGGCTGTGTTACTGCTTGTATGGATTTTTTGAGTGTCAACAAAATTACACTTGATTTAATTGGTGAAATAACGGGAGATTTACGGGGCAGCGGGAAGAGTTCTCTGAAAAGGCATCTGTTCTGTTCCGCAATTACTCCCGACGGCGTAAAGCACTTTATAGAAAGCCTCCTGGATGGCATTGAAAAAATATACCTGGTTGCAGGGCTTCCTGGCAGCGGCCGCTCCTTTCTTGTGGAAAAGATAGCCTGGGAAGCGCAGCTCAGGGGACTGGACACAGAGGTTTACCACTGCGCTTTTGAGCCTAAGAAAGTAGATCTTGTGATTATCCCGGAAGCGAAGTCCGCTGTACTCAAAAATGCGGAGGAAGTCGGTTTTAAGCCTGAAACAGTGAGTGGTATAAATACAAATGTAATAAACCTGAATAGCTGCCTTCATCAAACAAGGTTGGAAGGCGGCAAGGACCGGCTTTTCAGCGCCGGACAGCGTTTTACAGCGGCGTTCAACCGGGCGGTAGGCTATCTAAGTGAGGCCAAACGGGTCCATGACCATTTGGAGAGCTTCTATGTACAGGCGATGGATTTTGAAGTCATAGAGAAAAAAAGAATTAATATTTTGCAGCGTATCCTCGGTTATGCGCTGGAAAAGTAAGTCTCATGATCAGGTTTTACGAATCAGAGTTTTCCTAATTGTTAAATTTGATGATCCTGATTAAAGATCGCGAGCTTGTCAGTGTGCAGGGGATAATTACGCTGTCATCAATTTGGGGCCTTACCATCCACTGGTTCATCACCGACAGGCCGGAGATGCCTTCTTTCCAGGACATTTTTTTAAGAATAGCGCCGGTTGAGTCAATTTTAACCAAAAGTAAATTGGCCCTGTCCGCGATCAGGGTGTTTCCGTCCGGTAAGCGGAGGGCTCCCGTGGGACAAAAAACACGGGGCGGGTTTTCGGCCGCTGCGTTTGCCGCATCCTGTTCGCCTGTGTTATCTGCAGTGTAGGGGCATGCGCCTGCAAAGGATCCGAACTGCCAGACGATATCTTTTTTCGGTGTTATTTCAAAAACAGTTCCGTTGGTTGTGCCGCGATCGACGATTAATGTATTGCCATTTTCAAGCCGCGTCACTTGAACAGGGTCGGCAAGATATCCGTGGGTATCAGGTTTTACCGGCCGTCCCCAGCCATAAGACCATACAACCCGTTTGTCTTTGGCTATTTCAATGATTTTATGGGGAAGGGTAATTAAAATATTGCCGTTTTGCAAACGTTCAACGTAGCGAGGAGAACTGGAAAGGGACTGCAGGCTGTATTCCCAGACAATTGAACCGTTGGGTGTTACTTCAAGAACGCGGGGTGTAAACGGCTTGCCCGGGGCTCCGGAGTCAGCAATCAGTACGTTTCCGGAAGGCAGCAGTTTGGCGCAGGAGGCCTGAATTCCTTTAAAGAGAACGGTTTCTATCCCTGCGGGAGTAATTTGTACAACCGCCGGTTCGCGAAAACCGACCCGGCAAGCAAGAATACTGCCATCGGGCAACTGCTCCACATAATTTGGATGGTTATATGTAATTTCATCCTTGTAATCGAACTCAACTGAAAAACTTGGCGTTTCCTGAGCATTGACCGGGATTGAAGACGCCCAAAAAAGGACCAATACGATAAAGAAGATTGTACGTTTTGAAATTGCGGTCACAAATTTAAACATTTTATCACCCTGCATTCGATGTTATAAAAACCCCGGGGGGTTTGCTGCGCCATTTGACATCTGCGCCAAGGGAACTGCTGACGAAGCGAAGGGGAACCATTATTCTGCCGTCTTTTATGCAGGCGGGGACATCAAGTGAATAAACCTTTCCGTCAATCAGCGCTTTTTGTTTTCCGACGGTTAAGACTACAGTTTTATTATCCCTTGCTGCCGTAACCGTTTGAGTATCCTGGTCCCAGCTTATTTTCGCCTGCAAAGAATCGAAGATTTTCCTAAGCGGCACAAGGACACGCCCGTTTTCAAACAAAGGCGGCACGTCAAAGAAAATCCTCTGGTTATCTAAATATACCGGTACCTGGTAAAGAACGAGGATCGCGTTGGCAATCGTCCTTTCATTACTGTCCGTAAGGACGCTGACCAGGTTCCCTTTTACCCACATGCCGCTGGACCCTCCGCCATCCAGGGCGCTGGCTTTTACGCACCCTAAATCGGCCATCAGGTAGGCAAGTTCTTCCAGGGTAAGGCCGGCGCTCCAGTCCTTCTTGCCGTCTACAACCGCCAGAATTATTTTGCCTTTTTTATTTATGCCGACCGCCGTTCGCGCAGCCGGTTCAAGAATGCTTCCCCGGAATCCTTCAAAAGTGGCTTCAAAAACCGGCTGGCCGTCTTCAACCAGCAGCGGGCCGGCGGTAACCAGATGTTTAAGGCCTTTCCACTGCTGATCATAGTCTATTTTAATTTTAGCAGCCGAACCTGTTGCCAGATTGTCAATAAGAATCTTTTTATTGTCCCGCAGGGTAAGCACATAGCCGTTTGAGGGGACTGCAGCAGTTTCCGTTGTCATGCTGCTTATGGACAGGATGCCGTTGACATCGGGGGCGATGACTATACCAATCCCGCCGGACGGAATTTTGACGTCTGAGCCGTAAAAGGGAGTGTAAAGTATGATTTCGTTCTCGGCGGCAGGATAATTGACGCCTTCGATATTCAGGACAGTGTCGCCCAGTTGGGCTGTAAGATGAGGCTCAAAGTAACCGATAACAGTCTTTTTCTGGTCAGTGAATCCTACCGACGTCCTCAACAAATTCCAGGAATTCAACAGGCGCCCGTCCTGCATAAGATGACCCAGCGGCCAGCCTGTACTGCTGTCAAAAAAGCCGGCGTTTACGGCAGCAACAGCCCCGTGCCTGGCGGCAATTTTACTTAAAGTTTCCCTCTTGCCCAGAGTATCCTGGCCGGTTGCCACACGAAGTTCCATCAAAGTCAAAGAGGGATCTACTTCCACGACGTACCCGTAAAGAGGTTTTTGCTTCCAGTTCCGCCCCTCAAGAGTATAATAATTAACCCCGGGGGATACTTCCCGCGCGTTTTTAGATGATTCCGCAAACGACTTGACACCGCCGGGGATAAGTTCTCCGCCTGGCTGTATTTGGGGCGGTATTGCCGGTATCTCCTTGGATAGTGTTGTTGTCGCGGCAGGTTCTTGTGTAGAAGCCAGGGTGCTGAGATTTATACCCCCAAGGACAAACCATAACAATAAAGCAACAGCCGAAATTTTAATAATTACAGACCCCATTCTTACCTCTCCTTAAGCGTTCGGGCCGGCTTTAAACGGTGGTTTCGCGGCAGCCAATTCCAAAGCCAGCTTTGTGTTTAATAATGCTTTCGGCTGCAAAATTTCAACCGCCCGCCGGACCTTTACCTTGAAGTCGTCCTGATTATTGATAATTTCATTTACAGCCGAAAGGCATTTGGAATATTCAAGGTTTGAGGTTTCCCCGGCAGGATTAAGGCCAAGCTGGTTTAAAAAGCGCTTTATTTTTGGATCATAGGAGATGCCTAAAAAAGGCACTCCGGTCACCGCCGCTAAAATTAGAGAATGCAGGCGCATGCCGATTAAAAGATCGAGGCTACATATTATTGAGCCTGCCTCGCGGGCAGTCAATACTTTATCTATAATTTGCGCAGGGGCTTTCATTAACTGCTTAACCCTGAGGCAGGCAGTAAAGTCGCCCGGATAGTGAAATGGCAGAAATATTACACGCCACCCCAGATTAGATAAATGATCGGCCAGTTTTGCCATAACCAGCTGATCCTTTTCGTTAAATAAAGGCCATTCCCTTATGGATATACCAACCGCCGGTTGATCTTTTTTATACTGATCATCATGTTGTAGGTTTTGAAGGAACTTGTTTTCCTGCTCGGACCCGAAATCTTCTTTTTTGAGGGCGAAAACCGGATCTGCTGTAATGTATACGGGCGGCGAGGTTATACCCATTTCAAGCAAATCGTTTGCGGACTGTTCATCCCGGACCGTGATCAAGTCAACCCTGCCGGCAATGCTTTTCATCAAACGGCGGCCAATTGCGCTGGTAACCGGTCCGACGCCCTGTCCACAGAAAACAACTGTTTTTTTTAATTTGAGGGCTAACCAGACTACTCCAAGATAATAAACAAGGCTTTTTAGGCCGGTAACGTCCTGCAACAGGCTTCCACCGCCGCTGATCAGCAGATCGGCTTCCTTTAATGCCCGAAAAACCTCTCCCGGCTGCCAGCGGTTTAATGCCCGGACATTATATAGATTGGCTGTCTTCAATGGATTGTTGGATAATACGGTTAACTGAACTTCAGGGCGGATGGCCCGGAAAGCGGTGATCAGACTGAGCAGAATTGCCTCATCACCGGCATTGTCAAAGCCGTAATATCCTGAGATGACTAAACGCGGTTTAAGTGTCTTTGCAGTGTTCATAAGCTTTATACCAACGTCTGGCCAGGTTCAGAAGCAGGATTAAAACGAACCCGACAATAATTCCTGACCAGAATCCATTAAAAAACCGCAGCAGCGAAACAAGAAGAGGTGTGTGCAGGTGGGCAAAAGTGTTGACTATGGAAATTTGCCCGATAGCCCCCAGTATAAGAAAAGGAAGATAAGCATTGTTCCTGTATCCTGTATAGAAAAGCAGCATCAAAAAAGGCGTTCCCAGTAGAAATTCTTTGGTTCTCGGGCGCACTCCCAGAAAATTGTCCAGCAGCGCCCTGAATTTTAGTTCAAGTGTTGATGGCGGTACAACAACTTCATTTCCCGTGCGCATCACATATACGGCAAGAACCGCCAGGAGCACGGCGCCGGCAAGAGCCCATTTAATTAATACGGGCCGGTCTAAAAGACTGACTAAATTGCTCCGGAACTTGTTTCCGGTTGTTTCCTCCTGTTCCTTCTTTGAAGGCGGAGGCCCTGAATAAATTAAAAAGAAAAGTCCTATAATTGCCAAAGGTAAAATAACCGCCGCCTTAACGCCCATGAAAGCATTTATTTTTAAAATATAGGCTGAATCGGACAGCAGGCCGACAGTAAACAGCGCTCCAATTAAAGAGTATAAAGATGTAACTGCGAGCATGATTATACTCTGCCAGACCGATAACCTGCGGCTCTTCACAAATGTTAGCAGGGACAGGGTGGGGAAAATTACAACAGCGGCAAAGGCCATCAGTTTACGGGCGGGGTCCAGCGCGATAATTATTAAAGCGGCATAAATTATAATTGCGGCTATCCCCAAAACCCACCATTTGATCCGATATGCTAATCGTTCCAACAGCAACAGCCCCCCGGAGATAACCCCAAGGCCCATAATCAACAGTCCGAAGCGTGAAACAGCTATTGGCGGCAGGGAAGAGGCTTTCCCTGTTTTGAGGTCTTTTTGTTCAAGATCTTTCTTGAGATTAGAGATAAAAGAGGCGCTCTCGGTAAGGGGGTCGCCCGTTTTGTAATAGGTAAGGGGGCGGATTAGCAGAATTCTTATGTTGCGCTCGCTTGCCGCAAGAACAAAGCGGCTTTTCAAGTCGGCGGTTTCATATTTGGGCATTTCCTCGATTTTTACGGTATGCAGCCGGACAAGATGCTTGTCAAGAAGTATGGCGAGCTTTGTCAGGCCCCTCTGGGCAAAAAATTCGATCTCAGTTACCGGCACACCCAGTGAGCTTATCTCTTTTGCCAGGTATGGTATTTGCTCCGGATATCCCGGTACGCTGGGGTCATTAAAGGCTACTGCAGAAAGGTTGGGAATATCTTTAAGGGGTTTAAATACGCCGGTTATGCTCTTTTGGTTGACCCCCTGCCAGTTGCGCAGCTGCACAACGGCAAGCAGACCGCAGCGTGCGCTTTCCCTCAAGGGTTCGGCCGGGAAACCAAGACCCGTGTTTTTTAAGGTGGTGTAATCCGCGCTCGTGCTGATGATGTTGTAATCCTTATTTTGGTACAGTTTTACTTTTCCGGTCTTTACCTTTAGCTGTTCCAAAAGTCGAAGGGCTTCGTCCTTCTTGTTTGTAAAAAAATAGGTATAATCGGGTTTAATTTCATTGCTACCGACGGTGTTCAAAGCATTCCCCGGGGATTTCCCGCCCAGCCTGCTTACGGCAAGAACTTCCTGCCCGGTCATGATTTCAAAATTACCGTAATTGCTTAGTTCGTCCGCTCCGGGCTCTTTAAACAAAACGGTTGTTAAGCCTGATTCCCGGAAAACACGCATTACTTCAGGAATGCTTTTACCAGTCTGCCTGGCCATTGACTGCAGGTCGTCATAAGGCATGGCCATTTCAACTGTCCGGTAACTTTCCTCAGCCCTGTAACGCTGTATTGCGGCAATTCCGGCTGCGATTATGCCTGCCGTCAGAAATAAGACAAGCAGTCTTTGGTACCAGCTTTTTTTCACTACCCGATGCCCTTTTCCATTATATATTTCCTGTCGCGCTGTCGTTTGGAACCGGGATAAATTCTATTCCGTCCGAATCTCCGCCATCATTTTGATTTGAATTATCCTCTCCGTTTTGCAGTCCGGAGTCCTGCTGCTGATTGGGATTCTGCTGATCAGTATTGCTGCCTGGTTCGTTTTCAGGCGTGTTGCCGGAAGAGTCGTCCGGCCAGGCATAGAAATAGCCATCTCTGCTCCAGTATCCCGAAGCGCCGCCGCTGTTTTCAGACGTGTTGTTGTCAACATTGCCGTCCTGTTCTTTTTTTTGTTCAGCCGTTGGAGATGGTAATGCGTTATCCTTTCCCTGATATGCCATTGTTGTTTGGGAAGAACTGTTGTCCCCGGTATTTCCCTGGCTGTCCTTGATAAAATTAGAAACAACCTGTCCGTTTTCGAAAAGAGCTTTGGCTACTTGCCTGGCCTGATCGTAATCCACGGCCCAGTAACTTGCCCCATTTTGGTTCGAAAGACTTCCCGGTAATGTCTGGGTTGCTGTTGTCAGCTGGTCAAGCTTTTTAGCCATTGATGCAAGTTGAATAAGCTGTCCTGCGGACAGGTTGGTTTTCATGCATTCGTTTACTTTAGGCGCCAGTTTGGGCAGTTTTATTATTGTTTCCGGTTTGATCGTCTCATAGGCCAGCGCCGTCAGGAACTTTAACTGGCGCTGTGTTCTGGAAATATCCCCGAGGGCGTCATTCCGGTAGCGGACGTACTGTAGGGCTTTTTTTCCGTCCAGACGCTGCATGCCCGGCTGGAGGTCGATTGCATATTCCGGCCCGTCGGCGCGGTCGTAATAGTACATTCGTTTTTCGACGTCGATGTTTATTCCTCCCAGGATATCCACGATGTCCTTAAAACCTTCCCAATTGACAAGCGTATAATTTTCGACCGGCATTCCAATTAGATCGGAAACAACGTCGGCTGTCAAAGACGGCCCTCCATATATGTTGGCGCTGTTTATTTTATCTGTTCCGTGCCGGGGTATATCTACTTTGGTGTCCCTGGGTATCGACAATAATGAGAGCCTTTTTTGCGTGGTATCCACATGGGCGACAATAATTGAATCCGTTCTTCCGATGGTTTCTCCCGGCCGCGAGTCAACGCCAAGCAGAAGGACTGTCATAGACTTGGGAGAGCTGTTCAAATCAGTCAAATTTGTCGGTATACCCGGCAATTGGAATAAATATGCGTTGGCTGCAAGAAAACATCCCGCCAAAAGAACAAGAACCAAAAAGATCGAAAAGAAAAACTTCCGTTTGCGCTTTAATCTTCTTTTAGGCTTCATCTTAAAAACACCTGCTTAAAGACAATTTAATACGAAAGGCTGCCGATGTACATAACGGTCACAGCGGACTGGGCATGAATTCCCCGGCCGTCCGAACGGGGTACAAGAAAAAGGTGATCGCGGGCGACCGTTTGTCCGCTGGCAGCGGAAGTACCCGCGGTAAGGTCGGGAATGCCGTTTCCAACCGGGTCAACAATCACAGCTTTTCCGGATCGTATTATAAATTCCGTTCCTCCTGTAAAGACGATGTTTTCCCCCTGGGCAACTGCTTTAGTGCGCCACTGGGCCCCTGAATTTCCTGCTGTATCTAAAGCCTTTTTTGCAAAATCAGCCACGTACTGTTCAACGAAACTTTTGGTAACCAGAGGATCAAGATGTGAGCCCGGTTCCCCTGTATCCGCCGCAATCGCAAGTCCGGCATAAGCAGCCCCGGCTATGACCAAAACCAGCAGCAGCATTAATATTGATTTACGCCTGAACATTTGTTATTCCCCCTGATCAGTCGTTAAAAAGATTATTCGACATACTGCTGCCAATTTCCTGCAAATTCAACGTTTTTTCAGCTGTTCAGGAAATAACGGCGTAAGACCAGCCAGGCGAACATTGGCAAAACAGCCATTCTTACGATACGGCTTGGTTCTTTCAGAAAACGGTATAACCATTCAAGATGCAGTTTTTGAATCCATAAAGGCGCCCGCGCTGTCCTTCCTGCGATAACGTCAAAGCTTCCGCCTACTCCCATTCCTACAGGCACATCCAGCGAGGATAGGTTTTCCTGAATGAAATAATCCTGAGCGGGCGCCCCCATTCCAACAAAAAGGATTTGAGGCCGGCATTCTTTTATATTTTGAAGAACTTCATCTTTGCTGTCAAAATATCCGTGGTGGGTTCCCGCTATTTTTAACCGCGGATATTGCCGTGCCAGCCTGGCAGCAGCCTCACCCGCCACACCGGGCTTGCCCCCCAGCAGATAAATGCTCCAGCCCTCCTTTGCGCACCTTGACACAAGACGAAGCATTAAATCAATTCCGGTTACCCGTTCCGGTACGGGGCAGCGGGCAACCCTGGAAGCCCAGACCACACCCACCCCATCCGCCGTTACCAGGCTAGCGCGGTTGATTATTTTGAGGAGCTCAGGTTCTTTTTGAGCCCTGTAAAGAATCTCGGGGTTGAGGGTAACTATTTGATGAGGACCGGGCTCTGCAACAAAACAGCCGATCCTGTTTTCTATTTCATCTATGCTTAAAGCATCAATCCAGGCATCCAAAATATTTACACGCAATTTCAGATAATCTCCAAACCAATATTGCAAGCAACCCCCTAATGTTCTTTCTTCATGGAAGTCGGAATTTTATCGCAGATATTATTTAAACTGGAGAGGTCTTCCTTTTCATGTATTCGCCGGATTAACAACTGGTGTGTTATTTCCTGCCTTTCCAAAGATGGTGATAAGGAACCTTTGTCCAAAAAAACGTTCTCCTCTGCAAATAAACTTAAGGAAACAAACAATTTATTGAGTTAAGTATATGCATGTTATAAAAACATGTCAATTATTTTTGGGAATGTTAGCATAATTAGGTTAGCGCTGAGGATCCATTTTCAATCAAGGGTTAATTCAGCAAATCCCTAATCTTAAGCTTTTTATTCTGACCTTCCTGTCTTTAAGGAAAACTTGCAGGAGGGAATTTCAGGTCAACTAAAATGTGAATGTGTTCCGGATCAGCTTTTTGTCGCCTATTTAGAAAACATACAGTCTAATGAAATGGCAAAAAATTTAATACAATGAATTAAATGGCAGCATCATACATCATTGACAATGATTACATATGATGATATATTACTGTCAAATGGGTGTTTCGTTTTTATAACGAAGCGCCCAAACGTTTTTTATAGGGTATTACCATTAAATGTTAGGGGGAAGTAGTATGTCTAAAGTTGTGTTGTCAGAGAGCGCCTTTGAAATGCTTATCAAACATTTAGTAAGCATTGAAGAAAAGAAAAGAAATATTATTGATTATTATTTCCCTCATTTTTCTAAAGAACGGGAAGAGTTTGAGAAATACTTCGAAGAATATATTATACAGATTGACCAATTGATAAGAAAGAGTGTTAAAGGGAAAACTGCATGTGACAACCTACCCTTTGTAACTATTGGTAGTGAAATAAAAGTTGAAGAATTAACTGAACATAAAATTTATATGTTTCGGTTGGTGAGTCCTTTTGATGAAAATATCGGAATGGATGATGTATCATTTCTGTCACCGGTAGGAAAGTCATTATTGCTAAAAAGAATTGATGATGAAGTAACGGTTAATGTACCGGATGGGATATTTAATTACAAAATAAAATCTATCAAACTGCACTGAAAATAATCTTATTAAGCTTCTTCGTCAATTTTAGAGAGCCGCTGGTTTCGCGCCTTAAGTCTGGTTACCCTTGCTTCGCCGGCTACTGTTACCGGCGCTTCGCAAGTCGTTCGCTGTTGACAACTTTATGCTATAATCAAAATTAGAAATATACAATTTAGAAATATACAATAAAGTAACCTGCAATTGTTATCCGGCGCCTGTAAATTTTTGAGGTTCTTGGAGGTTACCCAAACTGAGGCTTTTATTTAGGGGGGAAATGGATGTTAGCGGTGGCGTTAAACACTATTGGGCCGTATCCGCAGGAGGGCTGGGGCCCTTTGTTCTTGGAAGCATTTAATGACTTTAAAGTAATTCAGGCTATTTCCTGCGAAAAAGTTAAGGACGGACCGCTGCAAATGTGCAGGCGCGAGCAGTATGACGAACTGGTCAGAGATATTTCGGAGAAATGGGATCCTTCTCAAAACATTCTGGAACTTCGGGGACCGAAGAATAAAATGCAAAAGGCAGTCCGCTACATGTTCTTTTTTGATCAGGACAAAAAATTTGACCGTGTTTTTTTGGAGGATTGCAGCGGAATGCTTAACTTTCCCTGGGCTATGCAGGTCTTTATTTTAAATTCGCCCGAACCCGGCTATCTGCCCGGACAAGACTTGATAGACCAGGCCGAAGTTTTTATTCTGAATACACAGTGCGGGGAAGTACACCGGGAAGTCCTGGATCAAGTAAAAAAATACCGCCCCAGCCTTCCCGTTTTTACGGAAAATTTGCAGGAAGGTATTTCCGGCGCCCTAAAGGGTATTCTGGACGAGCTTTTTGCCGCCTATGCGGAAAACAGAGCCCGGGTGAAATGGTCTTTAGAAAACGATCATCCGGACAAACAGTTAACCTGTGACCAGGCGCGCAAAATGGCCGGCAAACTTGGAATCAGCCTGTTTTTAATCGGCAGCGTATGTGATGAGTGCGGGTATGCCATAACCCAGTGTGGTCTGGGATGTTTTTAAAAAGGGAAGGCGCTTTGCCCAAACCAGCCTCTGCATGCGCGAGATACGGTGAGTACCGAAGGGGATTTTTGAAAAATTAAAGAGAAAAAATAAAAACCTGGATTTTAAACAGGTTTTTTGCAGGTTGGGAGTAAATATTTTATTAATGGTCCTGAAACCCTTGGTATTATTGGTAGCCCTAACGGGACTCGAACCCGTGTCTCCACCTTGAGAGGGTGGTGTCCTTGACCGCTAGACGATAGGGCCGCTAGGGCCGCGCTTATATCGTTCATCTCTTAACAAAAAAAATTATAGCATAACCTGCTTTGTCCGGCAAGCTAAAAATAGGCCCAAAAAACGAGCCATAAAAAAAGGGGACGGCCAAAAAAATGAGACAGATTAATTATCTTTCCTTTGACCGGTTGAACAAAATTTTTAATTATTGTCTTGACAGATTCACAGAGGATGCTTTAGGATTAAAGTAAGTTTAATAAAATACGAAGCGGTATTTATGGCGAAGAAGCCTTTAGATGGGGATGCTCCCAACTAAAGGCTTTTTATGTGGTTTGGCGAAGGAGCTATGGAAGAGCAGGGACGCGTAGGTAGAGGGTGTCCTTTTTTTAATTTCCCGCAAAGGTGCGTTGCGGGGCTGTTTGGGATGCATTGAAAACAAAAATTTTAAATTTTAAGGGGGTATTAAATCTGAAAAAGTCTTTTAGGTCTGTTCTTCCCCTGACACTTATGTTGTTAGCGCTCAGCCCGGGTGTGGCTGGAGCAAGCCAGGCGCCGGCAATTGACACGGGGGATACCGCGTTTGTCATGATCAGCGCGGCGCTGGTCCTGATTATGACGCCGGGGTTGGCTTTGTTCTATGGGGGTATGGTTCGCAGAAAGAATGTCCTGAGTATTTTAATGCAGTGTTTTATTATTATGTGCCTCGTTTCTGTGCAGTGGGTTTTATTCGGTTACAGCCTTTCATTCGGACCAGATCTGGGTCATATAATCGGTTCTTTAAAATGGGCGGGGTTGAATGGAGTTGGTCAAAGTCCGTTTCCCGGCTATGCGGCTACTATTCCGCACCAGGTTTTCATGCTCTTTCAGCTCATGTTTGCAATTATTACTGTCGGGCTGATTATTGGATCTTTTGCCGAAAGAATGCGCTTTCCGGCATTTCTGGTATTTGTTTTGCTCTGGACGACAATTGTGTATGATCCCTTGGCGCACTGGGTTTGGGGTATCGGAGGATGGCTGCGTAACATGGGCGCGCTCGATTTTGCCGGAGGGACGGTTGTTCATATCAGTTCCGGAGTATCCGGGTTGATCGCAGCGCTTATTTTGGGCCGGCGCAAAGGGTATGGCAGCGAGCCTATCCTGCCGCACTACCTGCCGATGACTGTGCTTGGGGCTGCCTTGCTCTGGTTCGGCTGGTTCGGGTTCAATGCGGGGAGCGCCCTGGCGGCCAACGGCCTGGCTGCAAGCGCCTTTATGGTAACGAATACTGCAGCGGCAATAGCCGCGCTTTCCTGGGTATTTGCCGAGTGGATTCATCACGGCAAACCGACCGTGCTGGGAGCGGCCAGCGGTGGTGTCGCCGGTCTGGTAGCCATAACTCCAGGTTCAGGGTATGTCGGTCCGATGTCAGCGCTGGCAATCGGTCTGGTTGCCGGGATCATCTGTTATTTAGCGGTGAGCGTTATGAAAGTCCGATTTGGTTATGATGATTCTTTGGATGTATTTGGGGTGCACGGTGTTGGCGGCACCTGGGGCGCGCTGGCGACAGGATTGTTCGCTTCTACGGCGGTCAATCCGGCCGGGGCGAACGGCTTATTTTACGGCAACCCGGCGCAGCTTTTGATTCAGCTTGCCGGCGTAGCGGCAACCTGGATTTTTGCCGCAGTTCTCACCACCGTGATTTTGAAGGCAATTAGCCTGGCAACCAATCTCAGAGTAGGCGCAGATGATGAAGAACAGGGTCTGGATCTGAGCCAGCACGGCGAGGATGGTTTTGCGGATCTGGTTATCGGCGCCCCTTTAATGCACAGCTTTTCTTTTACGGAAGACAGGGCTCCGGTTTTAAGGGAATCATCCGCAGGTGCTAAATAGTAGAGTTTTTTCCCGAAAGGAGCGTTAATATCATGACCAAAATAGAATGTGTTTTGCGCCCCGGAAAGCTTGAAGACGTTAAGGATGAATTGGGCAAATTCGGTATCAAAGGTATGACGGTAACCCAGGTGATTGGCTGCGGTTTGCAGAAGGGGCACACTGAAGTATATAGGGGCGCCGAATACAATATAAATCTTATTCCCAAAGTGAAGGTTGAAATTGTAATTAGAGATGAGGATGTCGACAAAGTAGTCAGCCTAATATCGAGGGCTGCGCGTACCGGCCAGACGGGAGACGGTAAAATCTTTATCTACCCTGTAGCCGGGGCTGTCCGCATCCGGACGGGTGAAAGGGGAAACGACGCCATTTAGAAAAATACTTGCCAATGCTATCCGCCTTTAGTCATGCGGACGGCCGTCCTTTGTTAATGAAAAGGTATCCTGACGGTATTGAGGGGAAGTCTTTTTACCAAAAAGAAATTCCTGAATATGCTCCCGGGTGGCTGCATTCGGTAACTGTATATCACCGGCATACCGACAAGGAAGTTAACTATGCGATGGTAACCGATCAAAGGAGCCTTATCTGGCTGATCAACCAGAGGTGCATTGAAATACATGCCTGGTTATCTAAAGCAGACTCGGTTGATTACCCTGATATTATGCAATGGTCCTGGCAAACAACCATTTGCGGCTTTCGTTATAAAAAAACGTGAGGGACATCAATGCCTCTGAGGCAACGCCGGCTAAAAAGGATAAAATTATCAGCAAGGGAGGTCAATGCCTTAAGCGCAATTTTATTCAGTGAACTTTAATTCATATTTAATTGCTTTTTTGCCAGGCGGTGGGCATACGCCTGCCTATACCGAAAGCCCTGGAAGTTACTTTTAGGCCCGGCGCGGCTTGTTTTCGCTTGAACTCAGACTTGTTTACTTTCCGGATAATTTCCCTGACAACAGAGGGATCGTACCCCAAAGCAGCTATTTCATCGGCGGTTTTATCCTGTTCGACATATGCCTGGAGGATTTCATCCAGCGCCTCGTATGGCGGAAGAGAATCCTGGTCAACCTGTCCCGGCTTCAATTCAGCGGAGGGCGGTTTTGTAATAATAGAGGCGGGGATAACTTCCTGCCGGCGGTTTATATATGAAGCCAAGTTGTAGACCATTATCTTAGGTACGTCTGAAATCACCGCCAGACCGCCCGACATATCCCCGTATAACGTACAGTATCCTACTGACAGTTCAGATTTATTCCCGGTGGTCAGTGTAAGATAACCCTCCCTGTTGGAGATAAACATCAGAATGTTGCCGCGAATACGAGCTTGAATGTTTTCTTCGGCCAAGTCCGACAAATACGTGTCATTTTCGTTGAAAAGACTGAGGAAACTGGTAAACACGCTTTGGATAGGAACTTCCCGGTAAGATATACCGAGGTTTTTGGCAAGTTCCCGGGCGTCTGCAAGGCTGCCGGCTGAAGAATAAGCGGAAGGCATCGCCACCCCCAGCACATTGTCCTTGCCCAGCGCATCCGCGGCCAAAACTGCTGTAACCGATGAATCAATTCCCCCGCTAAGTCCGACAACCGCTTTGGAAAAGCCTGTTTTTAACAAGTAATCGCGAATTCCAAGAACCAGGGCATGATAGACATTGCCTATATCTTCAGGAAGGGAAGAAAAGTATTTTCTGGAGCCGGGGAAAATATTCTCTCCTGTTATGTGGAGATTCTTTGCTTCGATATTATTGTTTTCATATTCCAGGAAGATTAGGTCCTCACAAAAACTACCCGCCCGGTGAGCGAGTGTACCGCCCGAAGTTACTGCAATACTGGTCCCGTCAAAAATAAGCTCGTCGTTTCCACCAGCCTGGTTCACATAAATAAATGCTTTGCCATATTTTTGGGCCATTTTTTGAAGCATGTCCAGACGCAGGTTTATTTTGCCGTAATGATACGGGGAAGCAGAAATATTGATAATCAAATCCGCTTCCTCTTCAATGAGTTCTTCAACGGGGTCAATAGGGTAGAGATGTCTGTTCCAATAGTCCTTATCGTTCCAAATGTCTTCACAGACTGTTAACCCGAGCTTGACCCCCTTAAACAAAGTAGGCTTGTGATTAACACCCGACTTGAAATACCTGCTTTCGTCAAATACATCGTAGTCCGGAAGAAGGGTTTTATCCTGGCGGCCTGCCAGACAGCCGCGATCATAAAATAGCGCCGAATTATATAGATTCCCGTTCTCCCTGACCGGCGCCCCGATAATAATTCCAACCTCCGTGCTGTACGGAGCTATGAATTTCTCTAGAGCAATTTCTGTCTCTTTTAAGAAATCCTCACGCAATAAAAGATCACGGGGCGGGTAACCCGTCAGAGCCAGTTCCGGAAATATTACCAGGTTTGTATTAAAGTTTCGGCAGATCTTGATTACCCGCGAGATTTTAGCTGCATTATACTTTATGTTACCGATTATGGGATTGAGTTGCGCCAAAGCGATCTTCATCCGTGTAAAAGAACCTTTCTCTCAAAATAATTAGATGTCAAAGTAAAGATCATATTCATAAGGATGCGGCCTTGTTCTAATTTCCGCTATCTCATTTTCTCTCTTAATTTGAATCCATTCATCGACTACGTCCCGGGTAAAAACGTCGCCGCAGAAAAGGAAAGAATGATCCTTTTCAAGAGCGTCCAGCGATTCCTGCAGAGTTCCAGGCAGTCTTGATATTTTTTCCGCCGCCCGGGGAGATAGTTCATGGAGTTCCTGATCAACGGGGTTGCCCGGGTCAATTTTGTTATGTATACCGTCAAGGCCTGCCAGGAGCATGGCCGAGAATGCCAGGTAGGGGTTGCAGGAGCAGTCGGCGGGCATGAATTCAATCCATTTCGATTTGAGGTCTTCGGAGTAAACGGGTATTCTGATTGCAGCCGAGTTGTTGATCTGAGAATAAATCAGATTTACCGGCGCCTGATCAACCGGGACAAGTTTTTTGTATGAGTTGGTCGTCGGGGCGCAGAAAGCCATCAGAGATGCCGCGTGTTTGAGCAAACCGCCTATAAAGTACTGGGCGTCTCTGGAAAGAAGGGCATACCCTGAAGGGTCGTAAAACAGGTTGATATTATTTTTCCACAGGCTGACCTGTGTATGCATACTGCTGCCGCCGGCGCCTGCAAGGGGTTTGGGCATGAAAGTAGCTAATTTGTTATGCTTCCTGGCCACATTTTTGACGATGTATTTATACAGCGTAATTTGATCAGCTACTCGGGTAAGGCTGCCGAACTTCATATTGACCTTTGCCTGTTTCCCTGAAACTGTCCCGTGAAGACGCATCTCCCCTTTGATGCCCGCCTTTTCTGTCGCCAGCATGATCTCCCGGCCCAGATCATTTGTCAGGCTTTGCGGAGGAATCGGAAAAAAACTATCTTTGCTATTATTCCATTGTGCTTCATCAAAAATAAAATATTCCACTTTCGGGCCGAAGCAGCATACTTCGGCTAATCCAGTCGCTTTAAGGTATTGTTCGGCCTTTTTAGCTATATAGCGAGTGTCTTTTGGAAAAGGTTTTTTAGTTAAAGGATCAACAATATCACAAATCATTGTTAATGTAGGCTCTTCGCAGACGGGATCCAATACAGCTGTATCCGGATCTGGAATCAGGAGCAGGTTGTCTTTGCGAATACCATTTGTAAAAATACCGGCTGCTGTGTTATCCGCAGCGTTTCGTTCCTGGGCCGGCGCCACCAGATGCTGATTTTGGCCGGAGATCTGATTGAATTTCAGGTGGAATGCGGTTATGCTGTTGTCTTTAATATACTGCAGCGCTTCTTCGGGCTTCATATTATTATCCTCCTCGAATTAATAATTTAAGTAATTAACTGACCGGTTGATCCGCAACAGCCCTCCTTTCCTTGAGAAAACAAAAAAGCGCCTTAAATCAGGTCCTCTCTGACCTGTTTAAGACGCCTTTGTCATTATTTAAGTTGAAATATTAAAAAGAGTATTTGATTTATTTTTACCATACCGGGATTCCATAGTCAATAGTTTTTTGTTTTTTGCGGATACAATATTTACCTCTTCTTTCAAGCTTCATTTTTATCAGTCTGGCGCATAGGATAAGGCAACCAATGAAGGTTAGATGATATGTCGGATCATATCCGCGCCCGTAAGATTAAATGAAAATGGAGGATTTGCCATGTGTGGAATAACAGGCTGGATAGATTGGGAGACAGATCTGACATTTAAACAACCTATCGTTGAAGAGATGAACAAAACACATTCTTTTCGAGGGCCGGATGCCGCCGGGATTTGGGTGTCGACTGCAGCTGTCCTGGCTCACCGCAGGCTGACCGTTGTTGACCCGGAAGGCGGGGGGCAGCCTATGGTCCGACAGAGCGGCGACCACAAATATATCCTGGTCTATAACGGGGAGCTGTATAATACCGCTGAACTGCGCCGGGAGCTGGAATCCCGCGGCTATACGTTCGAAGGATATTCGGACACGGAAGCGCTTCTGCTTTCTTTTATTGAATGGGGCGCCGGTTGTGTGCGGCGTTTTAACGGGATTTTTGCTTTTGCCGTCTGGGATGAGTCCAGGCGAAGTCTTTTTTGCGCCCGTGACCGGCTGGGAGTAAAACCATTTTTTTATGCCCAGCGCGGCAGCGCTTTTCTGTTCGGTTCGGAGCTGAAATCGCTGCTTGCGCATCCGCTTGTTGAACCGGAAATAGACGCTCAGGGTTTGGCTGAGATATTTGTTATGGGTCCGGCCAGGACACCCGGATGCGGCGTGTTCCGTGGGATAGAAGAACTTAAACCGGGATACTGCCTGACCTGCCGTCAGGACGGCGTTCATCTGCGGCAGTACTGGTCTTTGGAAAGCAGGCCGTTTGAAGATACCCTGGATACCGGCATACAAAGAGTACGCGAGCTTTTGGAAGATACGGTAAATCGTCAGTTGGTCTCGGACGTGCCTGTTTGCGTATTTCTTTCCGGCGGCATTGACTCAAGCGCGATTTCGGCCTTTGCCGCAGATGTTTATGCACGAGCAGGAAGAGGGACTTTGCATACCTATTCGATAGATTATCTTGAAAATGACCTTTATTTCAGGCCAAACTATTTCCAGCCGGATCCTGACACGCAGTGGGCTTTGTTAATGTCCGGTTATCTGGGTACGGAGCACCACCATGTGACAATTGATACTCCCGGATTGGCGGAAGCTTTATCCAGGGCCGTGATAGCCCGCGACCTTCCCGGCATGGCTGATATTGACGCTTCTTTATACCTGTTCAGCAAGGAAATAAAAAAGAGAGCTACAGTAGCGCTGTCCGGAGAGTGCGCGGATGAGATCTTCGGGGGCTATCCATGGCTGCACAGCGAGAAGGATCTTGACGCCGAAACTTTTCCCTGGATACGTATGGTTCCGGAACGGGCGGACATCCTTTCTCCCGAACTTCGCGAGCTTATCAGGCCTCAGGAATATGCTGCCCGCAGATTTGAAGAGGCGGTAGAAGAAGTACCTTTTTTGCCGGGGGAAAGTGTTCTGGAAGCGAGATCGCGCAAAATGCTGTACCTTACGATGACGAGATTTATGCCGATGCTCCTGGACCGGAAGGACCGGATGAGTATGGCTGCCGGTCTTGAAGTGCGCGTCCCTTTTTGTGATCACCGTCTGGTAGAGTATGCCTGGAATATTCCCTGGCCGATGAAAAGCTGCGGCAACATGGAAAAAGGCATCTTACGCCGGGCGCTGACAGGTGTCCTGCCTGATCAAGTACTCTGGCGCAAAAAAAGCCCCTATCCAAAAACACACCATCCGGATTACCTTGCGGCTGTCCGTGATTTGCTGGCGGATACACTAAGCGACCCTGCCTCACCGCTGGGGCGCCTGCTTAACCGGCCTGTTCTGGATAAAATAATATCTTCAAATGCGGCGGACTTTAACCCGGCATGGTTCAGCCAGCTCATGGGCGGCGCGCAGCTTTTCGCCTACCTGCTCCAGGTTGATTTCTGGCTGCGGGAATATAAAGTTGCAATTAAAGCCTGAGTTCCTCCAGCCTTCTGACGCGTTCCGCAATCGGCGGGTGGGTGCTGAAAAGGCGGGTGAATGATTCGCCGGAAAGCGGGTTGACAATGAACATGTGCGAGGCGGCGGGGTTGACCTGCATCGGGATGCGGCTGGCCGCCCGTTCCAGCTTTAACAGAGCGTTGGCCAGCCCGCCGGCCTGCCCCGCTATGCGCGCTCCTGAGGCGTCCGCCTGGAATTCCCTCGTCCTTGAAATTGAAAGCTGAATTAGAGTCGCCGCCAGCGGCGCCAGGATAATCATCAGCAAAGTAGCGGCAAGTCCCAGGAAACCGTTGTCGTTATCCTCGTCGCCCCCGCCAAAGATAAGGCCCCACTGAAGCATATTGGCGATCATGGTTATAGCGCCCGCGATTGTCGCCGCGATTGTCCCAATCAGGATATCGCGGTTCTTTACATGGGCGAGTTCGTGCGCAAGAACGCCTTCTATTTCGCTCCGGTTAAGGATCTGCAGCAGTCCCTCGGTAACCGCCACAGCGGAATGCGCAGGATTGCGGCCTGTGGCGAAAGCGTTGGGCTGAGACGAAGGTGTGATGTAAACCTTGGGCATCGGCAGACCCGCGCTTGAAGTTAAATTGCGTATTATATCATAAAGCTCAGGCGCTTCATGCTCGGCCAGCGGTTTTGACCTGGTCATTGAAATAGCTACCCGGTCACTGAAAAAGTAGCTGAAAAAGTTCATCGCCAGCGCAATAATAAAGAAAAGCAAAGCTCCGGATCTGCCGTTGATCAAACTTCCGATTAAAACCAGCAGGACTGTGAGCAGGCCCATCAATAACCAGGCTTTAAAGTTATTCACGATTTTAAATAGCCTCCTGTTCTTAGTAATCCCATTAATTTACCATAACTGGATCTATTTATAATTGATCTATATTATATTATAGTCTAAAAAGGTCCTGCGCGGCAATCGTTTTATTTTTATTATTAAATATTTCTTTACTGTTATTCAAAACTGTTATTCAAACTAAACTGCTTTAATAACCCGAAAAAAACTTCCTCTGTACAAATCTGGCCGTAATTGTTAAAATGATTCCGTAATATTTGAATTAGATACTGAAGGGGGGTTAAGTTACTTATCGGGTCAATCATAGATGAAGCGCTCGAGGTAGTAAAAAATTTCCAACAGCATCTGCAAGGGAGGGGAAAAGACAAGGTTTTTGCCGACAGGGACAAGAAATTTTAGAAGCTAAAAGATTAATTTTATTATTAACCGATTGAACTAAACTCAAGAGGGAGGAAGAGCATGAAGATTTTAGTCTTGTTGAAGCAAACTTTTGATACGGAAGCAAAAATTTCGATAGAAGGCGGTAAGATCAGCCGCTCTGGTGTCAGCATGATCATCAACGCCTATGATGAATTTGCTGTTGAAGAAGCCCTTAAAATTAAAGAAAGTTTAGGCGGAGAAGTTACAGTGATCAGCACAGGGGACGATGGGGTACAGGACGCCCTGCGGCAGGCTCTGGCCATGGGCGCAGACAAGGCTGTCCTTATTAATCCGGGGACTGACGATGTAGATGAATTTACGACAGCGACAATTTTAGCCAAGGCTGTTTCCGGGATGGAATACGACCTTATTCTTGCCGGCTGGCGCGCTGTTGACGACGGTTCCGCTCAGGTAGCGGGCCGTGTGGCGGAAATCCTTGGAATTCCCATTGCCAAATTAGCTGCCAAGATAGATGTTGAAGCGGGCAAAGCAACGGCGACCTGCGAAATAGAAGGCGGCACTGAAGTAATCGAAATTCCTCTGCCGGCGATTATTACCGCTCAAAAAGGCCTGAATGAACCCCGTTATCCTTCCATGAAAGGCATTATGCAGGCTAAGAAGAAGCCCATGGACAAGAAGGGCTTAGGCGATCTCGGCCTGGATGCCGGCGCAGTTGCGGCCAAAGTAAAGGTACTGAGTGTTTCCCTTCCCGCGGCAAGGGCGGCGGGCAAAGTCTTTGACGGTGAGCCTGCCGACACCGCAGCGGCAGTAGTAAAAGCTTTGCGCGAAGAAGCAAAAGTTATCTAAGGAGGGTTATATAAATAGATGGCAAAAGGAATTTTTGTATTTGCAGAGGTTAAAGACGGAAAAGTAAAAAAGGTAACTTATGAATTGTTATGTGCGGCGCGCAAAGCAGCCAACGAACTGGGCGAGGAAGTTTGCGCGGTTATGGCCGGGAAAGGTGTTTCCGGATTAGCCGCCGCTCTTGGCGAATACGGCGCCGATAAAGTATTTGTCGCAGAAAGCGACGCTTTGGAAAAGTTTACTACCGATGCGTTTACCAACGTAATTGGATCCATCCTGCAGGAGCAGCAGCCCAGCGCCTTCCTGTTAGGTTTTTCAATTCGCGGCCGTGATTTGGCGGCGCAGTTGGCCCAGCGTTTGGGAACCGGCGCAGCAAGCGACTGCATTAACATTGAAGTGGAAAACGGGCAGCTTGTTTTCACCCGTCCCATTTATGCCGGCAAGGCTATCATCAAAGTAACCATTCCGGAAGCGCGTCCGGCTATTGCAACAATACGTCCCAACGTTCTGCCGATAGACGCTCCCGCGGCCGGCAAAACAGCCGAGGTTGTGGCTGTTTCCGCAAATGTCGGAGATGTCCGGCAGGTTATCAAGGACATCGTGCTCCAGGTAAGTTCCCGCCCCGAGCTTACCGAGGCCGACATCATTGTTTCAGGCGGCCGCGGCATGAAAGGCCCGGAGAACTTCCCCATCCTGGAAACTTTGGCGGATGTAGTGGGCGCTGCTGTGGGCGCTTCCCGCGCAGCTGTTGATGCCGGTTGGGTTCCACAGAGCATTCAGGTCGGACAGACTGGAAAGACAGTCTCCCCGACACTTTACATTGCCTGCGGTATCTCAGGAGCTATCCAGCACCTTGCCGGAATGGGCTCATCCAAGTGCATCGTTGCGGTTAACAAAGACCCGGAAGCTAACATTTTCAAAGTAGCCGATTTCGGTATTGTTGGAGATCTTTTCAATGTTGTGCCGATTCTTACCGCTGAATTCAAGAAGATCTTAGCTTAATTTTTACTGGACGGTTAAAAGAATCTTGACACAGGAATGGAAAATTGTTAAATTATAGATTAAGTATAATGATTAAAACGCGATGATAGGGAATAGTAAGCGCCGTTAAGTAAAGTCGCAGAGAGCCCCCGGCTGGTGTAAGGAGGCCTTTATATGGTGCTGAACTCCCCCTGGAGATGCTGACCGAAATTTTTTATAAAAGAGTAGGCTCGGACGGAGCTTTCGCCGTTAAAAGAAAGGGAGTATCGGAAAGGTTGCCTTATCCCGTACTCTGTAATAAGCGAGCGGCTAGGTGAGTTTTGCTGATCTTAGCCGTTAAGTTGGGTGGTACCGCGAAGAAATCCCCTTCGTCTCAACGGGACGAAGGGATTTTTATTTATGTTTAGGAAATTATGCTTTTCGAAAATTGTGGATAAGTGTAGAATTGAGGCATGGAAACTAATGGTAAGACAAAAGTAAATACAATTAAAATAAAAAAGATATTTGCTGACCATTGGGATAAATTTGCCAGAGTTAATTTACACAAGATTCCCAAAGACATGGTTGATAGTGTCACAGAATCTGTTGAAAAAATGCTAAGATGTGGAGATCCTAAATATGGTTATATTGAGTATATCTGCTTAGATTGTGGTAAGCACCGTAAAATTGTTGGGTTTTCCTGCAAAAGCCGGTTCTGTAACCGTTGCGGCAAGGTTTATATAGAGAATTGGATTAACAAGCAGGTCGAAAGAATTATTGACGTAAGCCACCGTCACACAGTATTTACTATTCCTGTAGAGCTCAGGAGTAAGTTTTATTGGCACAGGGATCTGCTAAAGGATTTGAGTGACGGCGTAGCTGAGGTAATCCAATACTGGTATCGAAATAAAGCCAAAAGAAAAGGCTATGAAGTTGGTATAATTACAACAGTGCATACCTTTGGCCGTGATATGAGCTTTAACCCTCACGTTCACGCTTTAGTGACAGAAGGGGCACTGGATAAACACAAGAATTGGAAAGACGTAGGGTATATACCTTATGAGTACCTGCGGAAAAGCTGGCAAAAGGTGTTATCAGACATTATTAAAAATAAATTTGGTCAAGAGCCAGGCATAAAGAAACATATTACCGATTTGTATCACAGATATCCCAAAGGCTTTTATGTACATGCAAAAACTAGAATGAAGGATGCAAGAGGAGCGGCTAAATATATTGGGAGATATTTGGCCCGTCCGGCAATTGCTGAATACAGGATTATTAATTATGACGGCAAGAATATAAAATTCTGGTATATTGATCATACAGACCATAAAAGAAAAGAAAAAGAGCTAGACGCCTTAGAATTCATTGGAAAGCTAATCATGCACATTCCTAAAAAACATTTCAAGATGGTCAGAAGATATGGACTCTATCGCCGGGATATTAATAAATTGGCCCAAAAAGTAGTAGGTCTTTACAATTATATTAAAACTAAGATTAGCAGCAAGCTCAAACCTAGAGTTACCAGAAAACGGGCATGGAAAGAACGTCTTATACAGAATTTCGGCAAGAATCCCCTTATCTGTCCGAGTTGTAAAAGCGAGATGGAACTTTGGATTATTTGGCATCCCCGATATGGTTACATCTATAATGCTTATACTGATTTAAGAGAAGTGAGAGAAGAAAATGACGGGCAAAAAGAACGAGATATGGGACGAAGACGTAGTTCCGTTCCAAGACGGTTCGGAGGACAGAGTCCATCACAACTATCGCTGTCGGAGTTGTGGTTATAGCGAATGGATTCCCGCATGGGTAATTGATGAATTTGCCTGGGATGAGGAACCAGGATTTAAGCCGGAAACCGTCTGTCCGGAATGCGGAGGAGATATGTCTCATACGGGAGAAACCGAGGATAGAGATAATCCTTAGAATATCTATCCCATGTTTGATTTTAGTCGCCCGACAGGGCGAATTTGTTCTTAATGCCGGAGATGTTTATTGATGTCTAACCAAAGACAGAACCTGGGGCGCCGAGGAGAAGATGAAGCGGCTTCTTACCTGAAAAAACAGGGATACATTTTGCTGCAGCGTAATTA
>DFZT01000006.1 GCA_002382755.1 Firmicutes bacterium UBA4049 | reverse complement strand
TCGCTTTCTTGAAATAGCCTTCGGTTCCGCAAGGGAACTGCATTACCAGTTCGGCTTGGCCAGCCGCTTGGGTTATACAAATGAGTTGGATGTTCCCGAATGCGACTCGAAAATGGCGGAGACCGAGAAGGTTCTGAGCGCCTTGATTCGGTCAATGCGTGACTAACAGCCTACAGCCTATAGCCTGAACAACCTGAGTAGTAACGTAGAAAAAGCGGGAAGTGAACAGAATGAACCCGATGAGCATCCTGTTCAGGCAACTGGAGACCAGAGTTAAAGAAATTGAAAGCGATCTCCAGCAGCTTAAAAAGCTGGTCAATTATCTCGAAGAAGAGAACGACGCCCTGAGGAAAAAACTGGCGGTGTTTGCCGGGTACGACCCGAAGGGCGAGCAGCAGGAACAGGCTTTGGGAGGAGCGTTTGAAAATCTGAAAAATATTTACGACGAGGGATTTCATATTTGCAACGTTCATTTCGGGCGGCTGCGCCGGGAAGAGTGCCTTTTTTGCACGGCATTTCTGGGGCGGGGTAAATAATGGAGCCAAAAGACGCTCCCGCGGTTGAAAAAAATAGCTGCGGCGCCGGCGGAACGCTTTATCTGTGCGCCACACCGATCGGCAATCTTGAAGACATAACGCTGAGAGCGCTCAGACTGTTAAAGGATGCCGATCTCATTGCCGCTGAAGACACCAGGCATACCCGCAAGCTCCTCGCCCACTACGGCATACATACGCCGGTGACCAGCTTTCACAGCCACAGCGGGCTGAAAAAATGCGAGTACCTGCTGGGCCTGCTGCTTTCAGGAAAGAACTTGACGCTGGTATCCGACGCCGGCATGCCTGGGATATCCGACCCCGGCGAGGTCCTGGCGGATGCCGCAATAAAAAGCGGAATAAGGGTTGTTCCCGTCCCGGGCCCAAACGCTGCGCTTGCCGCCCTGGTTGTATCAGGCTTAAACACCTCTCGCTTTTGCTTTGAAGGTTTCCTGCCCGCCAACAACCGGACCCGTAAAAGAAGAATTGCATCCTTAATAGATGAAGAGCGCACGACGATATTTTACGAGGCGCCCCACAGGCTGCTGAAGACTTTGGAAGAACTGCTGGACAAACTTGGGGACAGGCGTTTGTCTGTTGCCCGCGAGCTGACCAAACATTATGAAGAAATCTGGCGGGGAAGTTTATCATCCGCGCTGGATTATTTCCGGCAAAACAGCCCTTTAGGGGAATTCACCTTAGTTCTGGAGGGGAATAAAAACCAATGCCGGGAGGAAGTCAAACCGGATCTATCGGCCATTGCCTCCCAGGTGAGCTGTTTGCAGGACAAAGGCACGCCGCGGCCGACGGCTATCAAAGAAGTCGCCAAAATGAACAACATATCCAGAAAAGAGGTTTATGCAGCTTTATTAAGGGCAAAAAAAGACGCCGGGAAGGAAACATAAAACGGAAGGGCGAGTTATGCTCTCCTTCCGCTTTGGTGATAAAATTTGGGGATAATAATTGATTAGTTATACTGATTTTGTGTTTTCAAACATTGTCATGGCGCACTCACGGCATACCAGTTTACCGCGATAATACTGCGTGTCTGATGCGTCGCCGCAGAAAACACAGGCAGGCTGGTATTTTTTAAGTACAATCCTTTCTTCATCAACGTAAATTTCGAGGGCGTCTTTTTCTTCTATGCCAAGGGTCCTTCTAAGTTCTATGGGAATGACAACCCTGCCTAGCTCGTCCACCCTTCTAACAATACCCGTTGATTTCACCGCTTTCCCCCCTATATGACTTATTTAGACAAAACAAAACAAATTATTACAAGTAAATGGTACCAGACATACCATTAAAAGTCAATATTATTTTTAGAAAAATTTAGGTGAATATTTCTCGGATAGTAGTTGCTGGTTATTTTTCCTTATAAAAACTTGACAGTTATGTTTTTATCTTCTAAAATAGGCATGTTAATTTGAATACATGTATTTTCCTTGCTATTCCTGCCTGTGGTGGGGTTTTTTGTGATCAATTGTTTTTTGGAATGAAAGAAGGTTCTTAAATTGAAAAAGGGAAAAACTTTTTACATTACCACTCCGATTTATTACCCGAGCAGCAGTCTGCACATAGGGCACGCCTATACGACCGTGGCTGCCGACGCATTTGCCCGTTTTGAGCGGCTTACCGGGCATGATGTATGGTTTTTGACCGGATCTGACGAACATGGCCAGAAAATTGAGCGTTCCGCCCGTGAAAAAGGGAAATCACCGCAGGAATATGTTGATCAGATTGTCGCGGGTTTCAAGTTTCTCTGGGAAAAACTGCTGATCAGCAACGACGACTTTATCAGGACCACGGAGGAAAGGCATAAAAAAACTGTGCAGGCTGTTTTCCAGAAGCTTTACGACCAGGGTGACATCTATAAAGCCTCCTACAAAGGTTGGTACTGCACGCCGTGCGAGACGATGTGGACGGAAGCCCGGCTTGAGGAAGGCATGTGCCCGGACTGCGCAAGGCCGGTTGAACCTGTCGAAGAGGAAAGCTATTTTTTCAGGATGTCCAACTACGCCGGACGCCTGCTTGATTATATAGAGGCAAACCCCGATTTTATCCAGCCGGTGTCCAGGCGGAACGAGATGGTCAGCTTTATCAACAGCGGTCTGGAAGACCTGTGTGTCTCCCGGACGACTTTTAAATGGGGAATTCCCGTGCCCTTCGATCCTGCTCATGTCATTTACGTCTGGGTAGACGCCCTGACCAACTATATATCCGCCCTCGGCTATGCAAGCGGGGACGAAACGCTGTATAAAAAGTTCTGGCCCGCCGATATGCACCTTGTCGGCAAGGATATCGTCCGTTTTCACAGTATCATCTGGCCAATCCTGCTGATGGCTGCGGAAATCGATCTTCCCCGGCAGGTTATGGGGCACGGCTGGCTGCTGCTGGAAAGCGGCAAGATGAGCAAATCCCAGGGCAATGTTATTGATCCCCTTGAGCTGATCGACAAATACGGTGTTGACGCAGTCCGCTACTACCTGCTCAGAGAGGTTCCGCTCGGTGTGGACGTCTATTATTCGGAGCAGGCGCTGATCAAAAGAATCAATATGGACCTGGCCAATGACCTGGGCAATCTGGTCAGCCGCACCCTGGGGATGGTTCAAAAATATCTGGGTGGAACAGGCGGGATTCCGGGACAGCCCGAGGGGGTTGATCTGGAATTAATCAATTTGGCCGTGGATCTGCCGTCGACAGTCCGCGAGCTGATGGACAAAAGAGACCTGTCGGGCGCTCTGGCGGCGATCTGGAAACTGGTCGGCCGGGCCAACAAGTACGTCGACGAGACACAGCCCTGGTCTTTAAATAAGGACCCCGCTCAAAAGGAAAGGCTGGCGGCCATCCTTTACAATATGCTGGAATGCCTGCGTTTCATAGGAGTGCTGGTGACGCCTTTCATGCCCCTCACGCCTTCGAGGATCTGGCCGCAGTTAAATATACAGGATAAACCGGAACTGCACACCTGGGATTCGCTGACCTGGGGCAGGCTGCCCGCAGGTCTGACGGTGAAGCGCGGGCAGGCCATCTTCCCGAGGATAGAAGTGTAAAGTTTTAGATTTTGGGGTGATTCTTTTGAACCCGGCGGTGGAAAACGGTGAACAGCTAATTCTGGCGGACAGCCATGCCCACCTGATTGACGGGAAATTTGATCCCGACAGGAAAGAAGTTGTTGAGCGGTCAAGGGCGGAAGGCATGTCATTGGTCATTGATGTGGGTTATGACCTGGATTCTTCCCGCCGTTCGGCTGAGCTTGCCGGGCAGGCGGAATTTATCTGCTCGGCCGCAGGAATCCACCCTCATGACTCCGGCGAGGCGCCAAAAAACTATTTGGAAGATCTTAAAAAACTGGCCGCCTGCGACAAGGTTGTCGCCATAGGTGAAACAGGCCTGGACTTTTACCGGAACCTAAGCCCGCAAGACGTTCAGCGGCGGGTTTTCAGGGAGCATCTCGCCTTAGCCCGGGAATTGAACCTGCCTGTAATTATCCACAGCCGGCAGGCGCACGAGGATCTGCTGAAAATACTGCGCAGTGACAAAGTCGGCCCCGCCGGGGGAGTTATCCACTGCTTTTCCGGCAGCCCGGAGATGGCCCGGGAGTGCCTGGAAATGGGCTTTTACATTTCCTTCGCCGGGGTGATCACCTATAAAGGAAACAGTAAATTAAAATCAATCGCCGCAAGTATACCCCTGAACAGGATTCTAGCTGAAACAGACTCGCCTTTTCTAACGCCGGAGCCGTACAGGGGAAAGAGAAACGAGCCTCTTTACGTCCGCTATACTATTGAAGAAATCGCCAGGTTAAGGGAAATGCCTGCAGTGGAGCTATCCAAAATCCTTCTTGAAAATACCCGCCGCTTATTTGGAATTAAGTAGGGATCAGGCCTTACTTTATGACTTCCTAACCAAGCCTGGCTTTTAAGACCAAGCCTGGCTTTTAAGCTTTTTCTACCCTGTACAACCCTGCTTGATGAACATTTTTAATAGCGTTATCTTTTGCGTATCGCTTAAATACAGCAGCGTGCCGTCAAGGTCTCCGGAGAGCTGGAAGGCAGGTCCTGTCTACGTTTCTACAAAATATTCCATTAATTATTTTTATTTAATTAAAGAGACAGGCAGGATTTTTACAAATTTGCATAGAATATAAAAAGCAACCGCCAACTTAATTATGATTCAGGAATCGGCAACAACTTCAATCTTCATTTCGACATGACTTCTCAATTTTTACAGTAAAAAACTTACCAGTATCCTGAAAGTACCCCTGAAAAGAGGTGTTTTTTGTGGAAAGGCGGACACTAAGTTTACCCGGGTGGAAAACCTTTTTCTCTGGATTTGATTGGCGTAGTTTTTACCGTTCTAAGACGGCAGTGATTTGTTTGGCGGTTATTCTCGCTTTTATTTTGGCGGCGGCAGCCTATTCAATTGCCAACAAGACCGTTGTTCTGCAGGTGGACGGTAAAGCCAGCCAGGTTAAAACTCTTTGCGGTACGGTTGACGACCTGATTAAAGCGCAGAAAGTGACTTTGAAAAAAGGCGATGAAGTAATCCCGCCCCTGGAAGCAAAGTTAAAAGAAAATATGAAGGTAGTCGTTAACCATGCTCTGCATGCAACCTTGATCGCGGACGGTAAGACGTCAAAATTTATAAGCTGCCGCAGTACGGTAGGGGATGCGCTTAAGGAACAGGGAGTTAACCTTTCTGGGAAGGACATAGTGTATCCCTCAACTGACCAGCGTCTTAAAGAAGGGACAAAGATCAGAGTAGTGCGCGTAAGCGTTAAGGAAATGGCGGAAGAAGCGACTATTTATCCAGGGGTAGTGCGCGAAACGGACCCGAATCTGGCCAGCGGACTGATGCGGGTTGTCAAGGCAGGTAAAAATGGAATAGAGAAAAGGATCTGGCAGGTAACCTACCATGACGGCCAGGAATTCGGACGCCTTCTGGCCAGCAGCAGCGTGTCGAGATCCGCCGTTGATCGTGTCGTTGCGGTCGGTACAGCCACACAGGTTTCCCGGAGCGGGATGAACATTCGTTTCAAACGTGCCCTTGATGTAGTTGCTTCAGCTTATACATATACGGGGCACAATACTTCAAGCGGGACGCCGCCTGGATTTGGAACGGTCGCTGTCGATCCCGGGGTGATCCCCCTGGGCAGTAAATTATACATTGAGGGTTACGGTTACGCCACTGCCTTGGACCGGGGAGGATCTATAGTGGGCAACAGGGTTGATGTATTCATGAACAGTTATTCCCAGGCAAGGCTTTGGGGAATCCGGCGGGTCAGGGTTTACGTTTTGTAGGACGATTAGTTTTCTGCAAGTTTAAGTCCTTCCTCAAAACATCTTATGTTTCTAAGGGCGGTCTTGTCGGAAAAGGTTTCCTGGATTGCCTGATGAATGTTCGTTTTTTCAAGCGGAATCCAAAGTTTGGTCAGGATGCCCAGGACTACTATGCAGGCTGCTTTTTCACTGTATATCTCACGGGCTTTATTAACAACCGTGAATCCAAAAGATGACCAATTGGTCTTATCCTTTGGAAGCGGAGCATAGTCCTGATCATAGATCAGGATCCTTCCGTTGCCGCTTGAATTCAGGACAGGCGCAAAATATCCGTATGATTTATTGTTCAGTATAACCAATAAATCGGGCTTTTCAATCAGGGGAAATAAAATATCCTCACTGCTGATAATTATTCCGGACTGGCTTAAATCTCCTCGCGCACCGGCGCCGTATGTCTGGCTTTGGGCGGTGTTGAATCCCTGCAAAAAGGCGGCTTCGGCAAGTATCTTGCCTGCCGCGCCCATACCCTGGCCGCCTGAGCCGCTTAAGATAACCCGCCAGGTATTTTTCATTTTGCTAACCTCTACTCCCTAGTGTGTATGCTGACAGCAAGTCGGGAAGATTCCTGTCGGTTAATCTTCCGCGCCAGAAGAAGTTTTCTTTTTCAGCATCTTCCATTTGATTGTATTTTTCGATGGGGATAAACTTATCTTTCAGCCATTCGAGCTGTTGGATAATATTCCCTAATTTATTGTATCGGGCATAGTATGTCGGGCAGGGTGAAATGATTTCCACGAATGAAAAGCCTTTTTTCCCGAGAGCCTCTTTAATATAATTCTTCATTTCAGTAACATGGTAAATAGTCGTCCGGGAAACATAATTGGCGCCCGCCACATCGGCAAGTTTGCATATGTCTATATCTGGTTCGGGTTTTCCGGAGCTGGACGTGCTGGTAATGGCATTATGAGGCGACAGGGGCGAAAACTGTCCCCCGGTCATGCCGTAGTTAAAATTATTGACAACTATCGTTGCAATATCTACGTTGCGCCTTGCGGAATGAACGAAGTGGCTCATACCTATTGCGGCACAGTCGCCGTCTCCGAGAAAGCAGACAGCCTTAATCTCCGGGCGGACAAGCTTAATTCCGGTAACAAAAGCCAGAGTCCTTCCGTGGGTGCCGTGGAAACGGTGGCAGCGCACATAATCGCCAACTCTTCCGGAGCAGCCTATTCCATTAGCCAGGAGTGTCTTATCAGGAGGTATCTCCAATTCGGCAAGGGCCAGGGCTAGAGCTTTGAGCGCCGTTCCGTTGCCGCAGCCCGGACACCAGATGCTGGGCAGTCGATCCATCGCTACGTATTGCTTGTAATCAGCTAAAGGCATCAGCTGTTTTCCTCCTTGAGGGCCGAAAGAACTTCGGAAGGTGTAATGACCTCCGCGTTCTGTTTGTTTACACCCCTTAGTTTTTCAGGCGGAATGCCGCAGGAAATCAGCAGTTCTCTGACCTGCCCATGGTTTGCTTCAACAACCAGAATCTTTTTAGCTCCGGAGCATACTTCCTTCACCTTTTTACGCGGGAAGGGCCAGATAGTGCGCAGTTCCAGCATTCCCGCTTTAAAGCCCCCTTTGTTTACAATATTTACTGCTTCAAGGGAGGCTCTGGCAGAAATTCCGAAAGACACGATTATCAGTTCGGCGGACTGGTTACCGTAGAACAAGGGCGCCGGGAGTTCTTCCTGGTAATCGTCTATCTTTCTGGCCAGCCGCTGAACCAGTTCTTCAGCAATCCTGGGATTGTCACTGGAGTATCCGCTTGCCTGATGGACAAGTCCGGTTACCCTGAGGATATGTTCATCTCCAAAGTTGGACATAACGGGCACGTCATTATGCAGGGTTCCGTAGGGCAGATACCCGTCGACGGGGTTGGAGGGTTTTTTCCGCTGGTATAAGTCAAGTTCACCGGGTTCGCGGATTTCAACTTTTTCCCGTACATGGGCCAGTGCAGCATCAGAAAGCAAGATAACCGGGGTGCGGAACCTTTCCGAAAGGTTAAAAGCTTCAACAGTCAGATCGTAGCTATCCTGAACCGAAGAAGGCGCAAGCACGATTAAACTGTGGTCCCCGGGGCTTCCCCAGCGAACTGTCATTACATCGCTCTGGGAAAATTTTGTTGCTATTCCCGTACTCGGGCCGTAACGCTGCACGTTGATAATTACACAGGGTACTTCCGCCATAGCGGCAAACCCGATATTTTCGCTCATCAGGGCCAGGCCGGGTCCGCTTGTTGCTGTAAAAGCTTTTGTTCCTCCCAGGCTTGCTCCTATAACGGCAGCTATGGAAGCGATTTCGTCTTCCATCTGGATAAAAATACCATTGTAATCCGTCATCAATTCTGAGCAAAGCTCGACAATCTCGGTTGCCGGAGTAATCGGATATCCTGCAAAAAACCTTGCGCCGGCGTTGATAGCCGCGTATGTGCAGGCGTCGTTGCCTGTAAGAAGCTTTTTAATCGTCAAGTTCTTCTTCTACCTCCAGGGCAAAATCAGGGCAGTGTAGAAAGCACAGACGGCAGCCTGTGCATTTTTCGGGGTGTGAAATTATGGGGTAACCATCCTGATCTATTCTAAAGACCTTTCTTGGGCAAAAGTGAACGCAAATTGTACATTTTTTGCAGAGGTCTTTGTTGATTGCCACGTTCGCTTTTTTCAAGGGGTTCCTCCATTATTTTTGTTTAAAATACATAATAACTGTTTTGTTTGCTCAAAACAACCTTTTTAGTAAACAAAAATCCTTTTTTTAAAAGAATACCCCCTGGAGAGGGGGCGGAAAGCGCTTTGTCTTATTGGGTTTTATCAACTGCCTGAGCAAGGCTGGTAATGCTGGCGGCCAGGACCTCCAGCTTGTTTTCGATTCTGACCAAAAGATAAGCGGTCACAGCAATAGGGAAACCCACATTACCGATAGCCTGTAAAATAGTTTCCACCGGCAGCGCCTCCTTACAAGAAGGTTTTTATCAGGAAGGATTGAAGGGAGAAAGCTTGATAGAGGAAGGAAACCGCCTGTCGCAGGTTTCCTTCCTCATACAGCTTATTTATGATCTTATTAAGATAAGGAAGGTTTTACTGCGGGTCGTAGATGTCGTTGGTTGTTCTGTCTACGATTTTGATATCCTGTTTGGAAACTAACTGTCCTCCGGATGTTGTAAAGATGTTTTTAGTTATTACTGTGTCCATAGCTGCCTGGATTTCCTGGGCGGTTATGTTTTCGCGGGGATTGTCAACCGTAAGCGTGAAGTTGGAGCCGTTTTCGTTTTTGAAGACCATCCTGAGGGTTTTGGTGGTAACCTGGGCCATTTTTACACCTCCTTTTAAATAGATTTAATCATGTTGGGCCTGTTCGAGTTAAACCTCTACGAGCTGGGCATTGTCAACGCGGCTTATTTTGCTTAAGGTATACGACTGCAAGCCGGCAATCGCCTGGGCAACGTCGTACAGGTCCTGGTCTGCGGCGCTCGAATATATGCCTTTGTAATTTCTGCTGCGGTAGACCGGGTTTCCCTGTGCGTCGACACCGGTCTGCACTTCGAGGTTAAGCACAGAGCCACTGGATACTTTATTAACAGCCATTTTTTTCACCTCCTTCCGAACATGTGTTCGCCCTACGAACACATTTTAACCCGAAACAGAGGCGGTGTCAAGGTAAATTATGGTAATTACAGGGGTAAAAATAGGGGATATTGTCGAAAGAGCAGAGTTGCAAACATGTGATCGTCTCTCCTGGCGAATCCTGCCCGGGGCAAGTCAAAAAACCTGCCTTTAATGTGCTGAAGTTGTTTCGTTTATCTAATGCTTGGATCGTCTAAACTTTTGTATTTTCTCACACAACTGTATTGCTGATAACTTTCAGAAAGCCGTTCTTTCTAGCTGTATCAATTATCTGGTCAACAGATTGAGATGCGGCATCTTTAAACAGATACCATTGTTTTGCGCTGTCGTCATAGAGCAGGGCTTGAGGGTATTTTGACAAAACCTCTTCCGGAAAAGATTCAACCAGAGAATATGTATCAAAACGTTGTATGCTTTGATCATTTTGATCCATAAAATCATATTGCGCGAGTTTATAATAGTGTCCAATTGTGTCTATATCAGACACCCATGAATAACTGGCCGGAGCATCTACTTTATTTCCCATATTTTTTATGAATGCATCATAAATATTCTTATTATAAACATTTCCTTTAATCTGACTTATCACACCCCCCATGGTCATGTGGTATTCATATTGCAGCGCTTCAACTTTTACGCCGTTTATTACAAGCGGCGATGTGGCTATAGTTATTATAGAATCTTTGTAACTGACATTGCAGCCGAATGTTTCTGAAAGAAACCTTAATGGAACCATAATCTGGTTGTTCTTAAGATATGGTTTTGCATCCAGCGACACCTCCTGGCTGTTTTTAACCGCTGTGTCGCCGGACAATTTTAACACAACCTGCGTGCCGCTTTTAGTAACAGTAACACCGGAATTCGACCAATCGACTTTAGCGCCCAAGTCTTCGCTTATAACACGTAAAGGTACAAACGTGCGATTGTTTATGATTTCAGTCACAACATCAGCTGGAAGAGGAACACCGTCTATTTTGATTTGTTTAGCCGCCATTGAAGGTGATGATGCGGACATTAGTATTATTAATGCAAACGAGATACTTAAAAGAAACTTTTTCATTCTTTCTATTCCTCCGACTCGAAGATTGGGTGGTATCTTTCCTTCAATTTACTGTCGCGCCAAGTTTTTCGGCGACAGCGCGTACAGGCGCGAAAATACTCCCGTTGATAATTCGAGGAGCAGCTTCAGTCTGAATTTCGCCCCCGTCTATTTTTAGTTTTATCGGCGCATACGCCGACGCGGCCACATTTACCAGCAGCAGCGGAATAAGAGTAACCGCTAGCGTCATAATCACTCCTACAGCCTACAGCCTACAGCCTACAGCCTACAGCCTACAGCCTACAGCCTACAGCCTACAGCCTACAAAATGAGGCCATGACTATTTAGCGCTTTGACAGAACTACACCAGGGACCGTCAGTGAGGAATAAAAACACGCCTGCCGGCCATCTTTGTCAGGCTGTGTTATTCTGTCTGGCCGGCCAGAAACATGCCGATACCGTTGACCAGGGCGCGGGCAATGCTGTTACGGAATTGCTCCGTGGTCATCAGATATTCTTCGTTTGGATTGGATATAAAGGCTGCCTCTATTAAAACTGCCGGCATGACTGTTTCCCTTATGACAACAAAATCAGCTTGGCGGACATTCTTGTTTTCCAGGCCCAAATTGGCCACCAGCGAGTTCTGAATATAATCGGCAAGCTGAGAGCTCTTTACCTGACGGTCCTGTCCGTTTAGGGCGTTGCTTGAAAAGTAGGTGCTTGTCCCGCCCATACCCGAGCTCAGGTTGGCATTCATATGGATGCTGACAAAAACATCCGCTCCGGCATTGTTGGCTGCTCCGGCGCGTTCATAAAGGCCTAAGTCCTGATCGCCATAGCGCGTATAAAGCACGTCAGCCCCGTAACTGCGCAGCAGTTCGCCGGCGCATTCGGCAACCTGCATATTGACATTTTTTTCAGCCAGTCCAAGGTTCCCGCCAATGGCGCCGGGTTCACTCCCACCGTGACCGGGATCCAGGACGATAACCGCTCCTTTTAACGCTTCGTGGATGTCAGGCACGAAAATAACCAATGAAATGGTTTTTGGATCTGCGCCGGCCTGTACTTTGTAGGCTGCTTTTCCAGTCAGGTCAAAGACCAGGCGCGTTATGTCCGGACTATGGCTCCAGCCAATCCGGAGCCTGCCGGCAATGGCGGAATTGATTTCCTGGCTGGTATTTACAGAGCCGGGCTGCGTATCGTTTAAATCAATGATCAGCCGGTCGGGGCTGTTGAGTGTAAAAATATTGTAAGTAACCCGCCGGTCGCAGGTTACTTCGACATTGACCTTTTTATCTCCGGGGTCAATACTGATTTTTTGGACGGTTGCCGACTGGCTTGAAGGGTTATAAGGCGGGGCGACCTGATCGGGAGGGCTCAGGCTGCCTTTATCACTAATCTGTTCGTCTTTTTGATCATTTCCGGAAGAGCTGTTTTGACCGGTTGTTTCGGTGGTATCCGAGCCGGAGGCGGAAGATTGACTGTCTTCTTTCACATACCAGGCTACTACCCAGCCTGTCTTGCCGCTCGGCAGTTTAACTTCGTACCAGTCAGCGGAAGTGTCCAGGATGGGAAGCCTCGTTCCCCTGCTGACCTGGGTTAAAGTCTCATGATCAGTGCCCGGGCCGCTCCGGACGTTTAACTGGTCTGCCTGAACAACCAGTTCCCTTTGTTGCTTATCGGGCTGCAAATAGTTTATGGCAATCGTCCGGGAACCCCGGTTCCACTGGACATAAGCCCCGAAGGCTTCACTTATGAAGCGAAGGGGGACCATGGTATTGCCTGCGATTATCCTGGCTGGAGAATCAAGGGCAAGCGCCTGCCCATTTTTTAAAGCCCCGGCTTTGCCTATGGTTAATTTGATAACGTCAGAATTCAGGGTTAGCGTGATTGTCTTGCTTTTGCCGTCCCACTTTACCGAGGCGCCGAGCGCTTCCGAAATTGCCCTCAAGGGGACAAGGGTCCTTCCGTTTTCTATAACGGGAGAAGTTTCGAAAGACACCGGCTTTGTATTAATGAGGACTTTGATTGGTTCCGTGGCCGTCTGGGCGTAACAAACCTGGGAAGAAAAGAGCAGTATTCCCAAAACTAAAAAAGCCAACCTTAATATTAGGCGAACACTTACTGGCATAACATTACATGTACTCCAACTAATCACTAAAATAGTATTCTTAGTTTCTATTTATATATTATATAGACATCTAAAACAAGAAAAAAGTTCCCCTAAATTCGACATTTCCATAAATTTCATATGTTTATATCCAGCCAAAAGGATTGAAGTTTATACAATTGAAACAGCCGGTGTTTTATGATATTTTCTTCTTAATTAACTTAAATTAACTTAAATTGGGGTGGCGCTTTGCCCGGCTCAAGAGTGTTTATTTCCGAAAGCGATTTGAACTTCCGCCGCAGGCTGAAGGATATCCTGATCCATTCCGGGTATCTTATAATCGGGGAATCGTCCTCGGGCAAACATACTCTGCAGATGGTCTCCCGTTTGGACCCAACCCTGATTATTCTCGAGCACCGGCTCCCCGGCAGCGAAGATTTGGATATCGCCGAAATTATCGGAGGGCAGATGATTGCGCCGGTGGTCCTTACAGTGGACGCGCGCCGGCAGGACGTAGACGAACTTGTCCGGAAAACGGGTGTTTACGGCGTGCTGAGCAGAACGCTTCTGGAAGCCAGTATACTTCCGGTTCTGGAAACAGCGATTGCCGGCTTCGAACGGGTGACCGATCTTCAAAAACAGGTTGTCGAACTGCGTAAAAAACTCTACGAGCGCAGGCTGGTTGAACAGGCAAAGGGATTGCTCATGGAAAGCAAGGGTTTCACGGAAGAGCAGGCATACAGGTATATGAGGCATTTAAGCATGGACAACTGCCTGCCTCTAGCAAAAATAGCCAGGAATATAGTTATGGCGGCGCAAAGATGAGAAAAAGCACGGCAGACGGTGTATACTGTATTCATATAGGCAGGGGGGTTGAATTTTAAATCACTTTTGTTATAATTTCACTAGTTTTTAAAAAAGTTAGCGAATGGGCAAAGGCGTCCTTTTTTACTCCGGATTTTTTATCGGGTAATTAAGGCGTTTTTTAATACAGGCAATTTAAATAAAAAGCAAAAAGGAGCACAACCTTGAGTTATTTTATCGGGGATAATATTTTGGAAAGAGCCCGTGAAAATAACGTACAGTTTATCAGGCTGCAGTTTACGGATGTTCTTGGTGTATTTAAAAATATTGCCATTACCAAGGACGAACTGATCAGGGCTCTTAAAGGGGACATGTTTTTCGACAGTTCGGTAATCGAAGGCTCGGTGGATAATAAGGTATCCGATATCTACCTTAAACCGGACCCGGCGACTTTTGCTATATTTCCCTGGCGCCCGAGGGAAGGCGCAGTAGCCAGGATGATCTGCGATGCGGTAACGCCTCGGGGAGAACCGCACTCCGCCTGTTCGCGCCAGATACTGGTTAAGAATATCCAAATGGCTGAAAGCAACGGTTATGCGCCAAAGATTGGAGCAGGCATCGACTTTTATCTTCTTCAACTTAATGACCAGGGGAAACCGGTTTTGATCACCCATGACGAGGCCGGATACTGTGACTTGAGTCCCGCGGACCTTGGCGAAAACGCGCGCCGTGATATGGTCATCACGCTGCAGGATATGGGGTTTGATGTTTCCGCCTCATATCATGAGATATCACCCGGGCAGAACCAGATCTTTCTAAAAGAGGCCGATGCCCTGCATATGGCGGACAACATCGCCACTTTCAAGTTTGTCGTGCGGACTATCGCCCAGCGGCACGGCCTCCATGCCTCATTCATGCCGAAGCCGTTTTCGTTTTTTAACGGTTCGGGCATGCACTTAAGCATTTCTTTATGGAGCGGGCAGCAAAATGTTTTCGTTGATCCGGAGGAACCGCTTGGTTTGAGCAAAAGCGCAGGTTCTTTCATAGCCGGCCTGATCAGGCACGCGGATGCCATAACAGCTGTTACCAACCCCCTGGTTAACAGTTACAAACGCCTTGTTTCCAGCGAACTTGCCCCGGCTGTCAAGGGATGGTCATTCCAGAACAGGAATACGATGATCAGGGTTCCCGACCAGCGTGATAACGACGCACAGGTAATCATGCGCAGCCCCGATCCCGCCGCCAATCCCTACCTGACAATTTCAGCCTGCCTGGCAGCGGGGCTGGAGGGTGTTCTCAAAGAAATAACGCCGCCGCAGGCAGTTGAAGAAAGCTTGGAAATGGCGCCTGCTCTTCAAAAATTACCCGGAAATTTAAGTGATTCACTGACAATGTTAGAGAACGACGGTTACCTGCGTAATGCCTTGGGCAGTTATCTTTGCGATTGCTATCTGAACCGTAAGAGGAAAGAGTGGAATCGCTATCAAGCGCAGGTTCACCAGTGGGAACTGGATGAATATCTGGCCCGTTATTAAAGAAGACTAAAAGGAGGGACAAGAGAGACAAAAATATTTTTTATTCATAATATAGGCTAATCAACTGAGGAGGATAGAAAGAATATGTCACAAGTCAACCCTTTTGAGGTTGCGCAAGAACAGTTGGACCAGTGCGCAAAAATTTTAGACCTGGATCCGGGTCTTCATGCAGTGCTGCGGGTCCCTATGCGTGAAATCCACGTTTCTATTCCTGTCCGCATGGACGACGGATCTGTCAAAGTGTTCCAGGGTTTCAGAGTTCAATACAACAACGCAAGAGGCCCGGCAAAAGGCGGAATACGGTTTCATCCTGAAGAAACAATTGACACCGTAAGAGCCCTTGCCGCCTGGATGACATGGAAATGCTCCCTTGTCGACCTGCCTTTGGGCGGAGGAAAAGGCGGGGTAATCTGCAACCCGAAACAGCTGTCCCAGGGTGAGTTGGAGCGTCTAAGCAGGGCATACATCGACAAAGTAAGTCCATTCATTGGCCCGGAAAAAGATGTTCCTGCCCCGGACGTTTATACAACCCCGCAAATAATGGCCTGGATGATGGATGAGTTTTCAAAAATAGAAAAGAAAAATCAGTTCGGTGTTATTACCGGCAAGCCCTTAATCATCGGCGGTTCGGCCGGACGCGGCGACGCCACGGCAAGGGGCGGATTAACAACTATTCGCGAGGCAGCCAAGGAATTTGGCATCGACCTGAAGAATGCGACAGTAGCAATCCAGGGGTACGGCAATGCAGGCTCCTTCGCACACTCCCTGTTTGAAGAACTGTTCGGGTCAAAAGTTGTCGCCGTCAGCGACAGCAAGGGCGGCATCGTCAACAGAAAAGGCCTTAGCGCCGCGGCGGTGGCGGAATACAAGAACAGAACTTCCTCCGTTGTCATGTTCCCGAACGCTGAACCAATATCCAATGAGGATCTTTTAGAACTCGATGTGGATATACTGGTCCCGGCAGCCCTGGAAAATGTAATAACAAAGGAAAACGCCCCCAGGATCAAGGCAAAGATCTCGGCGGAGCTTGCCAACGGTCCTACAACACCGGAGGCGGATGCAATACTGTTCAACAACGGGGTTCATGTAATTCCTGATTTCTTATGCAATGCGGGCGGTGTAACTGTTTCCTATTTTGAAATGGTACAAAACTTCTATATGTATTACTGGGAAGAGGAAGAAGTTTACGAACGTTTAGATAAGAAAATGACCAAAGCCTACCATGCGGTGCTTGAAGCTTCTAAAAAATATAATATAAATATGCGGCAGGCCGCTTATGTAATTGCGGTTTCACGTGTAGCCGATGCGATTAAAGCTCGCGGGTGGGTTTAGCAGGATAAATCCGGAGCCGCTGTTTAGCGTGGTTCTTTGCGATAAAAAATCTGGACAGACAGTCAATGGGGATATTGCCTGCCGGATAGTTACAGGTTATAATATTAACTACTGGGTTGGTACAAAGAAGTACAAAAGAAAAGGCGACGATGCCCCAAAAACAGATGCTGAATCTGTTTAACGGGCATTTTTTCTACCCCAATTTAGTTGTTAAGAAAGGGGGAGTAACCGTGGCGGAAAGCCGGATTGTACTCGTAGATGGCGACCCGGCGCTAAGAAAAAATATAAAAACCATGCTTGTAAAACTTGGTTACTCGGTAGTGGGAGAAGCAGGCGACGGATTAAGCGCATTAAAACTTGTCAGAAGCAGACAGCCGGACCTCCTGTTTATCGGGGCTGAACTGTCCGGTATGGACGGCCTGGAAGTAGCCGCTATCGTACACGAGGACAAAATTGCCCCTGTTGTGGTTTTAGCCAGCTCGCACGCCCAGGTTCTTCTGGAGAAAGCGAAAGCTGCCCGCGTAGCCGCTTTTCTGGTTAAACCGGTTGAAGAGGCCGACCTGCTGCCTGCCGTTGAAATATCACTGTCCAACTATCAGGAGATTATTTCGCTTGAAAATAAAATTAAAGAAATGCAGGAAGCGCTGACGGCACGCAAACTCGTCGAGCAGGCAAAGGGAATTTTGATGGAAACTCTGAACATCAGTGAGGCTGAGGCATTTAAAAAAATTCAGAAACAGAGCATGAACAGCCGTGTCACCATGCGTCAGGTGGCGGAAGCAATTATACTTACACAAAATTTAAGAAAATAAACCGTAACGGTTTTTTACATAGAGGAGGCAAAGGAGCCTTTGGAAAGGGATGTTCCTTTTTAAAAGGCCTTTTTATTTTAAGAAAAAAAAGAAAGGATGATTGGAGTGGACTCTGTAAAAAAAAGTGATATCCTGGCCCTTGCCAGGGAACAGGGTGTGAAATTTATCCGTCTTCAGTTTACAGATATCATGGGTGTCTTAAAGAATGTCGCTATTACCATAGAGCAGTTGGAGAAAGCCCTGGATGGGGAACTTATGTTTGACGCGTCGTCCGTCCACGGTTTCGTCCGCATCGAAGAATCAGATATGTACCTGCGCCCCGATCCGGAAACTTTTGCCGTCTTTCCGTGGCGGCCCAGAGAAGGCGCAGTTGCCCGGATGATCTGCGATATTTATTATCCCGACGGGATCCCCTTTGAAGGTTGCCCGCGCAATGCGCTGAAAAAGACAATCGCCAAGGCCAGTGAACGCGGTTTTGCGATGAAAGTAGGGCCGGAGTGCGAATTTTTCCTCTTCTATACGGACGAGGAAGGCAATCCCACTCTGAAGACCCATGACAGGGCAAGTTATTCTGACATGAGTCCTGCGGATCTGGGTGAAAATGCCCGGCGGTCGATGGTTCTTACACTGGAAGAGATGGGCTTTGAGATCGAGACGTCCCATCACGAGGTTGCGCCCGGACAGCATGAGATTGACTTCATGTATTCAGAGGCGCTGGACGCCGCGGATAAAATAATGACCTTTAAATTCGTAGTGCGGACGATTGCGCAGCGCTATGGCCTGCATGCCACGTTTATGCCCAAACCGGTATTCGGGATAAATGGAAGCGGTATGCACATGCACCAGTCCCTGTTTAGAAACGGTGAAAATGTCTTTTTTGATCCCGCCGACCAGGAAGGTTTAAGTGACCTGGCGCGCTTTTATGTCGGCGGGCTGCTGAAACATGCCAGGGCCCTCGCCGCTGTGACGAGCCCGACTGTGAACTCATACAAAAGGCTGGTTCCCGGCTACGAAGCGCCCGTCTACATCTCCTGGGCGCAGCGCAACAGAAGCCCGCTGATTCGGGTGCCTGCCAAGAGGGGTATGTCAACGCGGATAGAGCTAAGGAGTCCGGACCCGTCCTGCAACCCTTACCTGGCAATTGCCGCCTGTCTTTCAGCAGGGCTTGACGGTATCGAGAACAGGATTCAGCCCCCGCCTCAGCATAACCTGAATGTTTATGAACTTACGCCCGAACAAAGGCGGGAACTTGGCATCGGCAGCCTGCCCGCAAGCCTTGAGGAAGCGCTTTCAGAACTTGAGAAAGATGATGTAATTAAGCATGCGCTGGGCGAACACATCTTCATGCGTTTTACAGACGCCAAAAGAATAGAGTGGGATGAGTACCGCACTCGAATATGCTCCTGGGAGATTGAAAATTATCTGACAATGTTTTAGTAATTTGTTTTGTTTTCCTGGTGGTTATAGATTTTCTGATAAAAAATACTTTTATTTTAAAACAAATATTGCTATAATAAACTACAAGCTAATAACCAAGTACAAGGGCGTACTTATTTAGGCTACGGGGCCATCATGACAGGTGAATTAAACCAACCTGAATGGGGTCTTTTTTTGTAAGTATTTCGCTCTGAACGAAGGGAAGAGATATGGTTGGAGAAGCTAGATAATGACGAAGTACTAAGGATGGCCAAGGAACTCGGTGTTAAATTTATCCGTCTTCAATTTACCGATATCTTTGGAGTGCTGAAAAATGTTTCCGTTACTGTAGAGCAGCTGGAAAAAGCATTAAACGGGGAACTTATGTTTGACGGTTCGTCAATTGAAGGGTTTGTGCGGATTGAAGAGTCGGATATGTATTTAAAGCCGGATCCTTCCACGTTTGTTGTTTTTCCATGGAGGCCCCGGGAAGGAGCAGTTGCGCGTCTAATCTGTGATATTTATACCTCGGATGACGAACCGTTTATCGGAGACCCCCGCTTCATACTGAAAAAGGTCGCTCAGGAAGCGAAGGAAATGGGATATACCATGATGGTCGGACCCGAGGCTGAGTTTTACCTGTTTCAGGTGGACAGCGACGGCCGGCCGACGACGATTACCCATGACAAGGCGGGTTATTTTGATTTAACCCCTGTTGATCTTGGAGAAGACGCCCGGCGTGATGTAGTCTTAACGCTGGAGGAGTTGGGCTATGAAGTTGAGGCTTCGCATCACGAAGTTGGACCGGGACAGCATGAAATTGATTTTAAATACGCCGATGCTGTAGAAACCGCTGACAGGGTAGTGACATTCAGGTTTGTAGTGCGTACCATTGCGCAGCGCCACGGCCTGCACGCAACTTTCATGCCCAAACCAATTATAGGGCTTCCCGGTTCGGGTATGCACTTAAACCAGTCTCTGATGAAGGACGGGGTCAACATGTTTTACGATCCGGATGCGCCCCTTCAGCTGAGCGATACATGTCTTTATTATATTGGCGGGTTGATGAACCATGCACAGGCGCTCACCGCAATTACAAACCCGACTGTAAATTCATACAAAAGGCTGGTTTCAGGTTATGAGGCGCCGGTTTATGTGGCTTGGTCTTCCCGGAACCGGAGTCCCTTGATCCGTGTGCCGGCTAAAAAAGGCCAGTCCACAAGGATCGAATTAAGGAGCCCGGATCCGTCCTGTAACCCTTATCTGGCCCTGGCCGTATGTCTCAAAGCGGGCCTGGACGGGATTAAAAAGAAGGTTAAGCCGCCGCTGCCGTGTGACCAGAACATATACGAGATGACTCCGCAAGAGCGTGAGAAACTTGGCATAAATAGTCTGCCGGGGAGCCTTTCCGAAGCCCTGGACAAGTTGACCGCCGATCAGGTGATCATGGACGCGCTGGGGCCTCACGTTACAGAGCGCTTTCTGGAGGCTAAAAGAATTGAATGGGAACGGTACCGGATACAGGTACATCCCTGGGAACTGGAAGAATATCTGACCAAGTATTAAGACCGGTTAAAATAATAGGCCAAGATGTGCCGGACAAAAGTCTACAGTCTACAGTCTACAGTCTACAGCGTTAAAATAATAGGCCAAGATGTGCCGAACAAAAGGGCAATGAAGCCCGCGTGCAGGTTATTTTGAACTAAGATATGGTTTGCCTTAATAGGGGAGTTTTTAGGGCGAATTAATCCTCGGTATGCCTGCCGTGGGTTTTTTGTTTTTTAGCCCTCCAGTCTTAAAGGGGAGGCCAACACCAATGGAAAGAATTTTAATCAAGCCGGAAGTATGTATAGGCTGCCACCTGTGTGAGATATGGTGTGTGGTGGCTCATTCTCAAACAAAAGACATTATCAAAGCATTTTTACATGAAAAGGTTAAAGCTTCAGCCAGGGTTATTGTAGAAGAAAAACTGCCGGTTACTTTTGCCCTGCAGTGCAGGCACTGTGCCGAGCCGGATTGTGTTTTTGCCTGCATAAGCGGGGCTCTTTACATGGATGCCGCGAGCGGCAGGATAGTCCACGATTCTGAGAAATGCGTCGGTTGTTACAGTTGTGTGCTTGTCTGCCCTTATGGGGGAATTATTATCGACCGGGAAAACAAGAAGGTAATCAAATGCGACCTTTGCCAGGGGTTGGAGAACCCGTATTGTGTAAGCCGCTGCCCGAACGGGGCTCTTGTTTATGCCGATCCGGAAAAAAAAGGGGGGGTAATGGATGAACCCAACGTTTGATTACGCGGTTATCGGCAATTCCGCCGGGAGCATGGGATGTATTGAAATGCTGAGGTCTTTGGATGGCCGCGGTTCAATAGCTCTGATTTCCGAGGAAGCCCGTCACGTATATTCCAGAGCTCTTTTGCCCTATTATCTTGTAGGAAAAATCGATCTTGAAAAGATGTATTACAGGCCCCCTGACTTTTATGAACAGAATAGGGTAACTGCTATACTGGGTCAAAAAGCCGTTCAAATAGATCCTGACAAAAAAGAAGCGCTGCTTGCCAATCAAGAAAGGATTGCCTATGGAAAACTTCTTCTGGCAACCGGCGGGCAGCCGCTTATTCCTCCCATTAACGGCCTGGATAAGAAAAAAATTTTTACTTTTTTGAACATGAACGATGTCTTAGAAATAGAAAAGGCCCTGGTGAATTCCCGCAGGGTTGTTGTGCTCGGCGGCGGCGTGATCGGCTTGATGGCGGCCGAGGCATTGAGCAAAAGGGGCTTGAAGGTATATGTAATCGAGCTTGCCGGAAGGGTACTGGCGCCTGTTGTTGACGAGGCTGTTTCCCAGCTCTTGGAGGCCCTCTTTCGGGAAAACGGGGTTGAAATTATTACCAAAAACACAATTGCAGAAATTAACGGCGGCAGTTCCGTTACCGGTGTGGTTTTGACAGACGGTACGGAAATTCCATGCGATATGCTGGTCCTGGCAATGGGGGTCGCCCCGCGCGTCGAACTGGCCAGTCAGGCGGGGTTAAAAATTGACAGGGGCATTTTAGTTAACGGGCGAATGGAAACTTCACAGGCCGATATATATGCCTGCGGTGACTGCGCCCAGGTTTATGATACCGTTGCCGGGGTGAGTAAGGTTATCCCTCTCTGGCCCAACGCTTACCTTGGGGGCCGGATAGCGGGTTCGAATATGGCCGGCGGCGGGCGGGAAAGCGGTTGGACGACGAATATGAATTCAATGCATTTTTTTGATCTTTACCTGATAACCGCCGGTTTGAATGTCTCCACAGATGAGTCCGTTGGTCTTGTTAATCTTGTCCGGCTGGTTAAGGAGCAGAAGTATTATCGAAAATTTATCCTCAGGGAAGGCAGGATTGTCGGCCTTATCCTGGCGGGGAAAATCAGCAGGGCGGGTATTTTTGTAAATCTCATGAGATCCCGGGCGGACGTTTCCCCTTTTACCGGGGATCTTTTCAATGAAGACTTCGGATATTGGAGCATCCCGGAAAAGCTTAGGTGGGAACTGTTAAAAGAACATATTATCCTTGGGGTGGTGGATGGCAATGATCGGACTTGAGCGAAAGAGCAGCGAAAGGTACCTGCCCGATCAGGGCAGGGAAGCATGCGGCCTTTTTGGCGTGATGAATACGAGCGGAAAAAGGTTCCCTGGCAATATAGCCATATCTGCAATTAAAAACATCAAGGTCAGGGGGAACGGCCTCGGAGGCGGGTTTGCCGTCTACGGGATCTACCCGGACTACAAAGATTACTATGCTCTGCACATAATGTTTGAAAATAAAAAGCGCGATGTTAAGACGACAGTGGAGAAATATCTGACGGAAAATTTTAACGTCGCCTACGATGAACAAATACCAACCAATCCGCAGGTCAGTCTTTTTCACCCCCCTCTTGTCTGGAGGTATTTTGTCACGCCCGAAAAAAAGGGTGATGAAAGAAACTTTTCCGACGACGAGTTTGTAGTTGATAAGGTTATGCACATTAACACGAGCATTGACGACGCCTATGTATTCTCTTCGGGTAAAAATATGGGCGTCTTCAAGGGGGTTGGGTTCCCCGACGAAATTGCGGACTATTTTTTGCTTGATAAGCTGTACGAAGGTTATATCTGGACCGTACACAGCAGGTTTCCGACCAATACGCCCGGGTGGTGGGGCGGAGCCCACCCGTTCAGTATTCTCGACTGGACGGTTGTCCATAACGGGGAGATTTCCTCATACGGGACCAACCGGAGGTTTCTTGAGATGTACGGGTATTATTGCACTTTATTTACAGATACGGAAGTTATGGCCTATGCCGTGGACTTTTTGATGAGAAGGCAGGGCCTTCCTATAGAGGTCGTTTCGAAGATTTTTGCTCCTCCGATGTGGGACGCTATCGATCAGATGCGGGAAAAGGAAAAACATCTTAATACAACGCTGCGGATGGTTTATGGCCCCCTGCTCTTAAATGGGCCGTTTACTGTTATCGTAGCCCGCCATAACGAGATGTTCGGGATCACCGACAGGATCAGGCTGAGGCCAATCACCGCCGGCGCAAAAGACGATCTGGTTTATCTTTCTTCGGAAGAAGCGGCGATCAGATCAGTGGCGCCGGATCTTGATTTTGCCTGGACACCTCACGGAGGCAATCCCGTCGTGGTAAGGATGAACTCTACTGACCATTTATTGAGCATGGATAATTCTATATAGCAGGGTGTGATTGAAAATGTATTCGTATCTGTTGCCGGAATTTGCCATTGAAAGGAAAACAGAACGCTGTATCAAGTGCAGGGTCTGTGAAAGGCAGTGTCCATTGGGAGGCCACAAGTATGACCCCGATCTTGACGCCATGTTCTCCTGCGAGGAGGTTTGCGTCGGCTGCCAGAGGTGCGCTGTTTTTTGCCCGACAGGCGCTCTTTGTGTCCGGCCGCATCCTTCTCAATACAAGCTTAATTTCAGCTGGACCAGGGAAAAGCTCCAGGACTTAAAAAAGCAGGCGGAAACCGGCGGCGTGATCCTGGCCGGGAGCGGGAACGACAAGCCGTACAAGGTTTACTGGGATCACCTTGTCTTAAACGCTTCGCAGGTAACCAACCCTTCGATCGATCCCTTGCGGGAACCCATGGAGCTGAAGACATTTTTAGGAAAAAAGCCGGATTCGCTTGAAATTGACTTAAGTGAAGAAGGCTTCGAGATAAAGAGCGAGCTGAACCCTAACAAGATGATTGAGCTCCCGGTGGCTTTTTCAGCCATGTCCTATGGAGCAATCAGTTACCAGGCTTTCCTGTCTCTGGCTATGGCGGCCAGGGAAGTGGGAACTTTGTTCAACACCGGCGAAGGCGGCCTGCCGCTTGAAATGAGGGAAAAATACGGCGGGAACGCGGTCGTTCAATGCGCCAGCGGAAGGTTTGGCGTCGATTCGGAATACTTTAACTGCGCGTCAATTGTTGAAATCAAGATTGGGCAGGGCGCCAAGCCCGGTATCGGCGGGCATCTCCCCGGCGAAAAGGTGTCGTTTAACGTGGCCAGGAACAGAATGATTCCGGAGGGGTCGGACGCTCTTTCTCCGGCGCCCCAGCATGACATTTATTCAATTGAGGATCTCTCGATGCTGATCTACGCCCTGAAAGAGGTCACCAACTATACAAAACCAATTTCCGTTAAGATTGCCGCGGTAAACCACGTGGCCGCCATCGCCTCCGGAATAGTCAGGGCCGGCGCGGATATCATCGCCATCGACGGCATAAGGGGCGGGACAGGGTCGGCGCCCAAAATAATCAGGGACAATATAGGAATACCTCTGGAACTTGCTCTGGCGGCTGTTGATAAAAGGCTTCGCGACGAGGGAATCAGGAATAAATGTTCGGTTATAGCCGCCGGCGGGTTCAGGTGCAGCGGGGATGTCCTCAAGGCAATCGCGCTGGGGGCGGATGCCGTATATATCGGCACCTCTGCGCTGGTTGCCATGGGCTGCACGCTTTGTCAGAAATGCTACACGGGGAAATGCGCATGGGGGGTCTGCACACAGGATCCTTATCTGGCGAAAAGGCTTAACCCGGAAATCGCCAGCGCCAAGCTGGTTAACATGCTGAGGAGTTGGGAGCACGAGATCAAGGAAATGCTCGGAGGCATGGGTATAAATGCGATTGAGAGTATAAGGGGCAACAGGGACCACCTGCGCGGCGTCGGGCTGGAAGGCTGGGAACTGGATGTTCTGGGAGTAAAAGGAGCGGGGGAGTGATTAGATAATGGCAGGTCTGGCTTTAAAGGCGGGTTTGCGTGACATTTTTCTGGAAGGGTCCAGACATGTGAGTGAACTTGGCGGGTATGCGACAATCAGCGGGTCTGAAGCCTGGATAGACGCTTTAAACCTGAGGCACAAAGAATTGAACGATTTGCTCAGGGAAGTAGCCTCTCAAGGAGCGCGGGATATTACCGTCAGGAATGTTTTCGGGCAGAGGTATATCGGCACCAGATTAACCACCGTACCCGGATCTGATGTTAACCTGAAAATTTACGGGACTGCCGGGAATGACCTGGGCGCTTTTTTAAACGGCCAGCGGCTTACCGTATATGGTAATGCCCAGGATGGCGTCGGCAACACGATGAACGATGGTGAAATAGTCGTTCATGGCAAAGCCGGAGATGTTGCGGCCATGTCAATGCGGGGCGGAAAAATTTTTATCAGGAACAATGTCGGTTACAGGACCGCTATTCACATGAAGCAGTATAACGACAAGGTGCCTGTGCTGGTCATCGGCGGGACCGCCCAGGATTTTTTCGGAGAGTACATGGCAGGCGGGATAGTCATTTTACTCGGGCTGGCCTTAAGCAGGGACAAAAACCACAATGCCAGCTATATTGGGACCGGAATGCATGGGGGTGTGATTTTCGTAAGAGGGAACATAGAAAAAAGCCAGCTTGGAAAAGATGTTGGAATTTACGAGACTGACGACCGAGACCTGGAAATTATCCGGCAGTATTCAGGAGAATTTGCGCAGCGCTTCGACTTAAATACGGAAGATATCCTCCAGGGGCATTTCCGGAAAATTCTGCCGCTTTCTAAAAGACCGTATGGGAGTATATACGCATATTAATAACAAAGCTTGATTAACCACTGCCGGCTTTTAAAGGCCGGTTTTTTTATTCTTATCCGGGCTTGATAAAACGATTTTTTTGACAGAAGTAAAGGGTTTTCGATCTTTGTTGTGGAATTACTTATTATTCCTGCAAAATGAGACTTTGACAGTTATATATCCCCGTCAGGACGCCGCTTCCTAGAACGGAAAAAATATCATTATTTTAAAACAACGATATATTAAACTTATCTTTATAAAAGTAAATTTTTTTTCAGAAGTTTTAAATTTATGGCAAGTATACAAGTAGGAGGGGTTAGTTATGCCTGGTTAACCGGTACCGGTTTGCAGATTTGCAGGCGCTAAAAAAATAAAAAATAAAGGAGTTGAAAGCCATGAAGAAAAAAATTATCGCCGTGTTGCTGTCACTTTCTATATTGTTTTTGGTCGCCGCGGCTGCGGATGCTGCGGCAGCAACCAATCAAGTCAGTATCAGCCAGGTGATCAAGCTGATTGTGAACGGTAAAACCATAAGCGCAGGAACAAACGGGGAACCTGTCATTCTTAAGGGAAGGACTCTCGTTCCAATCAGGGTGGTTGCTGAAGCGTTAAATTTAAAGGTTGACTGGGACAATAAACTAAAGACGGTCAAAATTACCGGTAAAACAGCCGATACCGAGGCGCTGGCCCAGAAGGACAAAACAATTGAGAATCTCACAATGCAATTAGCGCAAAAAAACAGCGAAATACAAAGTTTAAAAGATGAAATTAATTCGCTCAAAAAAGATAATAAAAAAAATAATACTGGACTTGGGGACCTGGAAGACGACCTGATTTCAGATTACGATTATCTGAAAACGGTAAAGATTGATGACATCAGCCTCAGCGGTGACGAAGATGACGTAACTGTTAAAATTGAGGTTGATCTGGGCAGCTATAAAAGCAAATGGAAGAATTTGACCGACAGCGAAATAAAAAGCTGGATTAAAAATCTGGTGAACAGTATTCAGGATGAGCTTTCCAGCAGCACTCAGGTGACCGGAAAAATTATAGATAATGACAGCGATGACACGTTAGTTAATTTTTCCAAGAACGGAACCTCCAGCCTTGCAGTAACCTTTACAGATACAGACAAGGATTACCGGGTTGACACACAGGCTATTGAGGATGTTGAGGACAGTCTGAAGGACGACAGTTTTTCTGTAAAAGGCATTACTTTTAAAGTAACAAGCGCCAGCTATTCCAGTTACAATGTTACCGTTAAATTAAAGGCGAATGACGCCGATGCTGATACCGAATGGGAAGGGCTTGATAGCGACGATATTGAAAGTAAGGTCAAGGATATTTGCGAGACAATTTCCGACACATTTGAAGATGATGCAGACGTCAACCTTGAGCTGGTAAGGATTTATTTTTACAGCAGCAGCCAGGAATTATTGGATAGCTTTACGTATGATCCTGGTTCGAAGCATTTAAGATAAAAATAGCGTATTAACTGACTGAAAAAATTTTTGGCTTAAAATTCTCCGGAACAAAGCTGGCTGTGACTGGAGCGGCCTGTAATTTATTCATTTTTAAGACAATATAAATATATAATTTAAAGAATCAAGGTGAAGAAATGAAGATAGCAATAATCGTGCCGCCCTGGTTTAAGATTCCTCCTGCCGGCTACGGAGGTATTGAAGTTGTCGCCAGCCTCCTTGCTGACGGGCTGGTTTCCAAAGGCCATGAAGTTACGGTATGCACGGTCGCAGAGTCAACCACAAAAGCGCATCTCTTTAATTATTTTGACCAGGAAATGAAAGCCTGCCTGGACAAACCCGCTTCAAGTTTTCTAAATACAGCTTTAAGCCATACCTTGGCATCATATTTGGAAGTAATCGGAAAAGGCTTTGATTTAATCCATGATCACACCTGGAAGGAAGGATTGTGCTGCGCTGCTTTTTTAAAAGAAGTTCCCGTCGTGCATACGCTGCACGGCCCTTTTGACGAGGAAAACAAGGCGTTCTACAGACTTTTCGCCAACCATCCGGGAATTCATTTCATTTCCATAAGCAACAACCAGCGCTCTTTTCTCCCTGGTCTTAATTACCTTGGCACAGTGTATAACGGTGTCAAATTTGATAAGTATCCTTTTTTCCCGGACAAGGAGGATTATTTCTTTTACATAGGCCGTTTCAATCAGGAAAAAGCCCCCCACCTTGCCTGCGAGGCAGCCAGGCGAATGGGAGCAAAGCTTGTTTTGGCCGGTAAAGTTCACGAGCGGGACGAGGTAAATTATTTTGAGCAATTTATCCGGCCTTATCTTGATCGGAAGATAACTTACATTGGTGAACTGGGGCACTACAGCGAGGAAAAAATGCGTTTGTTTTCCCGGGGGAAAGGCTACCTTTACCCGATTCAATGGGAGGAGCCTTTTGGTATAACTATGGTCGAGGCGATGGCCTGCGGCACACCAGTGATTACTTTCAAGAAGGGATCAGCCCCGGAGGTGGTTGAACATGGCGTCACAGGTTTCGTGGTTGAAACCATGGAGGAATTTGTTGCGGCCGCTGGCCGGGCAGGAAGCATCAACCCCTTTAAATGCCGGGAAAGGGTAGAAAATCTTTTTACTTCACAGGTAATGGTGGACAGCTACGAAAGGCTCTATAAAGAAGTGATTAAAAAAAGGCCAACAAGTTAACTTGCCGCGTCGGGCAAGGGAAATTAAAAAGAGCGGTTTTATAAGAAAGAGGAGGGGGTTCTTGATTAACAAATTGCCAGAAGAGAGCTGGGTAATCGGCACGGAAGGTTTTGATCCGGAAAAAAGAGAGTTTTTGGAGACAATCTTTACACTTGGCAACGGGTACCTCGGTTCAAGGGGCGTCCTTGAGGAAAGCTTTGAGAACGGGTATCCCGGGACTTATCTGGCCGGCATTTATAATCAAACCGGGAGTCAGCCTTTTGAAATTGTCAACGCTCCCAATCCGGTGAGAGTAGATATTTATATTAACGGCGGCAGGCTTTCTGTAAGCGAGATGAAGGTTGTCGAACACCGCCGGGCTTTAGACCTGAAAAAGGCCGTTCTGCACAGACGGACAGTCTTTCAAAATGAGCGGGGCAGGTACGAATATGAATCGGCGCGCTTCTTCAGTTTGAAGGACTTTCACGCCGCCGTAATGGTTTTTTCTTTAAAACCGCTGGATTGTGACGCTGAAATAACAATCAAAAGGGTAATCGACGGTACAATTGAAAATGCTATTCAGCCGGTCGGAGATCCTGTCAGGCATTACTCTGTCCGGAACTGTTCGTTTAATGATCCTGAAAGGGCCGTTTACCTTGAAGCAAAAACAACTAATTTAGGGCAGTCAATTGGCATGGCCACAGACCTGGAGTTTTCGGGAAGAGGCGCCCCCCCGAAAATAAAATGGGCCGTTTCGCTCGGCGAGAATACTATTTCCAGGAATGCTTCCTTCAAAGCCCTTAAGGGGAAAAAATATACGTTCACATCTTATATTACAATCTATACATCCCGTGACAAAAAGCGCAGCGTAAAAAAAAGCTGTCTGAAATTACTTGGCGCTCTAAAAGAAAAAGGCGTCCCGGCCGTTTTCAAAGCCCATTGCGACGCCTGGAAAAAAAGGTGGGAAACTTCCGATTTCCAAATCGAAGACAGGGCTTTTCTGCAGAATAATATGCGGCTGAATATCTATCATCTTCTGATTGCCGTCCCGCCCGAGGATTTGGATGTGAGTATCCCGGCAAAAACATTATCGGGAGGGTGGTATAAAGGCCACATATTCTGGGATACGGAAATCTTTGTTCTGCCGTTTTTTGTCTTTACTCAACCTCGGCTGGCCAAGAATCTTCTCCTTTACCGCTGCCGGCGTTTAAAACAGGCCAGGGCCAAGGCAAGGAAAAGCGGATACGAAGGGGCCTGGTGGCCGTGGGAATCGGCTGCAAGCGGAAATGACGAGACTCCCGAAACATGGATTAACTTTGACGGCACAGTTATTCCCGTTTACGTTTCCGAAAGAGAGATACATATCTCGGGAGATATAATTTACGGAGTAGCGTTATATTACCAGGCTACTTCCGACAGGGAATTCATGCTCCGTTACGGCGCGGAAATGGTTTTTGAAACAGCCCGGTTCTGGGCAACACGCGTAAACTATAACAGCGAAAAAAACTATTACGAGATAAAAAATGTCATCGGTCCAAATGAGTTTCAGGAATGTGTAGATAATAATTTTTATACAAATTATATGGCCAGGTGGAATTTGAGATACGCGGCGGAGCTTTACGACTTGCTGGCCAAGGAGCATCCCCTTCGCCTAAACCGGCTGGCCAGGAAAATTAAATTAAAAGAGGAAGAGATCCGGTCCTGGAGAGGGATCTCGGAAAAAATTGTTTTTTTTATCAACCAGGACGGCCTGATTGAAGAGTTTGAAGGTTATTTCAGTAAAAAAGAGATCTTAATTCAGGAATGGGATCAAGACGGAATGCCGGTCTGGCCTGCTTCGTTAGATCTTGCCGACGCCAAAGACACCCAGTTGATCAAGCAGGCTGACGTTATACTTTTAATGCAATTGTTCGCCAGCGAATTCGAAAGCCGTATGAAACAAATAAACCACGATTTTTATGAAAAGAGGACCACGCATATATCAAGCCTCAGTTTGCCGAGTTATGCAATTATAGCGCTCGAGTTGGGGAACCTAAAGGAGTCATACAAGCATTTCATGCAGGCCGTGAGGGCGGATTACGGCAATTTATACGGCAATACGGAAGTTGGCATGCATGCGGCCGCGCTTGGCGGCGCGTGGCAAATTGCGGCATACGGTTTTGCCGGGATAAAAATAAAAGGGGAAATTTTATCTCTGAACCCGGTTTTACCTGAGGAAATAAGCGGCATTCGCCTTAATTTCTGGTTCAGAAATGCTTTGTTTGAGCTAAAAGTCGTCAACGGCCAAGAAAAGCTTCAGACGGAGGTCTTACTTGTCCGGGACAGGGTTGGAAACAGGGAGGGTATCTGGCTGGAAGTAGGCGGTAAAAAGTATTTTTTAAGCCGCGGCCAAAGAATCACTTTGAAAAGGTGAGCTGAAATGTTTGAAAAAGTAGCTTTTATATGGGACATTGACGGGGTTGTGGTTGACAGCCCGCATGAGGATGCCTGGCGAATAACTGCGGCGAAAGAGCCGTATCTGGTCAAAACAATGGGTTCGGATTTTTATTTTAATTTCGTTGCTTCCCGGCCGAGGTTCGAGGGGGGCAACAATATCCTTGAGCTGAACAATGTTTATGACCGTCTCGGGGCAAAGACAAAGGAGGAGAAAAAGGTTATCCTGGAAAGGTACTGCAGCGAAAAGAACAAGCTGATCAATAACCTCATCGAAGCAGGAAAGTTCAATCTGTTCCCGGACGCTGTCTTGACACTCTGGGAAGCTAAAAGAAAAGGAATCCCGCAGGCGGCGGCGTCGGCCTCAAAAAATGCCAAAGACATGCTGATCAGGGTAACCAAAGAACGTTTGATTAAAGAGATTGGCCCTGTTTTTAATACAATGGATGAAGGGAACACACTATACAAATTGTTTGACATTGATGTTTGCGGAACCGATCTGGAGGGCAAAAAAAACATACTGGAATTTGCTTCCTCCAGGATAAAAGAGCTTATGCCCGGTGAAAAACTGCGATTCGTGGTTTTTGAAGACGCTTCATCGGGAATTGAGGCGGCAAAATCACTGGGTTTTGACGCAGTCGGCGTGTGGCGTATAGGTCAGGAGGAAGCTCTGCGCCGTGCCGGGGCGGATTTTGTTGCCAGGGATTTAAGAACAGCTGATATTTACAAATTTATTGGTCTAGTTTAGTAACTATTCAGGCTGTTAGGCTGTAGGCTGTAGGCTGTAGGCAATTAGGCTGTAGGCTGAAGCCTGTAGAAGTTCGGCTTGGCCAGCCGCTTGGGTTAT
>DFZT01000077.1 GCA_002382755.1 Firmicutes bacterium UBA4049 | reverse complement strand
TCGCTTTCTTGAAATAGCCTTCGGTTCCGCAAGGGAACTGCATTACCAGTTCGGCTTGGCCAGCCGCTTGGGTTATACAAATGAGTTGGATGTTCCCGAATGCGACTCGAAAATGGCGGAGACCGAGAAGGTTCTGAGCGCCTTGATTCGGTCAATGCGTGACTAACAGCCTACAGCCTATAGCCTAAACAACCTGAGTAGCAACTCAAGAAGGGCTTAAAATAAATTCTTCTGTAAAAGTATTGTTTTCCAGGTATTCATCTTAAGACCAGCTTTTCTATTGCCCCGTTTACGTTTAATTAAAATCCTTGCATTGTATCATGGGCAACACCTACCAAATCATTAATATCTTTGACCCCGTTTTCTTTTAAGAATAGTGTGATTCCTTCCAATATATCAATTGTCGCCTCCGGGTTAATAAAATTCACCGTCCCTACCGCAACCGCCCTGGCGCCGGCCATGATGAATTCAAGGGCATCCCGGGCGCATGTTATGCCGCCCATACCAATGATCGGCAGATCGACTTCCCGGTAAACCTCCCAGACAGCCCTGACGGCCACAGGTTTAACAGCCGGTCCGGACAGCCCTCCTTTGATGTTGCCCAGGACCGGCCTGCGCCGGTAAATATCAATAGCCACCCCCGTAAGGGTATTGATCATTGAAAGAGCGTCCGCTCCCGCATCAGCGACACTGTATGCTATTTCTACAATACTGGTTACATTCGGAGATAGTTTTACTATAACAGGTTTACCTGTCGCTGCCTTAACACTTTTAACCACTTCCGCAGACGCCGATGGCGAAACGCCGAATTGCATACCGCCATGCCTTACATTCGGGCAGGATATGTTTAGCTCAAGCGCCGTTATTATCTCAGATTCACCCAGTTTGCCGGCGACGGCGGCATACTCTTCCACAGTACCGCCTGCTATGCTTGCAATTATATTCGTTGATAACTCTTTCAAACCAGGCAGGCAAAATTTTGTGAAATTTTCTACTCCCGGATTTTGCAGGCCAATAGAATTTAATAAACCTGACGCTGTCTCAAATATCCGGGGCGGAGGATTTCCCGGGCATGGCCGGAGTGTCAGGCTTTTAAGAACTACTCCGCCAAGTTGGCTCAGGTTGACAAATATTGAATATTCTTTTTCAAGACCGAAAGTTCCGGATGCGTTCATGACTGGATTTTTAAACTTTATTCCGGCTATCTCAACTGCCAGGTTGGGTTCGCTATTCAAAGCTTCCATTAAAAAACCACCTCGTTGGCATCAAAGACCGGCCCATCAACGCATACTCGCTTGTAAACAGGTTGTTCTCCATTTTCCCGTCGGGTTTTGCAAACACATGAATAGCAGGCGCCTATTCCACAGGCCATACGTTCCTCAATGGAAAATTGCCCGGCTACTCCATGTTTTTCCAGCATGGCGGAGGAAACACGAAGGAAATCATGCGGACCACAGGCATAAACCATTTCGACCGGCCGGTTTGCAAGAACATCCTCAAGCAATTCCGTCACTGGCCCCCGGTGGCCAACCGTTCCATCGTCGGTTGCAATTTCGACGCCTCCGGGAAAACTTTCCGTAAGACTTGTTATTTCCTTGACTAGAATTAATTCTTCGCCGGTACGCGCTCCCAACAGGGTATAGATTGTATAATCCTTGTTTTCACTTCGCGCTAATTCCTCAAGCAAAAAAAACAAGGGGGCGATTCCGATTCCGCCCGCCGCTATCGCCAGTTTTCTCTTTCCTTCGGGAATATTGAAACCCTTTCCCAATGGACCGATAACATCTAAAAAATCGTTTTCTCTTTCCATAGACAGCAGCGTCGTACCCCGGCCAACCACCCGGTAAAGCAGAGACAACTCACCTTCCTCCCGGTTTACCCGATGAATGCTAAAAGGACGGCGCAGCGTAGAATCCAGCAGGGGCAAAATACGCACCTGGATAAACTGCCCCGGTTTTGCCGTTCTGCTTATCTCCGGAGAAAAGATTTTCAGCAGGCAGCAACCCGGAAAAATCATTTTTTGACTTACGATACGGGTCTTTGGGCTATGGATCAAATTTGTCCCCCCTGATTCGCGCCTGTAGGGGGATTCCATTCCGCATACCTTTTAATAATCATATATCCGGCCCCCCTGCTGATCTTGCCTTCATTTTGAATATGTTTCAACAAATCCGGATCCCAAAATCCGGCCAACTTCAAATACATAAAAGCTTCTGACTTTGATAGACTGATATTTTTAAGGCTGCATATAATCCGGGAAACGCTTATCAGGGTAAGCGTCTCGCCCTCGTTATAAATTACCCTCCCCATTTCTGGGCCGGTTATCCTCGTGATCGCGTTTAAAAAGCTTGCCGCAGGCATCTCATCATCCAGCCGGTAATTGTTATTATAACCGCCGGAAGCCATTCCCCATTGCCTGATAAATCTTAAACCGGGGTAGGCCCAGTGATCGGCGCAGGGAATTTCATATGAAAAAGAGTATAGTTTCATTCCTTGTGTGTTTAACCTCGCCTGGAGTTCTTTAATTACATTGGGATCGCCGCTCATTTGGTTAAAAGGCAATCCCCTTTCAACGCTGAGGGCGGCAGCAGCACCGGCCGCCTGGCCTGTTGCCATGCCGACAGGGATAACCCTGGCGCTGCCGGCGGCAAGCGAATCAAAGCTCGCCGACCTTCCCACCACCAGGAGGTTGTTAATCTTTTTTGGCACAAGACAGCGGAAAGGTATTGAGTAAAGCTTTGGTTTGCCTATTACATCACCGCGAAAAGACTGACTGGTGGCCTGTATGTCGATAGGGTAAGAGCCCATCGCAATACGATCTTTAAAATCCCTGTTTTCCAATACATCGTTTATACTTAAGCGATATAATCCATAAATATTTCTTGATTGCCTGATGTATAATTCAGGCGCCGTTGCGTCCAGCACGGCTGACGACAGGCCGGGAATGTTTTTTGAAATATAATCGACAAGAAGAGGGATCTCTTTTTCGGCTAAATTTCTTCCTTCCATACGGGAATTATAATCCAGAGGATTCACCCCCAGAATCAGCAGCGTATTGACTAAAATCCGGTTGTTTTCTCCGCGGCCTATATTTAAACCGCGCACTAGCAAACGGCCGTTCGCCGGTTTATAGCGTTTCATTATTTGGGAAAAACCCCAGGCGCTGCCCCTTTTTACACCGCTGTTGGGTTCTCCGGAGAGCTTGAGGTTTAGTTCCAGTTTTAGCCAGTCTATTAGGCTTACTCCCTTTAACCTGAAAACCAGGGTAGACGCCATATATTCATCCGGCCGGCCGCAGTCACTAAACCCGAGGCTGCACGGAACACCTGCGGCGGCGGCTATATCCGCGTCGCGGGTGGCGTCAATTACCCGCTGCGCCTTGACTTCCCTGGCCCCTCCATTCGGCAATAAAATCCTTAATCCGTTTATATCGTTATTTATGGCCATTGGCTGCATCCTGACCGCGTTTAAAAATATCTGAAGGTTCTTCTCTTTTTCGATCAGGGAATTAAAAACCCGGCTTGCCACAGCAGGATCAAAAGCATCTCCCCCAACGCCTTTGAAAAATTCCAGAAAGATCCCCTTATTTAAGATCTCCCCGTTCGGTCCGTAATTCATATCAATACTGTTCAACCAGCCGCGGGTCATCAGGCCGCCTACTTCCGGACGGGTATCTACAAGCAGTGTCTTTAAACCATTACGCGCCCCGGATACAGCTGCGGCAATTCCTTCCGGCTCAGCGCCGGCAACAATAAGATCATAATGATCCAGCAGCGGGACATTGGCGCAGGAAACAACCGGGGAATTAATTCCAGACCATAGCGGCCTTAATAAACAAAAAACAAGCAGCAGAACCAAAGACAGGCAAATCCGTTTGATCACCCAGACTACCCTCCTGAAGCACATCCTGCATGGCAATAAACTCAATGTCGTCGCAATTATCCGGCATATTCAAATGCAATCTTTCCTCCAACAATAGTTAATACGGGAACACCGGCAAGCGTCCTGCCGGCAAACGGAGTATTGCGCCCCTTGCTGACAAACTTTGCCGGGTCCACTATTTCCGTTCGGGCGGGATCGATAACCGTAAGATCAGCATCCGCGCCTTCAGCCAGCAACCCTTTGGAAATACCCAGGATGCGCGCTGGGTTTATCGTCATTTTCTCAACTGCTTCGAGAGGTGAAAGAATTTCCGTATTGACAAGTTCTGTCCAAACAAGCCCTACTGCAGTTTCCAGCCCTGAAATACCGAAGGGAGCGTTATCATATTCCACTTCCTTTTTTTCCTGCGCATGCGGAGCATGATCGGTGGCTATGACGTCAATTGTACCGTCACGCAATCCCTGCCTGACCGCATTTACATCTTCAAGCGTCCTTAAAGGAGGATTTACTTTCGTGCCGGTGTCATACCCGGTAACTTCCCGGTCAGTTAGTGTAAAATGGTGCGGCGTCGCCTCTGCAGTAACCTTCAGCCCCCTGGTTTTAGCCTGGCGAATTAATTGAACGGAACCCGCCGTGCTTACATGGGCTATATGCAGACGGCACCCTGTTTCTCCGGCAAGCACAAGATCACGGGCGACAATCACTTCCTCGGCTGCCGCAGGAATACCCTTTAAGCCCAGCAAAGTGGAATAATAACCTTCGTGCATCGCTCCCTGAGCGGACAGTCTGGTATCCTCACAATGATCGATAACCGGCATATTGATCATCCTGGCGTACTGCATTGCCCTGTACATTACTGCAGCATTGGAAACACACCTGCCGTCATCCGAAAAAGCAACTGCGCCTGCTTCCTTTAAATCAGCCATTTCGGCAAGTTGTTCACCTTTACTGCCGGCTGTGATGGCGCCAATCGGGAAAACGTTAACTTTTCCTTCCTGACAGGCCTTGTATAAAATATAAGCAATTACTGAACTGTTGTCGGCAACCGGATTAGTATTGGGCATACAGGCCAGACTTGTAAAACCTCCTTTAGCTGCAGCCATTGTTCCGGTGGCAATTGTTTCACTGTCTTCAAAACCCGGTTCTCTTAAATGCGCATGAAGATCAATCAAGCCGGGCAGAACCAGTTTTCCCCCGACATCATAAACAACCGCCCCGTCAATTTCAAGATTGTGATCAAGCGCGGCAATTTTTTGATCAATAATCAAAACATCTGCGCTGAATATTTTCTTGTGATCCGGATTAATCAGAGTCCCTCCTTTAATCAGCAGCTTCATTAAGCGTCGCCCCCTCCTATAAGCAGATACAAGACTGCCATTCGTACTGCCACACCGTTGGTTACCTGTTCGTTAATTACTGATTGAAGGCTGTCGGCAACCTCTCCGGATATTTCTACCCCCTTGTTCATCGGGCCGGGATGCATTACCAGAGCATCTTTTTTAGCCAGGGAAAGCCTTTCGCGGTTTAAGCCAAAAAGACGCGCATATTCACGAAGGCTGGGGAACAGCCCCGCTTTTTGCCTCTCCAACTGGATTCGAAGCATAATAATCACATCCGCATCCTCTAACGCTTTATCGACGTTACAGTATACATCTACCCCCGTACGTTCAATCCCAATGGGCAGCATAGTGGCAGGCCCGCAGACCGACACCCTGGCGCCCATTTTTAAGAATCCCCAAATATCGGATCTTGCCACCCGGCTGTGTAAAATGTCGCCTATAATAGCTATCTTCAGGCCTTCAAGAGCGCCCTTCTTTTCCCTTACCGTAAACATGTCCAGCAGACCCTGAGTCGGGTGTTCATGCGCGCCGTCCCCTGCATTAATAACTGCGGCCCCGGTCCAGCCGGCCAGCAAGTTTGCGGCGCCTGCCATAGGATGCCGGATGATAACGATATCCGTACCCATGGCTTCCAGAGTGCGGACAGTATCTTTCAGACTCTCACCTTTAACTACACTGCTGGCCGATGATGAAATGTTAATTACGTCGGCGTTTAAAAACTTGGCGGCCAGTTCAAAGGAGGTCCGCGTCCGCGTACTGGGCTCATAGAACAGGTTCATAACCGTACGCCCGCGTAAGGTAGGCACTTTCCTGATCGGCCGGGAGACTATTTCCTTCATTGCAACCGCCGTATCAAGGATCAGTTCTATTTCAGGCGGGTCAAAATGTTGAAGCCCAATCAAATTTTTCCTATTAATCATGATCTGCTCCTCTCCCCAAAGCCCTACCCCTCGCCCAGGATAAATACACCCTCTTGCCCGTCTGTTTCCTGTAAACGCACCTCAACTATTTCTTTGCTGGATGTGGGCGTGCTTTTTCCTACATAATCAGCGCGTATCGGCAGTTCACGGTGACCGCGGTCAACAAGCACGGCCAGCTCAATTAAATTCGGCCTGCCGAGGTCCATTATTGCATCCATAGCCGACCTGACTGTTCGACCGGTATAAATGACATCATCAATTAAGATAACTTTTTGATTCTTAACCGGAAACGGGACCTCCGTACGGCGTAAAATCGGCTGATGCGCTAAAGTAGTTATGTCATCCCTGTATAAGGTAATATCAAGTATTCCAACAGGGATTATTTTATTTTCGATTTCCCTGATGTAACCGCTCAAGCGGTTAGCCAGCGGTACGCCCCTGCGCTGGATGCCTATTAAGGCTATCTTTTCGGTTCCTTTGTTTCTTTCGATTATTTCATGCGCAATTCTGACCAGAGCCCGACGAATGCCTTCTTTATCCAGAATCTGTGCCTTTTGACGCATTTTCTCCGGCATGTTTAAAAAACTCCCTTGTAAAAAAACTCTCTTATAAAAAATACCTGCTCACACTCCCGGCGAGCAGGTATAATTATACTGCGCGTTGTAATCTTCCTTGCCAGCCTCACCGGACCGCCTTAAAGGAAATATAAATCTAATATATTTTATCAGAAACCACCCTTGATGTCAACATCATACTTTTTAAGGCGCCAATGGCTTTAGCTGGTATCCAAGGTATTTACTACCAATAACAACAAAATCAACATATCTGTTTTATATGTTTCTCTTTTCTTTTTGTCAAACCACTAGACTTAGCTGGTTAGTTATACTAAAATGTCATGTAAGTATTAAGATACTGGAGGTATTTCATGGCAACTGTAATACCCTTTAAAGGAATTCGTTATAGCCCGAGTGCGGGGGCAATGAACCTCCTGATCACACCACCCTATGATGTTATTAACGAAAAGAAACAGGAATATTACTATCAACTGCATCCTAATAATATTATCCGCCTCGAATATGGAAAAACCTATCCTTCCGATACAGAGAAGGATAACCGGCATACCCGTGCAGCCGCTGTATTTTCCGGTTGGCTTAAAGAGGGAGTTTTAAAGCAGGAAGATTTGCCCGCTATATATCTCTGCCAGGAAAGATTTGCCCATGAAGGTTTTGAAAAAACCCGCGGCAGTCTTATCTGCGATGTTAAATTGGAACCTTACAAAAAAGGCATAATTATCCCGCACGAAGAAACGATACCGAAGCATAAAGCTGATCGGTTATCGTTAATGATGGCCTGTCAGGCTAATTTTAGCCCTATTTTCGGTCTTTACGTCGACCCCGACGGACTTGTAGAAAAAATAACCAGCGCCCGGAGACAGTGGAATCCGGATCTAAGTTTTACTGATGAAGACAACCACCACTACAGCCTGTGGATCATTACTGACAACGACGTCATCTCCCGGGTTCAGCGGTTTATGGCGGACCAGCGCATTTTCATTGCTGATGGCCACCACCGTTACGAAACTGCTTTGGCTTACCGGAACTGGCGCAGGAAACAGGAAAAAGCGCCGCTTGAAGAGCACAGTTACGATTATGTAATGATGAGCCTGGTTAATTTAAATGATCCCGGGCTTGTTATACTCCCTACCCACCGTCTTATCCGGAATAATATAGAGACCGAGAAACTGTTTGGTCTTTTAGGCGATTATTTTAATCTGGAAAACTTCCCCCTTGGGGTAGACCATGAAAATTTTAATATTTTCATGAGCGCTCTTAAATACGGCTCAAAACCGGATAAAAAATCCGAAGCGGTTCAACACAGAAATACAATTGGACTCTATACAGGCAAAGGCGGTTTATATCTGCTTACACTGAAGGAAGCAATCTCTCTGCCGTCTTATGCGCCCGCAGGGCATTCACCAGCCTGGCAAAAGATGGATGTGTCGCTCCTCCATTATTTTATTTTTAAAAAATTGTTATCTATCGGAGAAGAAAAGTGGACTGACGAAAACCATATCTATTACGGCAGGAATGAAGGTGAGCTGCTGTCCATGGTGGATGCGGGAAACTATCAGTTTGCCTTTTTCTTAAATCCTACATTTATAGAAGAAATAACCTTGATGGCTCTTAATGGTGAAAAACTGCCTCAAAAATCAACTTATTTTTATCCAAAGATTATAACAGGGCTTGTAATCAATATGTTATAGCCTTACCGGATGATTCCGCCGCCGAAGAGACTGCCTTGAAAATTCACAAAAGTGCTGGGTACCTCACCGACGATAACGCTTTCCGCCAAAGGAACATCTGTGGCAATCCCCGCTTCGGCGTACATAGAAGGAATAACTACTCTTACCTTAGTTTTAAAATTTAACCAGATTTTATGCCGCGTTTGGTTTATTCCGGCAGGTTCGAATTTATCATCGACATTAACCTCTACCGTTCCTGCAGGAATTATGGTTACCTTTATTCTCGGTCCCATAGAAGAAAAAAGGTACAGACCCGTAATCTGCCCCAGAGGGACAGAAATCCTCTGGCCCCGCAGGTTTTCAAGAGTGCGGTTGGCAGTCAGAACAATGTCGGCAGCCATTCTGGTAACCTTTACAGTATTGGCCTGCATAAAGACAATCCGCCCTTGATCATCCTTCTGGATCTGGACAAAATCCTGATACTGAAGATTGTTATCCCAGATTTCCTCCTGAACCGTACGGTTGATTGCCTCTGTTGCCAGTTGTGTCGCCCTTACTTCGGCAATCTGAAGAATTGTTGTTCGCATCAAGTGATCAAGACCGGCAACAACAACTAAAAGTATTACAAAGGGCAATAACCACTGTAAAAATAATAGAAAAGGCCGCCGCCTCCTAAACAATGGTTTTCACCTCACTCCCGAAAATAAACCGAAAGGCCAGCAAGCGGGATGAAAATTTACCAAATAGAGGGAGGTTAATGTCTTAAGTGCGATTTTGAGCCTTAATTCAATAAACGAATGAACCCTATTAAAGGGCGCCGCAAATTAATTTTTCAAAAGCAGTCCAATCAAACAACTACTATATTATGTAATATATGATTTCATCTTCCAAAATCAACTGGTTCAAAAAATTTTAGAGGATGAGTTTGACAAACTTTCTTTTTCCGCACTGAACAATCATCTCATTTTGCGGGACAAGTAAATAAGACGGTTCCTCAATCCTGACCCCGTTTACCTTAACAGCGCCCTGAGTTATCATGCGCCTCCCCTCGCTTGTGCCTGCCGTTATTCCTGTCAGTACCATTAATCTCGGCAGCCAAATTGAACCATCCTGCAGAATATCTGATTTTATCTCGTAAACGGGAATCTGATCGGGAAGTTCCCTTTGCTGAAATACTTTTCTAAATTCTCCCTCGGCCTGCTTTGCAGATTTTTCATCGTGATAAAAAGATACTAATTCATAGGCAAGCTTCATTTTGGCGTCTCTGGGATGAAGTTCCCCGCTGGCGAGGCCGGCGGATATTTCGGATAATTCCATTAACCCCAATGGTGTTACCAATTCGAAGTAACGCGTGATCAGCTCATCGGGTATTGACATTGTTTTTCCATATATTTCGCGGGGTATTTCATTGATTCCGATATAATTGTCAAGGCTCTTGCTCATTTTCTGAACCCCGTCCAAGCCCTCCAGGATCGGCATCATTAGGGCTACCTGCGGTTCCAGGCCATATTCTTTTTGAAGAGTCCTGCCCATTAAAAGGTTAAATTTTTGATCTGTTCCGCCCACTTCAACGTCAGCTTTTAAAACTACAGAATCATAACCCTGTATTAGAGGGTAAAAAAATTCATGAATTCCCACCGGTAAACCCTCTTTGAAACGCCTGTTAAAATCTTCCCGCTCAAGCATTCTGGCAATAGTATATTTTGCGGCCAGTTCAATAACCTCCTGGAAGGTTAACGGCGATAACCACTGGCTGTTTAAAAATAGCTTGGTTCGGGCAGGATCCAGGACTTTAAAAATTTGTTTTTCATATGTGCTGAGGTTCGCCTTTACTTCATCCTCTGTTAACTGCTGGCGTGTTTCAGACTTTCCTGTCGGATCGCCGATTCGCGCCGTAAAATCGCCAAGGATGATTTTAATCTCATGCCCAAGCAGCTGAAACTGCCGTACTTTCTGAAGCACTACGGTATGTCCGAGGTGAATATCCGGCGCGGTTGGGTCCAAACCCAATTTTATACAGAGAGGTTTTCCCGTTTTCACCGAGCGTTCTAATTTCTTAATCAAATCATCTTCCGGGATAATCTCTGCAGTACCCCTTCTAATTACCTCCATCTGCTCTTCGAAACTTTGCAAAACCCTGCTTCCCCTTTCCCAAAACATACAGTGTGTTATATATTTTTGCTTAATTGTATTATCGATGAACAAAGACAGTCAAGTTTTTTGAAATATCCTTTTTCCAAGTTCCCTTGCCTAAATTTTGTAAAAATTAGTAACTATTCAGGCTGTTAGGCTGTAGGCAATTAGGCTACAGGAGGAAATTATGCGTGACCATACGATGCTCAGAGCGTTTGAACTGGCCGACGAAGTGGCGG
>DFZT01000090.1 GCA_002382755.1 Firmicutes bacterium UBA4049 | reverse complement strand
TCGCTTTCTTGAAATAGCCTTCGGTTCCGCAAGGGAACTGCATTACCAGTTCGGCTTGGCCAGCCGCTTGGGTTATACAAATGAGTTGGATGTTCCCGAATGCGACTCGAAAATGGCGGAGACCGAGAAGGTTCTGAGCGCCTTGATTCGGTCAATGCGTGACTAACAGCCTACAGCCTACAGCCTAAACAACCTGAGTAGTAACTTAAATTCTAACGTCAGGGAGTGAGTAAATATGTCCGAGCAGCACCCAATAGAAGACTTAATGAAAACTGCTATGGAGAGCATTAAAGAAATGATTGACGTAAACACTATAGTAGGAGATCCTGTAGAAACTCCGGACGGAACAATAATTATCCCTGTTTCAAGGGTAACCTTTGGTTTTGGAGCTGGCGGCGGTGAATTTGAACATGATGTCCAGGAAGAAAGAGCAGACGATCAAAAGCCGTTTTTCGGCGGCGGCAGCGGCGCCGGTGTTTCAGTGCAGCCGGTTGGGTTTTTGGTAGTTGGAAACGGCAATATTAGATTGCTTCCGGTGGAAAATAACGTGATCCTTGACAGACTTATTGATCTTGCGCCACAGGTCCTTGCGCAGATTCAGTCAATGTTGGGTGAAAAAGCGCAGAAGGCGCAGAAAGGTAATTCATCTACGCGGTATCAAGAGACAGTTATTAATACGAACCCGCCTTTATAAAATAAGGGCGCTCTCTCCTTTTAAATCGGTTCTGAACCGATCCTTTTTTTGTTCATAAAATTTTATAATGTTTTATTAGCCAGGCGAAAGTTCTATCTTGTCCATCACTCTCATAAGATTAGGGAAATGGTAAATAAGTGGTGGTCACGGTGGTTAATTATATCTGGCTAGGTATGATTATTTTTAGCATTGTTGTTGCGGGTATAAACGGAAATATTGAAGCAATTACCAAAGCTGCGCTTGAAGGCGCCGGCGAGGGTGTTAAAACTTCCTTGCATCTTATTTCCATTATAGCATTTTGGCTGGGCCTGATGCGTATAGCTGAAGCTGCCGGTCTTATACAGATACTTGCCAGAATAGTGCGACCCCTGACAAGGATATTATTCCCCGAACTCCCCAGGGATCACCCGGCGCTTGGGGCAATAATCATGAACCTGAGCGCAAACATACTCGGTCTGGGCAACGCAGCCACACCAATGGGTTTGATTGCCATGCAGGAACTGCAAAAAATAAACCGGGAACCCAAGACTGCCTCTCCTTCTATGTGTACCTTCTTGGCCTTAAACACATCCTGCCTTACCTTAATACCTTCCACAATTATAGGTATTCGTCTTTTGCATAATTCGAGTGATCCAACGTCTGTAGTAGGGACAACCATTTTTGCAACAGCCTGCGGGATGATTGTTGGTGTTTCCGTTGATCGGCTGATGCGCTTTATTTACCGCGTCCAGGGGAGGTAAGTTCAATGTACGGGGTTATCGCAGAAATTTCACGCTGGGCAATACCTTTTGCGATTTTTTTTATCCTTCTTATTGCATCTCTTAAAGGATTGCAGGTGTTTGAGATATTTGTTGAAGGCGCAAGCGAGGGGTTTGCCACGGCAATAAAAACTATTCCTTATCTTGTAGCTATGCTTGTTGCCATAAATATTTTCAGGGCTTCAGGAGCGATGGCTATTATTTTTAAGTTGTTATCGCCTTTATTAAACAATTTTGGTTTTCCAGCCGAAGTTCTGACTCATGCTCTGATGAGGCCTCTTTCCGGAAGCGCTGCCCTGGGTATCGCCACAAACCTGATCTCAACCCATGGGCCGGACAGTTTTATCGGCCAGTTGGTTTCCACAATGCAGGGCAGTACTGATACGACTTTTTATGTGCTTGCCCTGTATTTTGGTTCAGTCGGAGTTACAAAATATCGCTATGCCATAGTTGTAGGCCTGGCTGCTGATCTTACTACTTTGATTGCATCTGTTTATATTGTCAATAAAATATTTGGGTAATTTTGTGCGGGAAACTAACGGAGGGATAAATCGGGGCGTAATTGGGATGCTTTTCTTAAATAGACATGTTGAATTTGTTGCTGCGACCTCTCAGTATTTACATGCAGTAAGGCCCGGATACACATGCCGAGTTTTCCCGGCGCATTCATCTCATTCATGCATAGCAGGGGTACATAATTCCAGCCCAATAATTCCCGGGCGGCTTCCGCCGGGAATGCCGCGTTCAGGTCGTTTGTTACAGTAAAAATTATGCTGGCAATATCCTCACTGAGAAGATCATTTTTCTTGACGATTATTTCAAGCAGCTCAGAAGTTGCTTCCAGAATCTCTTCACGGTCGTTTTTTTCAACTGTTGTTGCTCCTCTGATACCGCGGACAGATGCAGCCAAAATTAAATTTCGCTCCTTGTATCCCTTGTATCTAACGCAAGTTATGTGTATGTTCAAAATGGAGACGATAATCTTTTGCTTCTTCAGCAATGGCAAAGATTAATCTTTCTAAGTCGTAGCGGTGAAGAGAAAGCGAAGCTGGGGAACTTATTTCAATTTTTCTAAAGTCTTCGCGCATCGTAAATCTAATCAGGTCTTCCAGTGAATCCGCGGTCAGCTGAAGCACAACAGGCGCATAGGCGACCTCGAAGCCGCTGCTTTCTTCATAAATTGTATAAATTTCAATACCAAGGTCTATATCATCAATATGTATACCCTGAATAGGTACGTTGCGTAATAAAGTAACTTGCTGTTCCCTGGATTCCTCAGCGGCCTTATCCATTGTTTTACCGCCGAATAAAAATTTTCCCGGCCTGGCTACGCCTTTTATATCCAAGCGTACCATTGCCTTAATATCCCGGTCGTTAACATCTCCGGCCTGCAAGCTAGCCATGCCATAACCTCCATTGGTTTCTAAAAGACATATGTTGCCATCTTACCGCTTGTTGATTGTATTTAGATTTTTCGCCAAAGGTAAGAAATTTCCTGCAAAAATTCAGTCCTTTAAGACAAAATACCCGCCATTTTTTTTAATTGCTCGATTTCTTCAAAAGCAAGAAAACGGTATTGGCCTGGTTTTAAACCATCAATCTTGAGGGGTCCGATACTGATTCGTTTAAGGCGTTTAACTGGATGACCAATTTGATCGCACATTCTCCTGATTTGCCTTTTGCGGCCTTCATGAATTGTAATCTTAAGTACCGATCCGTGTTTTGTTGTTTTTTGCAGACCGACCGTGGCAGGGGATGTCCAGCCGTCAGCAAGCAGCAGCCCTTTTGCCATTATGGAAAGTTCTTCATTGGAAGGTTCTCCCTCAATCCAGACAAGGTATGTTTTAGATATCCGGTGACTGGGGTGTGTGATTAAATAGGTTAACTGTCCGTCATTGGTTAAAATAAGTAATCCTTCGCTGTCATAATCAAGCCGGCCAACCGGGAATAAACGATGCGGAATATCTTTGATCAGGTCGGTTATTTTGCGCCGTCCCTGCGGGTCATGCAGCGTTGTAACACAGTTCCTTGGCTTGTATAACGCAAGATATACTTTTTCTTCTGTCTCTTTTAGCACTTCCCCGTTTATTTCAACCCTTGTCTTTGATGGATCTACAAGAAGACCAGGATGTGTAACCGTTTCCCCATTTACTTTTACTATACCGGAAGCAATAAGCTGTTCGCAGCGCCTGCGTGATGCCACTCCTGCTCTGGCCATATATTTCTGTAAACGTTCCATCTGGTCACCCTCAACTATTGATGCTGCCGCATCACCGGAATAAAGCCCAAATCCTCCTGTAAGGGCTGTTTATTGATTGCCTCCTGGGCAAGTTTATCACAACGGTTATTAAATACATTTTCATCATGCCCCTTTACCCAAACCCAGGTGATTTTATGCCTTTCAGCAAGGTTTAAAATTTTTATCCACAAATCGACGTTCTTCACCGGCTTATTACGGTCACGCCGCCAGCCGTTTTCCTTCCATTTTTTTGTCCATCCTTTGTTTACCGCATCGATTATATACTTGCTGTCGCTGTATAGTTTAACCTCACAGGTTCTTTTTAAAGCTTCCAAACCTGTGATAACGGCGATTAATTCCATTCTGTTATTTGTCGTTTGACGGTATCCGCCCGAAATTTCTTTTATATTGTCCCTGTGCTTTAAAACTATTCCGTAGCCGCCGCTTCCAGGGTTACCGCTGCAGGCGCCGTCAGTATATATTTCTACTTCCTGAAGTTGTTCCATATTAAATTAACCTCGTCCATTTTATTTTAACTATTATATAATATTTTAACAATATTTCACAACTTCACTAAAAACCTTAATAAAACGTTACTACTCAGGTTGTTTAGGCTATAGGCTGTAGGCTGTTAGTCACGCATTGACCGAATCAAGGCGCTCAGAACCTTCTCGGTCTCNNTTTGTATAACCCAAGCGGCTGGCCAAGCCGAACTTCTGTAGGCTATAGCCTATAGCCTACAGCCTACTACTCAGGTTGTTTAGGCTATAGGCTGTAGGCTGTTAGTCACGCATTGACCGAATCAAGGCGCTCAGAACCTTCTCGGTCTCCGCCATTTTCGAGTCGCATTCGGGAACATCCAACTCATTTGTATAACCCAAGCGGCTGGCCAAGCCGAACTGGTAATGCAGTTCCCTTGCGGAACCGAAGGCTATTTCAAGAAAGCGA
>DFZT01000035.1:1475-6560 GCA_002382755.1 Firmicutes bacterium UBA4049 | reverse complement strand
ATTTTTAAGCCTTCTTCCAAAGAGTAATAGGGGTCATATCCCAACATTTTTGCTATTGAAATGTCGGCGTGGCTTTGGCGGGGATCTCCCGGCCTGGGTCCGGCATAAACCGGTTTGACTCCGGCTACCTGGTCGCCGGTGAGTTCGATTATATTTCCGGCTAGTTTGTTTACGGAAGTTGTTTCTCCGGCGCCTATGTTTACCTGCCCTGCAGCTTCGCTTAAAGCCGCCAGAATATTTGCCTTTACAATATCTTTTACAAAAACAAAATCTCTTGTCTGCTCACCGTCGCCATAGATGACAGGTGATTCACCAGCTAATATTTTTTTCATAAAAATAGGAATTACCGCCGCATATTGAGAGCCCGGGTCCTGGCGCGGTCCATAGACGTTGAAATAGCGCAGGGAGATAGCAGACAGGCCGTATATTTCCGGGAAGATTTTGCAGAAATATTCACCTGTTAGTTTGGATACCGCATAAGGAGATAATGGGTCCGGCGCATATTCCTCTTTTAAGGGCATATTCGGGTTATTGCCATAAACGGCGGACGAGGAAGCATAGACAACCTTTTTAACTTTGTTGTCACGCGCTGCAATAAGCACGTTTAATGTTCCAGTAATATTTACATCATTGGTGATTACAGGATCATTTATACTGCGGGGGACGGAAGTGACAGCCGCCTCGTGAAAAATATAATCGACGCCTTGGAAGGCCGACTGCAGAAGGGGCAGGTCAGTTATACCGCCGTTAATAAATTGTACCTTTTTGCCGCTTAGGAATGGCTCTATATTCTTTAACTTACCGGTAGAAAGGTTGTCTATAATAATTACTTCGTTATCCTTGTATAATTCCTCTGCTATATGGGAGCCGATAAAACCTGCTCCTCCGGTAACCATTATTCTTTTGTTTTTAATTGTCATTAATTTGCCTCCAAATATTTTTAATCCGCGTAGCCTTTTGGATGTTCTTTGTGCCACCGCCAGGCTGTTTCAATTATTGTGCGCAGGTCGTTCAGGTATGGTTTCCAGTTCAGTTCCCTTTTAATTTTGTCTGAGCTTGCCACCAAAACGGCCGGGTCCCCCGGGCGCCTGTCAGTGAACTTTTTGTTTAATTCCCTTCCCGCGACTTCCTCGGCTGCGCTGATCACTTCCCGAACGGAGCATCCCAATCCATTTCCAAGGTTGTATGTATTGGTTTCGGCCCCGCCGGCAAGCGCTTCTACAGCCAGGATGTGGGCGGCAGCCAGGTCGGTCACGTGGATATAATCCCTGATGCAGGTTCCGTCCGGGGTGGGGTAGTCGCTGCCAAAAATTTTTATATCCGGCGACTGGCCGAGGGCGGTTCTTAAAACCAGCGGGATCAAGTGTGTTTCGGGATTATGGTCTTCTCCCAGCTCGCCTTCCGGATCAGCGCCCGCGGCGTTGAAGTAACGCAGAGAAATGCACTTTAATCCATAGGCCAGGCTGTACCAGTTCATCGCGCTTTCCAGGGCTAATTTTGTTGCGCCGTACGTATTGGTTGGTATGGTTGGATTATCTTCGAGAATCGGAATTTCGGCCGGTTCGCCGTAAACAGCGGCGGTGGAGGAAAAAACCAGGCATTTCACCTTAGCCTCGCGCATTGCGTCTAAAATGCTCAATCCGTTAACCAGGTTGTTCCGGTAATATTCCGCCGGTTTTGCCATCGACTCGCCAACCAGGCTGCTGGCGGCAAAGTGTATAATTGCTTCTATTTTTTCCGATTTTAACAATTCTGTGAAAAGCTTTTTGTTACCGGTATCACCATGAATAAATTTGGCTTTTAAAACAGCTTTCCGGCGCCCCTTGCTCAGATTGTCCAGGACTATCACATGGTGGTTATTCTTAATCAGCTCTTTCACAGTATGGCTGCCGATATAGCCGGCGCCTCCTGTAACAAGGATATTCACTAATTGACATCCTTTCTGTTGTGTAATATATCTTCAGCATTAGCATTATATCTATTTTCTTTTTCTGNNCCGCTTCTCACCTTAAAACGCCGTCCGGCTGTGAATAAGGTAATAAGGTAAAGAATATTACTTGGATTACGAAGCGGGAGAGGTATTGCCGCTTTTATTTTTATTAAAATCTCCAGGAGGTTGTAAATATTATCAAAGACTTCCGTGTCAATGAAGAGATCAAGGTAAAAGAAGTAAGAATGGTAGACTCGGACGGCAATCAATTGGGGATCATGTCTTTAGCCAGCGCTCTGCGCCTGGCCGAAGAAAAAGAGAAAGACCTGGTTGAAATAGCGCCGCAGGCAAAGCCGCCGGTATGCCGCCTGATGGACTACGGCAAGTACAAGTACGAGCAGAGCAAAAGAGAAAAGGAAGCCCGCAAAAAACAGCACATCGTCAGCATCAAGGAGATAAAATTAAGGCCCGGAATCGAGGAGCACGACTTTCTGGTCAAGGCAAACAGCGTGGCCCGCTTCTTAAAGGAAGGGGACAAGGTTAAAGCCACCATCATGTTCCGGGGGCGGGAAATTGTCCACCCCCGCCTGGGGCAGAATATTTTGGACCGCCTGGCCGAACATGTTAAGGAATTCTCCACGGTGGAAAGGCATGCCAAGCTTGAAGGCAAAAATATGATCATGATCCTGGCGCCGAAACAGGAAATCAAGCAGGAATCTAAACAGCAGTAGAAAAGAGGTATTCATCTTGCCAAAAATCAAAAGTCACCGGGGCGCGGCAAAACGCATCAAAAAGACCGCCTCGGGCAAGTTCAAAGCTTTTCACGCTTTCCGCAGCCACCTTCTGGGATATAAGAGTCCCCACCGCAAAAGAAGGCTGCGCAAATCTATTCTGGTCAGCCCCGTGGATATAAGAAAAGCACGCCGGCTGCTGCCATCCTGAAAAGAATCTACGGGAGGGGTTTTGTAAATGCCACGGTCGAATAGCAGTGTGGTATCCCACATGAGGCACAAAAAAGTCTTAAAACTGGCCAAGGGGTACCGCGGTTCAAAAAGTAAATTATTCAGGGTAGCCAAGGAACAGGTTATGAAGTCTCTGGCCTACGCGTACCGGGACCGCAAGGTCAGAGCCAGGAACTTCCGCCGTTTATGGATCGCGCGCATCAATGCCGCGGCCCGGACCAACGGTTTGTCCTACAGCAAGTTTATTAACGGTTTGCATAAAGCGGGAGTGGAAATAAACAGAAAGATGCTGGCCGACCTGGCGGTCAACGATACAAAGGCTTTCGACCAGCTCGTCGAAGTAGCCAAATCCAATCTTGAATCATAGAAACGGACAGAGGAATGACCTTTCAACGCCGGTCAACAGCCTGCAAAATCCCCGGGTTAAATATATCAGCCGCCTATACCGTCCCCGTTTCGGAAAAAAAGAGGGCAGGTTTGTCGTCGAAGGCAGCCTGATGGTCAGTGAGGCTCTCCGGTGCAACTGGCCGGCGGAACAGATAGTCTGTACGCCTGCCTGGCAGGAAAGTTCCCGGGGAATTGTTATTCTAGGGTTAGCTGCGGCCGCAGGTATTGAACTTATCCAGGTAAGCCGGGAGATTATTGGAAAGCTGTCCGCAGCCGAAACCCCCCAGGGTGTTTTGGCGGTTCTTAAACGCAGGGGAAAAAAGCTTGATCAGCTGGCTTTGGAAAACCCGACGCTGATTGTCCTTGTTGACGGCGTGCAGGACCCGGGCAATGTGGGCACAATCATCCGCAGCGCCGACGCAGCGGGAGCCCAGGGTGTGATTTTGCTCAAAGGAACAGCCGGCCTTTATAACCCGAAGACTTTAAGGGCAACCATGGGTTCTCTTTTTCATATTCCGGTAATCGAAACCGAATCAATCGGCGAAGCGCAGCGTTTTGCAAAAACAGCCGGCCTGCGGATTATCGCGGGATCTCCGTCTGCAAAGCAGACGATTATTTCCTGCAATCTTAAGGCGCCTGCCATTATAGCTGTGGGAAGCGAGTCAGGCGGGTGCTCCGAAGGGCTGTTAAGCATCTGCGATCACATAGTAAAAATACCCATGCCGGGACTGGCCGAATCCTTAAACGCGGCGGTTGCCGTGTCGATAATGCTTTACGAAGCGGTTCGCCAGCGTTTTTTTTCACTTTAATTTGTTGTTTTAGAAAACCGCTTGTGATATAATCGGGCCTGTAGGTTTACAAAAAAAGATATCTTGGAGGTCCCCAAAAATTAGGGAAGGGTCGTGAACATATGTTTTTCCCCGCCGAGTTTTTTTGGAGGCTGTTCGAGGCAACCGGATCCGTCAGAGCCTATATTCTTTACAGGAGGTACGCATTGCATTAAAAGTCTTGATGTGTACATATGCTTAAATAAAGTCTGCCCGCCTGTCCGGAGAAAAATTTCCAGGCCAACTAAAATATTATATTTTAACTGAGAATGGATAAAAATCAGTCCCTAGTGGATGGTTTTTTATTTTTGGGCCAATTTTTAGATAAAGGGTGACGAAAAGTCTTGGAAGAGAAATTACAGAAGATTGCGGCCGAAGCTGTAAAACTGCTGTCGTTGTCTCAGGACCTTGAGGAAATTGAAAAGATCCGCGTCCGTTTTTTGGGCAGAAAGGGAGAGCTTACCCAGGTGCTGCGAGGCATGGGAGCGCTTGATGAAAAGGACAGGCCGCGCGTCGGACAGTTGGCCAACGAGATCAGGGGCGAAATTGAGGACGAACTGACTAACCGCACGGCGCTGGTCAAGGAAAAAACAATCCGCGCCCGTTTGCTGGAAGAGACGTTGGATATAAGCCTGCCGGGAACGGCGCTGGCGCGCGGCGGAATTCACCCCATCACCAGGGTCAGGCGCCAGATGGAGGATATTTTTCTTGGCCTGGGATTTGAAATTGCCGAAGGGCCCGAAATCGAGCTGGATTATTATAACTTTGAAGCCCTCAACTTTCCCAAAGACCACCCGGCCAGAGATATGCAGGACACATTCTTTATCGGGGAGGAATCCCTGCTGCGCACGCATACTTCGCCCGTCCAGGTGCGGACCATGGAGCGCACCGCTCCCGCTATTCCGGTCAAGGTTATTTCGCCGGGCAAGGTTTACAGGCGGGACGACGACTCCACCCACTCGCCAATGTTCCATCAGGC
>DFZT01000035.1:0-1417 GCA_002382755.1 Firmicutes bacterium UBA4049 | reverse complement strand
GGTCACGGATGCAGGGTTTGCTCACAGACAGGCTGGCTGGAAATTCTGGGCTGCGGTTCCGTCCACCCCAGAGTGCTGGAAATGTCCGGCTATAATCCCGAGGAAGTCACCGGCTTCGCTTTCGGCATGGGTGTGGAAAGAGTTGCTATGCTTAAATACGGAATTGACGATATCCGCTTGTTTTATGAAAACGATCTTCGTTTTATCAACCAGTTTTAGTCTCTCAAGGAGTTATAAGGGGGTTTAATGAGATTTGCGAGTTTCATATAATTGGCTGAGGGATTTCGTTGATATAGACGTTTCTCCGTCTGAACTGGCTGAGAGGTTAACCCTTGCAGGTTTGGCCGTCGAGGGTATTGAAAGTCCGGGAGAAGGCATTACCAAAGTTTTTACGGGACACATTTTAAAAATCGAACGGCATCCCAATGCGGACAGGCTTTTAATCTGCCAAATTTCCTTCGGCGAAGGCGAACCTTTAATAATAGTCACCGGCGCGCCCAATGTACAGGAAGGGCAGATTGTTCCCGTGGCCCTCGAAGGGGCAGCGCTGGCGGGCGGGCTGGTCATCAAGCGCGCAAAATTAAGGGGTGTTGAATCCAGGGGAATGCTCTGCTCGGGGCAGGAACTCGGCCTGGACACAAAGTTACTCCCCCCCGAGCAGGCTCACGGCGTGATGATCCTGCCCGCAGATACACCTGCCGGCCTGGATGCAAAACCCCTGCTCGGCCTGGACGACACTATTTTAGAGCTTGAACTGACCCCCAACCGCGGCGATTGCCTGTCCATGCTCGGCGTTGCCAGGGAAGCAGCCGCAATTTTGAAACTTCCTTTAAATTACACGCCTCCTAATATTGAGGAATCGCTTCCGCCCTGCAGTGAAAGGGTAAAAGTTGATATAAAGGAACCGCTCTTGTGCCGCCGCTATGTGGCGCGCCTGATGGCCGGCGTAAAAGTTGGACCGTCCCCGCTGTGGATGCAGAATCGCCTTCGGGCTGCAGGAGTTCGCCCGATCAGCAATGTTGTAGATGTAACAAATTATGTAATGATGGAATTTGGGCAGCCGCTTCATGCCTTTGACTACGACACTCTGCTTGAAAGCCGGATCGTTGTGCGCAGGGCTGCCGGGAATGAAACACTTGTTTCTTTAGACGGAGTTAACAGGAAACTTACTCCGGATATGCTGATTATAGCCGACGCCAGAAACCCGGTTGCCATAGCGGGAGTTATGGGGGGCCTTGAAACGGAGGTAACGGATAAAACCACAAATATTCTCTTGGAATCCGCCTATTTCAATCCCGCCGGCATAAGGCGCGCATCCAAAATGCTCGGCCTTCGCTCGGATGCGTCGGCAAGGTTTGTAGGGGGCGTCGATCGGGCGGGCTGCCGCAGATCTGCCGACAGGGCAGCCCAGCTTCTC
>DFZT01000017.1 GCA_002382755.1 Firmicutes bacterium UBA4049 | reverse complement strand
AAGAACCTTTTGTATCTGCTGTGATCATGATGCCCAAGGAATATATCGGGTCCGTTATGGAACTTTGCCAGGAGCGCCGCGGCGTGTTTATAAACATGGAGTATCTTGGAGAAAACAGGTTAATGATCACTTACGAAATTCCCTTAAGTGAAATTATTTATGACTTTTTTGATCATTTAAAGTCCCGTACCCGGGGGTATGCTTCATTGGATTATGAACTTGCCGGGTACAGGGAAGGCAGGCTGGTCAGGCTTGATATTATGGTTAACGGCGAGCCTGTTGACGCCCTTACCTGTATCGTTCACGCCGATAAAGCGTACCAGCGCGGGCGGCAGTTGGTGGAAAAACTGCGCTCCCTCATGCCCAGGCAGCTTTTTGATGTGCCCATTCAAGCTGCGGTCGGCAATAAGGTAATCGCGCGGGAAACCATCAAGGCGAGGCGAAAGGATGTGCTTTCCAAATGCTATGGCGGGGATATTACCCGCAAGCGCAAACTTCTGGAAAAGCAAAAAGAAGGCAAGAAGCGCATGAAGCAGGTCGGCAATGTGGAAATTCCCCAGGAAGCCTTTATGGCCGTGCTCGGCACTACTAAAAAAGAATAGTCCGCTTATTTTTTAACCAGGTCGTCCAGTGTTTTGAACGTATACCCCTGAGCCTTGATATCACTGATTATTTTATCAAGGGATTGCAAATTATCCTTGGATACGGCATGTAATAGCAGTAATTCGCCGTTATGCAGGTTATCCATTACAGTTTGATAAGCCTCCTGCGGGCCGCCCGGCAGAGGTATCCAGTCAGCCATGGCAAAACTCCAAAATATTGTATAATAGCCGAGATTTTTTGTTTCAGCCAGTGTTCTTTCACTGTATTCACCCATTGGAGGGCGGAAGTAAACCATCTTTTTCCCTGTTAAGGCGGTGAAATCAGACGCCAGTTTTTCAATTTCTTCTTTGATCTGCCCGTTTGTCAAACCTGGCATTGAAGGATGGTTTACCGTATGATTCCCGACAATGTGTCCTTCCTGAAGCATCCTTTTAACCAGTTCCGGCTGTGATTCCAGGTAATGCCCGGCAATGAAGAAAGCCGCTTTTACATTTTGTTTTTTAAGGATATCTAAAATACCCGGCGTATAGCCGTTTTCATATCCCTCGTCAAAGGTAAGGTAGATGGTTTTTTCATCCGGGCTGCCTATCCAATAGGCATTGTTTTGTGCCAAGGTTTGCCGGATCCCCGACGGCATCTCGGGCTGAAGGTGACTGCTGTTTCTTTTAATGCCCCAGCCATGCAGGTTATCGGAAAGGCTGCCGCTCTGGGAAGATGCGGGTACACCTTCTGATTTTTCCCTGTTTGGCGGGGTTTCAGATTTCTGAGCAGAAGATTTCTGAGCAGAAGAGTTATCTGAACTTGACCCGTTTTTGGGTTGAGTTTTCGGAAGAACTTTTTCCGAACTGGCCTGTTGGCTGGTTTGTTCAGTTTTTAGGCTGCCTTTCCATGAAAAATACAGATTCTTGCTCGCATAGCCGGTAATCACCGCAACAATTAATATTCCTGCCAGGATTAAAAAAGTCTTTTTCAAATTAACACCTCCGGTTATTGTTATAGCGCATTCCTTTCATTAAAAGTTTTAGCAAAAAAGTGATTTATTATTTATTATCCGGTATGGTTTTTATTTGACAGTATCCGACTAAATCCTTCTTGAATAAATCTGTTATACGGCTTATAATAGCCGTCGGGTTCGGCCGGTATTAATTTAAAAGGCGTAAAAGGCTCAATCTTATTGACACGGGCAATATTTTTTGCTATTATAAGTCTTGCACGCATTAATAAAGTCGCCAGGCGGCTTTAAAATTGTGACGCCGGCGTAGCTCAATTGGTAGAGCGGCTGATTTGTAATCAGCAGGTTTAAGGGTTCGAGTCCCCTCGCCGGCTCCAGACATGAAGAAATTCTGGAGGGGTTCCCGAGTGGTTAAAGGGAGCAGACTGTAAATCTGCCGGCTGTCGCCTTCGTAGGTTCGAATCCTACCCCCTCCACCAATACAGCTCAATTTAATACAGTTTATCGCGGGGTGGAGCAGCTGGTAGCTCGTCGGGCTCATAACCCGAAGGTCGTAGGTTCAAATCCTACCCCCGCAACCAGGAAAAAGTAAGCGTCTCAAGGGATTGGGACGCTTTTATTTATTTCTTTAAAATGATGTCTAATGAATTTGGGGAGCAATTTGGGGGCGAAGTCTCCCGGATACCTCGTTGGCGCTTCGCGGAAAGGCATGGTCATAAATGAGCAAGAAAATAGGCAGCGGAACTTCTAAGGATAGGCTGCTGGAAGCTGGACGAATTGCGGATATAGCGTAAGTTGCTCAGGGATAAGCCCCTGCCGCACTGGGCGGGGCGGAGAGGGGAGGTAAGAAACCGTGTCAGTAATCTGCAAGCACTGTTCAACGGAAACACCCGAAGGGGCCAAGTTTTTCGTGATTTTAAAGCAGGCTTGGGTTTTCTATATTATGTGAGTATATCGCGCCCGGTGATTTGTTTAACCTTAAATCCAGGTCCAGGGATTTAAGCCAAAACAATAAAGTGTGCTCACTTGATTGTGTGTGAAGATCTGTCTCGATTTTATCCAACAGGCCCGGTATTAGTGGTTCCAGTTTTTGAAATAACCTGAGTGTAACATACTGCTTATGAGTGTCAGGCATCATAAATTCAAAAGCGTGGATTAATTCATGCAGTAATGTAAGATTAAGATCTTCTCCAACGGAAATTTGGGCGGGATCAATTATTATTGTCTTTCTGGCGCCCACACACTGGCCGCAGCAGTCTTCCATTTCTTCCAGTTTAAAGATCCAGGCGTCCAATATATGACTATAGTCAAAAATATTTGCTTTGATTTCTTGCCAGGTTCCGTCCTCCATTTCCGTAGAACACACAGACGGTTCTTTATACTCATTTAAAAGCATGTCTTGAAAATACTCTTCTTCGTAGTTATAAGCCTGATCAGCTAACTCTTTTTCCTCTTTTGTTCTGTTGCGCCGCCATTCAGAAAAAATTTCTTTGCTCCAGGTATATTCTAGAGCAATTAATTTTTCTGCCGCTGCTAAAAACTTATCCTTGGCGATTAAAGAAAATATTTCATCTTTTCTTTTTTCCAGTTCTTCGTCTTTCAAAGGTGTATTTGCTCCTTTTGTAAATATTAAGTGATTAACAATAATAAATTTCTACGCAATACCGGTATTTTCCTTTAGGCGTTGAAGGATAACGATACGCCTTGCGCCAAAAGAAATTCCGGCGCCGAAGGAATCCAATAATATTTTTTATGCATAAAGTTGTAAATATTGCTGCGTATAGATTAGAATGTTAATAAAGGACGTAAAAAAGTATATTGGCTTGACAGTAAAGGGAAAAAATAGACTGGAGATTACCTAATGCTTTCCAAAATATCTTTTAAAATTGATTATATGAAAAGTACGTTTTTAGACCCGCGAAAGGGATTTGATTTGACTGAAGAAAATATTCAAGTGCGCTATGACCCCCTGACCGGAAAAACGGGCCACTTTTCGCATGTGGGCGCGATTAATGCACAGAAACTTGACCTGGAAAAGTACATGGATCCATTGGTTAAAGGTTGTTGTCCTTTTTGCAGGGAGCGGAAAACTCAAGCCACACCTAAGTTTACGGAAGAATTAATATCAAAAGGCCGGATGATGCAAGGGGAATCTTTGCTTGTTCCAAACCTGTTTCCTTATGATATATACAGCGCCGTAAATATAATGACCGATGATCACGTTGTTCCGCTGGACAAATTTAATGATAAAAGGTTAATTGATTCTTTTTCAGTTGGAACTGAGTTCTTAAAAAGGGTCAAATCCAAGGACCCGTCTATACCTTTTCACCTGATGGCCTGGAACTATATGCCTCCCTCGGGCGGCGGCCTGGTTCACCCGCACCAGCAATACTTTGCCACGAAATACCCCGGCAACCAATTTGCGGATGAACTGAAAGCATCGAAATCATTTTTTGAACAATACCAGGTGGATTATTGGTCGGAGCTTATTCAAGAGGAGCAAAAAAGGGAAGAAAGATATATAGGACAGATTGGAGACTCATATTGGCTTACGTCTTTTATTTCACTGGGCATTCTCGGGGAAATATTGTGCATTTTCCCCGGTGTTTTTTCTATTAATCAATTTACTGATCTAAATATTGAGGAACTTGTATCCGGACTTCGCATAATTTTTGATTATTATCTGAAAAAGAATATATACAGCTTCAACGCCTCGTTGTTTTTTGGCCCGGGAGAACAGGGATATTTTCCCGCTCACTTTCGGATTGTACCCAGGACCTTTCTGAATACAAGGGACTATGCGCCCGATCTGAACTTTTTTCAGGCAATCATGCAGGAGCCGGTAAGTATTGTAATGCCAGAAGACTTGTGCAAGGAATTAAAAGGTTGTTTCAGGGTATAAATAGTAAAGGGCTGTTCCTTGAGCCGGTTTTTAAAGTATTTTAAGGATTGCCTTGACATTATGATAATAATGCTATATAAAGGAAAATGTCTTGGGTTTGAAAGTTATAAAAGGTGATGGGATTCCGCCGGAAATACTTGATTGGGTTGATGACTCCTGCTATGGAAGAAAATAAGAGTAGGAGTGACTTTTTGAAGTTTTAAGCTCCTACAGTAAAACTGAAGGAGTTTTTTATTTTAACTAAAAGGAGATTAGCACTATGAAAAGGATTAAATCAGTAAAAGCCATTGAAATTCTTGACTCTCGGGGCAATCCAACTGTTCGTGTTTTTATTGGGCTTGATAACGGTATTGCCGCCTCGGCTTCCGTTCCTTCCGGGGCCTCCACAGGGGAGAATGAGGCAATAGAGCTTCGGGATGGTGATAAGCAGCGTTATGGCGGTAAAGGAACCTTAAAAGCTGTTGGAAATGTAAATGAAGTTATTGCCCCCCAACTCGTCGGTATGGACCCTTCACAGCAAGCAATTATTGATCACTTAATGATCGAACTGGATGGGACTCCCAACAAGAGTATACTTGGAGCCAACGCTATTTTAGGTGTGTCTATGGCTGTCTCCCGTGCTGCGGCGGAAGCGGCGGGATTACCGCTTTACGCATATTTAGGCGGCCCGGGAGCCATACGTATCCCTGTTCCAATGATGAACATCCTCAACGGAGGGAAACATACGGAGAATAGCGTAGATTTTCAGGAATTTATGATTATGCCTGTTGGCGCCCCAACATTTACTGAAGCGCTGCGCTATGGGGCCGAAACCTTTCATGCTTTGGGCGGCATTTTAAAGAAGAAAAATTACGCGACAAGTGTTGGTGACGAGGGGGGTTATGCGCCTAACCTTGGAAGCAATGATGAAGCTTGTGAATTGATCATACAAGCTATCGAAGATGCCGGTTACAAGCCAGGAGTTGATATTGCCATAGCCCTCGACCCTGCTGCAAGCTCGTTTTTTGAAAATGATAGTTATAATCTTATTAAATCCGGTCAGGGGCGGAAATCAAGCGCAGAAATGAATTTATTTTATAAGGATTGGGTTGACAAATACCCTATAGTTTCTATTGAAGACGGCCTGGCTGAAAATGACTGGAAAGGGTTTATTGAACATACTGCCCTTTTAGGGAATAAAATTCAGGTTGTTGGCGATGATCTCTATGTTACTAATACCAAGTTTATTGAAAAAGGCATTAAAGAAAAAGCTACAAATGCCGTTTTAATAAAGCTAAACCAGATAGGCACTGTAACCGAAACCATAGAGGCAATTAATTTATGCCGTAAAGTAGGTTGGGGATACGTAATATCGCATCGCAGCGGAGAAACCGAGGACACTTTTATGGCTGACTTTGCCGTGGCCATGGGCGGCGGCCAGATAAAAACGGGTTCGGCATCCCGCAGTGAAAGAATTGCAAAATACAACCGGTTAATAGAAATTGAAGCAGAGCTCGGGAATTCGTCCTTGTTTGAAAATCCTTTTAAAAAATAATTAAGCTCGAATATTAAAAATGGCAAACATTTTATCAAACAAATATTTATAAAAAACGGGAGCCACGATTTTCACCGTGGCTCCATTTGAAAGAATCTCAATCTCAGAAGATGAAGAAACAGTGAAAAAATTGTAGTATAATGGCCTTATCCTCCTTACATATATAAATTAAGAGCATGAATTACCAATAATACTTGAAAGAAACTTTAAAGACTTGCAGGAGGAGCAATGAAAAAATCGCTTGTGCTTGCTGAAAAACCCAGCGTAGCAAAGGAAATTGCCAGGGTTTTAAACTGCGGTGTAAAAAATAAGGGATTTATGGAAGGGCCTCAATTTGTGGTGACCTGGGCGCTGGGTCATTTGGTTACCCTTGCCGAACCTGAAGATTATGATCAAAAATATAAGAATTGGGTTTTGGAAGACCTGCCCATGCTGCCGGGCAACATGAAGCTGAAAGTAATCAGGCAGACTTCCCATCAGTTTCAGGTGGTCAGAAATCTTATGAAAAGAGAGGATCTAAAAGAACTGGTCATTGCCACGGACGCCGGCCGTGAAGGAGAATTGGTGGCCCGCTGGATTATGGCTGCGGCGCAATGGAAAAAACCTTTCAAGCGCCTGTGGATCTCCTCCCAGACCGACGCCGCCATCCGGGAAGGGTTTGCCAGTTTAAAGCCCGGATCTTCCTATAATAACCTGTTTGACGCGGCAGTTTGCAGGGCCGAGGCCGATTGGCTGATCGGGTTAAACGTAACCAGGGCGTTAACCTGCAAATTCAACGCCCAGCTGACCGCCGGGCGGGTGCAGACTCCGACACTCGCAATGATTGTTAACCGGGAGGAGGAAATAAAACAATTTGTTCCGGTTGATTACTGGACTATCCGGGCGGATTTCGGGGATTTTTTCGGCGATTGGCGGGATAAGAAAGGGAACAGCCGTATTTTTGACTACACAAAGGCGGAAGCATTGGCCGTGAAGCTGCAGGGTCATCAGGGAATAATTGAGGATATCCAGACGGAAAGCAAAAGCGAACCGCCACCACTTGCTTATGATCTAACCGAATTGCAGAGGGATGCCAACAAACGTTACGGGTTTTCCGCGCAGAAGACGCTTTCTGTTTTACAGGACTTGTACGAGCAGCATAAACTTGTCACTTATCCAAGAACCGATTCGCGTTATATTACTTCGGACATGGTTCCCACTTTGCCCGCCAGGCTAAAAAGCATCGCCGTCGCCCCGTATGCAGACTTTGTGAGGGCGCTCCTGCTCAAACCCATAACAACTTCAAAACGCTTTGTTGACGACAGCAAGGTTTCCGATCATCATGCGATAATCCCCACCGGGGAGCCTTTGCGTTTGACGTCCTTGAATGCGGAAGAAAGAAACCTGTATGATTTAATCGCCAGGAGGTTTATTGCCGTTTTATACCCTCCCTTCCGGTATGATCAAACCACACTGATTACCGCAGTTAACGGAGAAAAATTTTACTCCAGGGGCAGGGTTGTTAAAGATAAGGGCTGGAGATCGGTAACTTCCAAAACGGATGAAAAAGATGTTTCAAACGATGAAACCCTTCCCGAGCAGATATTGGCAAAATTTAAAAAAGGCGAGCCGAAGCAGGCGAAGGGTATTAAAATTAATAAATCGAAGACCAAACCGCCCGCCCGTTACACCGAGGCCGCCTTGCTTACCGCCATGGAAAGCCCGGGCAAGTTTATTGAAGACGAGGAACTGCGTGAAACAATGAAAGGATGCGGATTGGGAACACCGGCCACCCGAGCCGAGATTATCGAAAAATTACTCTACAACAACTATATCGAGCGCCAGGGCAAGGAACTTATCCCCGCACCCAAAGGTATACAGTTAATCAAACTGGTTTCTCCGGCGTTAAAGTCGCCTCAATTAACGGCGCAGTGGGAGCGGAGGCTGTCCGATATTGCCAGGGGCGAGGGCAGTAAAACCGAATTTATTGCTGACATACGCTCAAATACGCTTGAGCTGGTCAAAAGCATCGCCGCAGACACGGCTTCGTACAAAGCGGACAACATTTCCAAAACAAAGTGTCCTGTCTGCGGCAGATTTATGCTGCTGGTCAAGGGTAAAAGAGGCAAAACGCTGGTCTGCCAGGACAGGGCCTGCGGACACCGGCAACCGGAAAGCGATGGTTTTGGTTTTCAGGCTTCCAAAAACGAGAGCAGAATGAACCAGAGGCTGATCGCCAGATACAGCGATCAGAACTCCGTCGGAAATAATCTTGGAGAACTGCTGAAGGCGGCGTTGGAGAAAGAGAACGGCGCTGAATAATGAAATTTGATCTGGAGCCGGATAAAGGGATGAAAATTCATCAATAAGGGGTTCAAAGCTTTAATTGTAATTTTAAGCCTTCAAACTGATCCCTTCTGATCCCATATGTATTAAAGATGAACTTGTCAGGGAATAAATAATCAAAATACAATAAAATGTTATGAGCATATGTTCATAAAATAATGCCCGGGTTAGTGTTTGGGGTCGACGTTGTTCCGTTTGACATAACAAAACCCTTGGCGCATAATTACTTTGAAAAAGAATAAAATTTGAAAAAGAATAAAAAAGGAAAGGAAATATTGAATGCCCGAAAATACATGTCCAGCAGCAAGTAACAATAAACCCAAGATTATCGAACAGAGCGAATACAATAATATCAAAAAAGTAATTGCCGTTGTCAGCGGCAAGGGAGGAGTAGGCAAATCTTCCGTCAGCGCACTGATGGCCATTGGCTTGAGGCGGCAGGGCTATAAAGTAGGGATACTGGACGCCGATATTACCGGCCCGAGCATTCCCAAGATGTTTGGATTGAATACTCATCCTGAAAGTCTGGACGACCACATTTTGCCGGTAAAAACTTCTTCAGGAATACTGGTTATTTCTTTAAATCTGTTTCTGGTTGAGGAAGACGAACCTGTAATTTGGAGAGGGCCCGTGCTTGCCAATGTAGTCAAGCAATTCTGGACGGATGTTATTTGGGGGGATCTCGATTATTTAATCGTCGATCTGCCGCCGGGGACCGGGGACATTCCTTTAACAACTATGCAGTCTTTGCCATTGGACGGGCTGGTTGTAGTGACATCCCCGCAGGACCTGGCCATGATGGTGGTTAAAAAAGCGGTTAAAATGGCGGAGCACATGAATATACCCATTATAGGCATGGTAGAGAACATGAGTTATTTAAAGTGTCCCGACTGCGGCAAAGAAATCTATCTTTTCGGGCCCAGCAAAGTCTTCGAGAATACTCTGGAAACCGGCATGAGGCTGATTGATAAGTTGCCCGTTGATCCCGAACTTGCAGCGCTGGCTGACAAAGGAGAGATAGAAAGCTATGAAACAGATGCTTTTAAGGATATTTCTATATTGTAATCGTATGCCTCATTGTTACATATAAAATATTCTTTAAAATATTATTGACTGCATAACTATAAATCTATTTCGCCCCGTACGGCGCCCCGTTTTAAACGGGGTTTATTATTCTCTTTGTTCTCTTTTTTCTTCCGGTTTGCGGGCCGGGGCCATATTTCGCAGGTCCGCCGGCCGCAGTTTTTCCGGCTGTGCGCTTCTTAGCTTGCTGTGCCTGTACCCGTATGCAAAATAAATAACCAGGCCGATCAAGACCCAGACGGCCAGGCGGATCCAGGTTAAGGCAGGCAGGTTGAAGGCCAGGTAAAAGGAAAACCCGAAAGCCGCCAGGGGCAGCCAGGGCACAAAAGGAACTCTGAACGGCCGCTGGAGATCGGGCCTGGTTTTCCGCAGCGCGATGAGGCCTATCGAAACAGCCATGAATGCCGAGAGGGTGCCTATGTTGGCTAATTCGGCAACGACCTGTATAGGCAGCAAAGAGCCCATCAAAGCGACAATTGTTCCTATAATCAGGCTGTCCGGGACAGGAGTGGCCAGTTTCGGATGAACCCAGGAAAATATCGGCGGCAGGAGGCCGTCACGGGACATGGCAAAGAAAATCCTGCTTTGCCCGTACATTGTGACAAGCATTACCGAGGTCAGGCCGGCCAGGGCGCCGATGGAAACAAGCGCTGAACCCCAGTTCAAGCCTATGGCCAGCAGGGCGCTGGCCATAGGTGAGGCCGTATCAAGAGAGGGGTATTTGACGATGCCGGTTAATACGGCCGAAACCGCAATATAAAGAACGGTAGCCAGGGCAAGTGAGGAGATAATCCCAAAAGGAAGGTCCCGGCGGGGATTTTTAACCTCTTCGGCTGCCGTTGAAACTGCGTCGAAACCGATAAAGGCGAAGAAGATAATTGCCGCTCCCTTAAAGACGCCCGATATTCCAAACGGAAGAAAAGGGTTCCAGTTGGCGGTNNCTGTGCTGGGTTCCGGAAATGATCAAGGCGGTAATCACGGCGGCTATAAATAATGAAGGAAGATTGATTATCCCGCCGGCCAGAGGAGAAGTAGTCAGCGCGGCGGGAATGGTAATCCCGGCGGATTTAAGAAGGCTGACCAAATAAGATCCCCAGCCGATGGAGACCGCGCTCGAGGCGACCGCGTATTCCAGCACCAGGTTCCAGCCGACCAGCCAGGCCAGCAGTTCACCCAGGGAAGTNNCCGCTTACTACCGCCGCGATGACAAAAGAAAGGATTATGCCCGGGCCGGCAAGGCGTGCAGCCGCCAATCCCGTTAAAACAAAAATGCCTGTGCCGATCACTGCCCCAAGGCCAAGCGCCGTTAAATCAAACGGCCCGAGTGTCCTTGCCAGCCGGTGCTTTCCGCCTTCCTTTTCGGCCAACAGGTGTTCTATAGGTTTAACCCGCCATCGATTATTCATTCTACCGCCCCTTCAAAGAATTTCATGCAAATACGCAAAAAAGGGTATCTTAATTTAATGTTTACCGGAAACAAATTTTTATAAGTTAAGCCGTAATCTTTCGGATATGTTTTTGCGCGTTTAATAATTATTTTTAAGTCCGCCGTGCCTGCCGGGTTTATTGAATAAGCATCCATGCCGCTTCAAGCGGCGTCATGAATTATAAAAAAGCTTATTTTCAAAGAAGTTGCAAAGTTGATATATTTATCAGTTTACAAACACAGGCAGCGGCATCCTGTCTTGACAATGCTTTATTCATGTGTTAAACTCACTTCGCGGCATAAAAAGATGCCCTTTGATAATTAATTTGCCATCATAGCTCAGTAGGTAGAGCACGTCCTTGGTAAGGACGAGGTCACCGGTTCGAGCCCGGTTGATGGCTCCAAATTAAGGCGGCGTAGCTCAGCTGGTCAGAGCACGCGGTTCATACCCGCGGTGTCCGGGGTTCGAGTCCCTGCGCCGCTACCAGCTTTCCTTTCATCTCCGTTTGCGACAAAAAATAATCTAATACGGCTATTTCAATCAGATTATCCAAATTATCTTTTTAATAGTTTTAATTTTCGGGAATATTTTTAAAAAATTGCAAAAAGAGTACTTGACGTGTCGCTAATGATGAAATATATTATAAGATAAGAATCGATAAACTGTTCTGATAAATTAGAAACATATCGGCAGCGCCGTGTTTTAGTTAGCTGGGACAGCTTATTGTTTTCCATAAAACCAAAACCCAGGCAAGTATGAAAAAGCCTAAAATTGAATTAGTACTTTAAAACTTAATGTACTAATCAGTCAACAAAAATACATAAGGAGGTGAATACTTAATGGCGGCTTGTGTACAATGCAAATCATTTTTCCCTATTCCCGAAAACGCCGATGATTTTGCAGAGGGGAAAGGAGACTGCGTCAGGGAAGTAAAGGATGAAAAAGGCAAGTACTGGCTCTCCAAGCCTGTAATGGGCGATATGGAAACAAGCAAATGTCCGTTTTTCGCTGAGAAAGTATAGTTTTACAAACTAATATTTAAATAAGGAGGTTAACGATATCCATGGCAACTAGACATAAGCCAATTGAGTATAAGGGAAAAACTATTGATTTTCCTTATGAGAACCCCGCCGAGGAAGCTATCGAAGACGAATATCTCCACGAGAGCCTGGCCAAGCCGACCACCGAAAGGACGAAGAGGCTGAAGGC
>DFZT01000074.1 GCA_002382755.1 Firmicutes bacterium UBA4049 | reverse complement strand
GTCCTGCTTCCTGACGCATAGTTTTCGCCCCCCTACAAGTTTTCACACTATTATCTCACGGCGCTTTAAGTTTGTTCAGCAGGGAATTGCGAAAAAGTTTTTTCGATTTTCCTCTTACCCTCAAGCTTATCAACGAAATTAATGTTATGCGTCAGCTCTGGAAAATTTTTGGCTATCATCAAACGGTCCCTTTTCCTTTTTATTGCAGCTTATCTGGTAAAGTAAATAAATGTCGTAAAATGTCGTAATATTTGTGAAGGGTATCATACCTTTATGTCGAAGAATGAGAAGTGACTATTCTGTTGCTAAAGATGAGATTAAAGAATTCATTTTTTTCAGCAGCAATTATTAAGCAAGGGGTTAACGGTTTGTTAAAAAATAAACTATTCTTTTTGCCGGCCATTATTTTTATTTTTTTTATTACTGCAGGCAGTTGTGCAGCACAACAAATCACTAAAGGAATACAGGCTAATACCTCGATAGAAGGTGTCAAAAATAAACTGGGAATAATGAGCAGTCAAAAGGCGAACCTTAGCCTGCAGCAACAAAAGCTCAGTACAGATTTGCTTGAGTTAACAAGCGCAGATGTTCTTACTGGCATTCAGTCAAGAGAAGACCTGATCAAGAAAATGCAGTCGTTAAAACAATTCCGTTACTACACTTCCGTCAGGGAAGGTATCAAGCAAACTGATGAACAGGTGTATGTATATATACATTTGGCTTCTAATGCTGCAACAAGCATAATAGAACCGTATGTACAGGAGGTTACAGACAGGGATGAACAAAACCATCTTGCTGTTGCCTGGGTAAGTGTAACCAAACTGAAGATCTTGACTGGACTTGATGCAGTGAGTTTTATAAGAACCGTTTTACCCCCCTACTTGAATACAGGTTCCGTAACCAGTGAAGGTGATGCAATCCACAGGGCTGATCAGGTACGCGCACAATATGGAAAAAACGGAAGCGGTGTAAAAGTTGGAATTATATCTGACGGGGTAGACCACTGGACCAGCGCCAGAGATAAAGGAGATCTTCCTTCGAATCTGAATGTTTTAAGCAATATGCAAGGCGGCGATGAAGGGACAGCTATGTTAGAAATAGTCCATGATCTTGCCCCGGGGGCAGAATTGTACTTTCATGATTGTAGTGATAATGTTGTTGGATTCAATAATGCGGTTGATGAACTTGTAAGCAATGGCTGTGAAATTATCTGTGATGATATAAGTTGGATTGCTGAACCTTTCTTTGAGGATGGGGTCGTTGCCAGTCATATGGCGTCAGTTATTAGAAATAACAATATAACTTATATTTCTTCGGCTGGTAATAGTGCGCTTAGACATTATCAGGGTGTTTACTATAACGACGGTTATAATTGCAATAATAAACCATTGTATGTAGATATACCTCCTGGGGGCAATATTATAATTGTTTTGGAGTGGAATGATAAGTTCGGCTCTTCAGGCAACGATTATGATCTTTATCTTGGGGATTTAGCATCTCAAGAGATAATTGCCTGGAGCGAAAACACCCAGAACGGCAATGATGATCCACTGGAAGTAATAGGAGGCGTTAATAACGGCGATTCTACAATAGAAGGGGTTTTTTTAGTAAGCAACTACCGGGGTTTAGCAGCCTCGAAAACACTTGAGATATATATTTATCCTGGGAACGGAACACTTGTTTACCAGGATAGCCTTACCTCACGAGATTCCATTTTCGGCCAAACCGCTATTCCGGATGTCATTTCTGTAGGGGCAATAGATGTTCCGGACCAAAACCAGATTGCAGTATATTCCTCTCAAGGCCCGGTTACAATTAGCTATCCTGCCAGTGAAACCAGAAAAAAACCCGACCTATGCGGAATGGCCGGAATAAGGATAACCGGCGCGGGCGGTTTTTCTAATCCTTTTTATGGGACAAGCGCTGCAGCCCCACATATAGCCGCAATTGCAGCCTTAATTATGGAGCAGTATCCTGACAAATCTTCAAGTGAAATACGTAATATCTTAACCAGTTTATCAATTGATTTAGGAGCTTCCGGGTATGATTATGTGTATGGCTATGGCAGAGCTGATGCTCTGAACGCTTTTCCTAAAGTCAACCTGCCAACAGTACAGACCAGCGCAGCAACAAATATTACTTTCAACTCGGCGACATTAAACGGCAGCATCACGAACACAGGCGGTCAGAACTGCGACCAGAGGAAATTCCAGTACAGGGTAAAGGGTGCGGCTAACTGGACGGATGCCGGCCTGCAGAACGGCTCTTTCGGCGCAGAAGCGTTCAACTACAGCCTGACCGGCTTAGGTTCAGGACAGACCTACGAGTTTAAAGCTATGGCCCACAACGCCGTCGGCTGGGCTGAAGGTTCTGTTCTTGATTTCACATTGCAGCAACTGGATGTTACTCCCCCAATAATAAGCGTCTTCACAATAAACGATGGCGCTGAGGCGACAAATGATACAGCTGTAACCCTCTCCATTCAAGCTGCCGATGAAAAAGATGAACAGTCTAAACTCCTTGTTAGTTTTTCCAACGACAGTGTTAACTGGACAAAATGGGAATCATATAATGCTGTAAAAGAATGGGAACTTATCAATAAGGAAGGTATTCAGACAGTTTTTATTAAGGTTAAAGATTTAAGCGGCAATATTGCTGCTGGCCAGGAAACTATTTTACTTGATTTAACACGTCCTGAGATAGTCGAAAATGATCCTCAGGTTGGCACTGTTGATGTGTCTGTTGATATTAGTTTTATTATTACTTTCGGTGAAAACATACAGGAAGGGAACTCATACAATAGTATCTCTTTGAGAGATTCGCAGAATAGTGAAATAGAACTTATTAAGAGCCTGGATAACAGGACTCTGGTCTTAGAACCTGTAAATATACTGGATTATGGCTGCAGCTATATATTGAATATCCCTGCTTTTGCGGTTAAAGATGCTGCCGGAAATAATTTTGTCGAAGGGCTTAAGATTAACTTTGTTACAGGACCAGAACCTGGAACGGGCGGGATTATTACAGGTACGGTTTACCTGGATGGTCTGGCGGAAGGAAAATATAAAGCTATAAGTATAGAAGCATATAACGCGCAGGGTAGTTTAGTCTCAACATTAAGCGCGCAAAGCAGCGACTTGTTTGTCATGACTGGTTTGCCTCCTGCCCAATATAACCTCAGATTTAAGTCGGAAAATTATCTTGCAAAAAGAAAAACCGGAATCAATGTGTATGATGGCAGTACTGCAAAGATTGGAAATGTTTACTTAAGAGCGGGAGATATAAACGGCGATGGCAGAATAAGCCTTTTAGACCTTGTGCAGTTTGCCAATTCTTATAATACTGCAGAAGGCCAAATAGGCTATAAACAAAATTGCGACTTGAACGGTGACGATATAGTTAACATTGGGGATTTAGGGCTTTTACTCAGTAATTATGATTTCATCAGCAATTGATTACAAATGGGAAACAAAAGCCCACCTGTTCTCAAACAGATGGGTTTACAATGAAAAACTGTAGCTTTTTCAAGAGCATTTGAAACTAGTAGACAGTATCAAATATAACGTCACATCTACCTGTCCGGCTATAAATGTTGCTTGGACGAATTGATAGTGTAATAACCATGCAATGTTAAATATGATACTAATTACTAGCCAAAGGCGGGCACGTAAAGCCCCGTCTGGGAATGTTTCAACTTTAGTGTAATTGGTTCTTTGGCTGCAAGATTAAAACCCGCAAAACATGGCTATAATTTAACTACATCCGGAAGGATAGGGCAACGCTGGAGAGCGACCCGAGCGTCCGGATGTGGGCTAAACGCTGAAGCCGGTTCCGTCTATGGGGCCGGTTTCAACTTCAGCGGCAGCCCTCAAAGCGTTAAACACATTTACCCAACCTTCAAAGACAACCTGCCCTCGAAGAAAATCATCAACTGTCCCATTATTATTCCCCAGTCTTTTATCGGCATACTCCATTTTTTGGCGATTTCCTGGACCGAGAGGTACACCGACTTTTTTACCGCTTCATCTGTACGATCAGCCCTACTTTGTTCCCTGCCAGAGCTGCTGAAGACATTATCAACAACAGCAGTATGGCAATTGCTAGAATTATTACCGGGTTTCTTTTCATAGCAACACCTCCATAATATGTTATACTTTGATTAATTCGCCACAATATGACAAATACCTGTTTTAAAATATATTTAGTCAATTATGTTAAAACTGTTAAGAAAGGATTTATTATAAGAGGTATAGAAAAATTAAGGCAACTGTATAAGGGAGGTTGTATTTCCTGTGCCGGATAAATTTTACGAAGCAGGAGAAAGCTATAAATATCCTTTAATTGTTAAGAAACTTCTTGTCAATCCCCTTCTCTATTCGCCAGAACAAGAAATCATCTACCGGGACAAGGTTCGATATTCATACCGGGCTTTATACGAACGGATCAACAGGCTCGCTGACGGATTGAGGGGAATGGGAGTCTGCCCGGGAGATACAGTCTGTATTTTTGATTATGACAGCCACCGCTATCTGGAATGTTTCTTTGCCGTACCTATGATGGGGGCGGCGCTTCATACTATGAACTGGCGTTTATCATCTGATCAGATTCTTTATACGATGAATCACGCCGGGGACGATCTTGTTATAATTCACGAAGACTTCCTTCCTTTGTTTGAATCTATCCTGAATGAACTCACTACGGTTAAAAAAATTATCTTAATCCGGGACGGGGAAAATGCTCCTGAATGTAATGTTAAGGCGGATATAGAATACGAGAATATGCTTGGGCAGGCTTTTCCAGTTTTTGATTTTCCGGATTTGGACGAGAATACGAAAGCAACCACATTTTATACGACCGGAACGACAGGTCTTCCCAAGGGTGTTTACTTCTCTCACCGGCAGGTTGTTTTGCATACCTTTTCCCTCGCCGTGACTTTAGGCTGTTTTGCATCTTCCATATTTCGCTCCATGGATGTGTACATGCCGCTGACACCGATGTTTCACGCTCATGCCTGGGGCATTCCCTACCTGGCTTTCCTGCTTGGAGTCAAACAGGTCTATCCGGGAAGGTATGAACCGGGATATATCTTAAACCTGATCGAAACAGAAAAAGTAACCTTTTCGCATTGTGTACCGACAGTAATGCATATGTTAATCAACAGTCAGGAGGCAAAAGATAAGGATTTATCAAATTGGAAGGTCGTTATTGGCGGCGCCGCGCTGCCCAAAGGTCTTGCCAAAGCAATCGCTTCCCGGGGGATAAAAATTTTCGCCAGTTTCGGTATGTCGGAAGCTTTTCCCGTGGTTACCATATCAAACCTTAAAGAACATATGCGGCAATGGGATGAAGATGAACAGCTGGATGTCCTTATCAAACCAGGCCTCCCGCTTCCCTTTTATGAATTGGAAATAGCAGACGCTTCGGGAAAATTTCTGCCCAAAGACGGGGTAACGTCGGGGGAGTTGATTATGCGGGCGCCCTGGCTTACGGAAAGCTATTTTAAAGAACCTGAACGAACAAAAGAACTTTGGCGGGACGGTTGGATGCATGGCGGCGATGTCGCCACGATTGATCAAGAGGGATATGTGCAGATTACCGACAGGCTTAAAGATGTTATCAAGTCCGGCGGTGAATGGGTTTCCTCCCTTGAACTGGAGAATTACACCAGTCAGCATGAATCTGTTTCGGAAGCTGCGGCAATTGGTGTTCCTGATGAAAAATGGGGAGAGCGCCCACTGGTCCTGGTGGTCTTAAAACCGGAGTACAGAGGAAAGGTAAAGGAGGAGGATTTGAGGCTGCACTTAAAAGGGTTTGTGGATAGCGGCATGCTGCCCAAGTATGGCCTGCCCGATCATGTTGAATTTATCGAAGCAATCCCTAAAACAAGCGTAGGCAAAATAAACAAAGTTGCCTTAAGAAAGCTTTACGTGAAATAGTCGCCGGAAAACAGGCCAATTAAATAAAAACCTGCCTGTTTAATGCAGGTGGGCCGGGCAAGGAAAATTATTCCAGGCATATAACCATTTATCAGCTACTGCTTTTGATATATCTTCCAGAAAAGGTTGGCGTCTCTGGGGTAAGGCTGATATAATAACGTTATTTGAATCTGGACATTAGGGTCTACGTTATTGGCGTCTCTGGGGTAAGGCTGATATAATAACTTCTGTTGAACTTATAGAAAAGTTTACTAAGGGATATTCAGACAGGGGTTATACAATTAATTGCGTAATTATATTAAGTGTTATAGAAGCGCTAGCCTTCCGGAAAGTTAATAAGCAATTAAATTTCTACCCCTAAGTAAGTAACCGTAAAAATATATTTTACTTTTACCCAGGAAAAAAATGAGGTGATTAAGTTAAACGAAGTTGTAATTGCGAGCGCTTGTAGAACGCCGATAGGCAAGTTTGGGGGCGCGCTGCAGAAATTTACAGCAGCGGAACTTGGAGCCCTTGTTATTAAAGAGGCGCTGGCCAGAGCATGTGTGGAACCCGAGAAAGTCGATTATGTTTTTATGGGACAGGTACTGACGGCAGGCTGTGGCCAGGTGCCCAGCAGGCAGGCGTCAATTAAGGCGGGTATACCTTCACTAACGCCATCAATAACCATAAACAAGGTATGCTCTTCGGGTATTAAAGCCATTGACCTGGCAGTTCAAATGATTCAGACCGGCAGGGCTGATATATGTGTCGCCGGAGGAATGGAAAGCATGTCCAATGTGCCCTATGGCCTTCCAGAAATGCGCTGGGGCGCAAAAATGGGCGTTCCCAGCAAGGATGTCGTCGACCTGATGGTTGTAGATGGTCTATGGTGTTCTTTTTACAACCGTCATATGGCTGTCCACGGTTCGGATGTTTCCCGGGAGTTTGGAGTTACTCGCGAGGAACAGGATGAATGGGCTTATTATTCACAGACAATGGCCAACAAAGCTATTGCAGCCGGAGCTTTAAAAGATGAAATTGAGCCTGTAAAACTAAAAGGAACGAAGGGCATGGAAGTATTTTTCGACACGGACGAGGGGCCGAGAGCTGATACAACCATGGAAGGGCTTGCCAAGTTGCCTCCTGTTTTTGATCCTGAAGGGACAGTTACGGCGGGCAACGCGCCGGGGCTTAATGATGGCGCCGGCGCAGTCGTGCTCATGACCCTTGAAAAGGCTGTTCAGTTAGGGATTAAACCCTTGTGTACAATTTTGGGGTATACTGAGGTTTCTCAGGACCCCAAATATATTGCTACCGTTCCCGGACTTTCCATAAAGAAGCTTCTGGGCGGGACAGGATATTCTCTTGACGATATGAAGCTTATTGAGATCAATGAAGCTTTTGCGGCCGTTGCTGTAGTGAGCGGCAAAAAAATCCTGGGGATGTCGGATACGGATATGCGAAACCGGGTAAATGTTAATGGAGGCGCTATTGCGTTCGGCCACCCGATAGGGGCGACTGGAGCGCGGATAGCCATGACAATGGCTTACGAGTTGAGACGGCGCGGCGGCGGGGTCGGTATCTGCGGAATATGCAGCGGCGCAGCCCAGGGTGACGCCATGTTAATTAAGGTAGACTAAAAACAAATAGCGGGGTAAAAAAATGACGTGCCGGGCTTTATTTCGAACCGCGTTTTACAGGTAATGATCAATGAAGCCATCTGGTCTTTATACGAGGACAAAAAAAGAACTGGTCACCTAAAAAGATCATTATCGGGATAGTTACAGGTAAGAATATGCTAAGAGAGCATATTCGGGAAAATAGAAGTCAGCACGAGAAGAACTGTAAGGCTGATCATAACCGCTGTTGTAACCCAGGCAATGACGTTGTAAACCCGGGAATTCACATATTTGCCCATTAAATCGGTATTATTGACCAACTGCAGCATGAAAATTAAAATAAAGGGCAGCAGAATTCCGTTAATTATCTGTGACCACAACATTACCAGGATAAGTGAAATTTTCGGGATTAGGATGATGCTGGCGCCGATGATTATAAAAATAGTATACAATGAATAAAATACCGGCGCCTCGGACCAGGACTTATCAATTCCGGCTTCAAACCCGAATGCTTCGCAAACATAATAAGAAGTTGACAACGGCAGTATTGAAGCGGCAAAAAGCGAGGCGTTTAAAAGACCTAGCGCGAAAAGTATGGAAGCCCATTTTCCTGCCAGAGGGGCCAGGGCCTGCGCCGCGTCCTTGGCTGTTTCAACCTGGACTCCGTGCGTAAAAAGTGTGGCTGAACAAGCGACTACAATAAATATCGCGACAAAAACAGCCATAAAACTTCCTACTATAACATCCAGTCTCGAATATGCGTATCTTTGTACGGTAATACCCTTTTCAACAACCGTCGATTGGATGTAAAACTGCATCCAAGGAGCAATAGTTGTTCCAACCAGCCCTATTATCAAGCTAAGATAGCCGCTTTGCAGGCTAAAAGTAGGTTTCACTACTCCTTCGAGTACGGCGCCCCAGTCCGGTTTCGCCAATGCGCCCGATATAACATAGCTTAAAAATAAGACAGAAGCAAACAGAAAAACCCTCTCAACGGTCTTGTATGATCCCTTAAGAACAATACCCCAGACCAAAAGCGCCCCGACGGGTATGGAAATATATTTGCTCAGACCGAAGAGCTCGGTGCTGGCCGCTATTCCGGCAAATTCTGCGACTGTGTTGCCGAGATTGGTAAAGATCAGGCCAATCATTACAAATAAGATGATCCGGATGCCATAACGTTCCCTGATCAGGTCGGCAAGCCCTTTGCCCGTTACTGCGCCCATCCGGACGCACATTTCCTGGACAACGATCAGGGCAATGGTTATAGGAACGAATATCCATAGCAGACTGTACCCAAAATGAGCCCCGGCTATGGAATAAGTTGTGATTCCGCCGGCATCGTTGTCTACATTGGATGTGACAATTCCGGGCCCAAGTACCGCAAAAAATATAAACAGACTGCGTAAAAAGCCGTTACGTTTCAGTTTCATCGCTTACCCCCGGCCAGGTCTCCTCGGCAGCATGAACCACGAGAATGTTTTTAAGTCACTGCGGTTTGGCATCAGAGTTTCGATTACATCATCCACTGTAATTATGCCCTGCAGTATATTTTGATCATCTACCACCGGAACCGCTAAAAGGTTGTATTTGCTTACAACTTCAAGAACTTTTCTGTTGTCGTCATGATGGTTGACTGATATTATCCTTGTGTTCATCAGATCCCCTATAACTGCATCCGGCTGCGCAACAATCAGGTCTCTTAAAGAGAGTACTCCAAGCAGTGACTCATCTTCTTCGCCAATGACATAAAGGTAATAAATCGTTTCGGCGGACGGCGCCAGTTCCCGCAAACGGTTGATTGTTTCTTCCACGGTCATTCCGATTGGGAAAGCGATATATTCTGTAGTCATCAGGGAGCCGGCCGTATCCTCCGGGTAACTCATCAGATCGCGCACGTCTTCAGCTTCGCCGGGTTCCATCAGGTTTAAAAGTTCGCTGGATCTTTGCTCTGTCAATTCGCCAAGCAAATCGGCAGCTTCGTCCGGAGGCATTTCTTCAAGTATGTCGGAAGCTCTCTCGGGGTCCATCTGTTCAATGATTTTTACCTGGGTGTCAAGATCAACTTTCGCCAGAGCCTCAGCCGCCGTCTGGTTATCCAGGTTATCCAGGAAATCGGTGCGCTCGTGATGGTCAAGATCTTCTATAATATCTGCGATGTCGGCAGGGTGCATTCTTTTAAGTTGATCCTGTTCCTGACTCAGCCTTAAGCTGGCGGTCTTGCTTTCCAGGGGTTTGACAAACTGCCAGCCGATGAAGCTGCTTTCATTCTCTTTAACAAGAAAATCCATCCCCACTCTGCGCAGCAATCCCCGTAACCCGATGTCAAAAGACACCAGAATTATATCTACAGTTTCCCCATGCCGAACCCAGGAAATTTTGATATCGTTTACACGTACGAGCTTGGATCCTTTTAAGTCGATAACCTGCTTATCCATCAGCCACTTGCTGACGTATATTTCGTCATCCTTGAGCAAAGTAAGCTTTTCTGCGCTGAAGCTGCCCCTTAATTTGAGGCCGCTTTCATCCCAGCTTTCAATCTGGTTTATATCTATATGGCTTTGAACACCCTTTGCGTACTTGATGCCTGTTACGCGCGGGCAGATGCTGTCCCACCGGACTGCCATATCTTTTATACGGCCTACTTTTCTTCCCTCAGCGTCGGTAATCGGCTTTCCAACCACGCGGCTGAAAAAGAATTCGCCAAGGACGTCTACCTGTGCCATCTTTAATTCCCCCGGAACAATCGTATATAAAATAAACTTCCGCAATAAAGGGAAGTTTATTTGAAAACAAAGTAAATATTGTTTTTATTTAATCTTCCCCGCTCGTTCGAGTTTTGGCACATACACAGCTAGGGGCAAACCACCCCAGCCACACTAGGTAAAGCCTTAATCCGACAAAACCTGTTATCCCATTGGTGTCTCTCGACATTTCCGGGCAGTGGCGTATGTTCTATGTAGAAGCCTCGCCTAACAAGGATTCTTTTTTTAAGTATAAACCTTCCTTTGACTACCGGTCAAGCCGGAAAGAAAGAAATAACGACAAAAAGTAAAAACCCGCCCGGTTCTGCGGGAGGGTTTGACCTTCAGGGTCTGTAGCTGCTGTTTATAGTCAAAATGGCTTCTAGCGGGAGTTTTTTTCTGTGTTGACTTTTGCCGCCTTAATCACGTTTAACATAAGCATCATTCTTGTCATCGGACCGACGCCGCCCGGAACCGGTGTGATTAAGCCGGCTTTTTTCTTGACAGTTTCAAAATCAACATCGCCGCAAAGGATTGCTTTCCCCGCCGGGGTCATGCCTATTCTGTTTACTCCGACATCAATAATTACCGATTCTTCTTTAACCATGTCCGCTGTAACAGTTTTAGGGCGGCCGGCGGCGACGATCAGGATATCAGCCCTTCTTGTGTGTTCGGCAATGTTTTTCGTGCCTGTGTGACAAATAGTGACTGTTGCATTGGCTTTGTTTTGTTTCTGAACCAGGATCATGGAAATTGGTTTGCCGACAAGGTTGCTCCTGCCCAAGACAACCACCTCGGCTCCATCCAAGTTAATGCCTGACCTGATCAGCATTTGGTGAATACCGTAGGGTGTGCAGGGGTAATAGTTAGCTTCTCCGATCATCAGTCTGCCTGCATTTACCGGGTGAAGCGCGTCTACATCTTTATCAGGGTCTATAGCATAGATTACCCTGTTTTCATTAAGCTGTCCCGGCAGAGGCAGCTGTACCAGTATGCCGTGTATCAAAGGGTCATTGTTGTACTTGTTGATCAAGGCAATAAGCTGTTCCTCACTTACATCAGACGGCTGGTTATCCTGAACGGAGTAAAAGCCAAGTTCCTTGGCATTGGCCTGTTTCCCCTTGACATAGCTTACAGATGCCGGATCATCCCCCACAAGAATGGTTACCAGGCCGGGTATGATTCCATGGCGCTCCTTCAGGGACTTAACTTCCCCCTTGAGTTCTTCACCTATTGCTCTGGCCATTTCGGTTCCGTTAATAATTTTTGCGGTCATTTTAATTCTTCTTTCTGCTATTCGGGTATTGTTTCTTCGATCAGGCAGAGCAGCCTTCCTTTAAAAAGCTCCACCCGTACCGGCTCTCCCCTGGCTGTTTCTTCCGCGCTGCGAATTATCTGGTGTGAATCCGCCCGGCTGCAAATACTGTAACCTCTTGCCAATGTTGCCAGGGGGCTTAATGCTTCCAGGCGGTTTACCTGAACAGCGAGTCTGCTCCGGTTTTGTTCAAGAAAACGGCCTGCAACCTGCTGCAGCTTTTGTGAAATAAAATCCAACTGCTGCTCCTTACTTGTGCATAATTCATGTACAGGCCGGCGTAAAACCGGGCGGTCAAGGCAGGCTTCAAGACGCTGCATATACCTGTTTAAATGGGCTTGTATCCCCTGGAAAAGCCGGTCTTTTAAATGTCGGGTTATTTTAATCATTTCTTGTTTTACAGGTACTACGAGTTCCGCAGCTGCGGACGGTGTAGCGGCGCGCATATCGGCAACAAAATCAGCTATCGTAAAATCCGTTTCATGCCCTACGGCGGAAACAACGGGTATTCTGGAATTGTAAATACTGCGGGCTACTACTTCCGTATTGAATGCCCACAATTCTTCAATTGAACCCCCGCCCCTGCCGATTATGATTACGTCTATTAAATCAATATTGTTTAAAAGCTCAATGGACCTGGCAATTTCATAACCGGCGGTATCTCCCTGGACCGCTGCAGGGGCAAAAACAATATGCATTCCCGGCCAGCGCCGTCCAATAATGTCAACCATGTCACGGATCACAGCGCCGGTAGGGGAAGAGACAATTCCAATCCTCCTGGGTAAAAGCGGAAGCTTCTTCTTTTTTCCGCTGTCAAAAAGACCTTCAGACTGTAATTTCTTTTTAAGCAGCTCGAAAGCCTGATACAGGGAACCTGTTCCGTCAGGTTCCATTTCCTCAACATATAGCTGGTAAATTCCATCGCGCTCGTAAACTGTGACATATCCGCGTGCTCTTACGGCCAGGCCGTTCTCCGGCTGGAAGGAAAGGTTTTTGGCTCTTGAACGGAACATAACGGACTTGATTACGCATTGTTCATCCTTGAGTGTAAAGTAAATATGCCCGCTGCCTGCCTGTTTGCAGTTGGAAATTTCTCCTTTTACCCATAAATTGAGAAGTAAAAGGTCATTATCCATTATTTCTTTAATGTGTGCGGTTACTTCTGAAACCGAAAGTATTTTCATTGCCAGCCGGCCTTCTTAAAGTCTGGTATTATTTTTTATTCGCTAAATATTCATGGATAGACTTGGCGGCAATACGGCCTGCGCCCATTGCCAGAATAACTGTTGCGGCGCCGGTGACTACATCACCGCCCGCATAAACGCCCTGTTTTGATGTGGCGCCCGTTTGCAGGTCAGCCACAATGTTGCCCTTTTTGGTAACTTCCAGCCCTTTGGTTGTCCTGGGAACAAGCGGGTTTGGACCCTGTCCTATAGCCACAACAACAGTATCCGCGTCCATGATGAATTCCGAACCCGGGATGGGGACAGGGCTTCGTCTGCCTGATTGATCAGGTTCTCCAAGCTCATACCTCAAGCATTCCATGCTTGTAGCAATGCCTTTTTCATCAGCTATTATTTTAACCGGGCTGGTCAGGAAGGCAAATTTAACGCCCTCTTCAATAGCGTGTTCCACTTCTTCGTGCCGGGCGGGAAGTTCCTTCTCCGACCGCCTGTAGACTATCCAAGATTCTTCCGCGCCAAGGCGGAGCGCGGTACGGGCGGAGTCCATGGCGACATTGCCGCCGCCTAAGACGGCAACCTTCTTGCCAATTTTAACGGGAGTGTCCCATTCAGGGAAAAGGTATGCTTTCATCAGGTTTACTCTGGTGAGAAATTCATTGGCTGAGTATACGCCGCAGGAATTTTCGCCAGGGATGTTCATGAAATACGGCAGCCCTGCTCCAGTACCAATATATATAGCGTCAAAACCTCCCCCATCGAGGAGTTCATCGATGGTGGCGAACTTGCCGACGACAGAGTTGACTTTTATCTCAACACCGATCTTTTTAAGGTTTTCGATCTCTGTCTGAACTACTTTCTTTGGCAGCCTGAACTCGGGGATGCCGTACATAAGCACGCCGCCGGGCACATGCAGGGCCTCGAAAATAGTAACCTGGTATCCTAGTTTGGCAAGGTCCGCGGCGCAGGTAAGACCTCCCGGGCCGGACCCTACAACAGCTACCTTAAATCCGGTGGGCTGTTCAACTTTGGGGGGCGTAACTTCACCGGCAAGTTCCCAGTCAGCGCAGAATCTTTCCAGCCTGCCAATTGCTACCGGCTCGTTTTTTTTGCCCATTGTACAGACTTGTTCGCACTGGTTTTCCTGCGGGCAGACACGCCCGCAAATTGCCGGCAGGGCGTTTTTTTCTTTGATTACTCTAATTGCCCCGGCAAAGTCTCCTTCAGAGACAAGTTTTATAAAACCGGGTATGTCCACATCTACCGGGCAGCCTTCCCGGCAGAAAGGTTTTTTGCACTGGATGCACCTTTTTGCTTCAGCAATGGCTGTTTCCTTTGTGTATCCGGTTGCTACTTCGCTGAAATTTTTTATGCGAGCAACGGCGTCCTGTGAGGGCATGGGATGCTTTTTAGGGATGATTTCCTTTTTTTGTTTGCCTGCTTTTTGTTCGGAATCCATTATTGAGCACCTCCGCAGTTGCAATGTGCTGAAAAACGTTCCATAGCCGCCCGTTCTTCGTTTTGGAAGTAAGCGGACCTGAGGGCAAGTTCGTTAAAGTCAACCTGGTGACCGTCAAATTCCGGGCCGTCCACGCAGACAAACCTTGTTTTTCCGCCGACGGTTACCCGGCAGCAGCCGCACATGCCTGTACCATCCACCATAAGAGAATTAAGGCTGATAATAGTTTTAACTCCATACTCTTCGGTTAAACGGCAGCATGCCCTCATCATTGGCTGGGGCCCTATGGCAAGAACCATGGCTATCCGGTCTTTTCCCCTGCCCTCGATGATTTCCTTTAAAACATCGGAAACAAAGCCTTTCCTTGCATAAGAGCCGTCATCAGTAGTAATATAAAGCTCTGATGAAGCTTCCCGCATCTTATCCTCCCAGAATAAAAGCTCCTTATTCCTTGACCCGATAATTCCTATGACATGGTTGCCTGCTTCTTTGAGGGCGCGGGTAATTGGATATACCGGGGCTACGCCTACGCCTCCCCCGACACATATTACGGCGCCGAAATTTTCTACGTGAGATGGTGTTCCCAGCGGTCCTGCAAGGTCCCTGATTGAATCCCCTGTTTTCAACATGCCCAAATGCTTTGTGGTTTTTCCCACTTCCTGAAAGACAAGTGTGATAGTCCCGTTTTTGCGGTCGAAATCGGCAATAGTTAAAGGAATACGTTCACCCTCTTCGCCGATACGCAGGATAATGAACTGTCCTGGCAGGCATTTTCTGGCTATTTCAGGCGCCTCGACCACCATAAGCTTAATAACTGGTGAAAGAACCTGCTTGTCCAGTATCTTGGACATGAATTCTTCTCTCCATTTCCTTTTATTTTTGATTAATTTATTTTTGATTAATAGTTTGTGCCAAGTTGTTCAATTGCAAGTTAAATACGCGAACGGGGCTTCTACTATCTTGCCTAAAACTCCGTTCACAAACCTGCCGGAGTCGTCCGTGCCAAAAATTTTAGCCAGTTCAATTGCCTCGTTGAGGGATACGCTTCCGGGGATGTCTTCACAGTAGAATATTTCAAAAAGAGCCATGCGCATTATGTTGCGGTCTACTGCAGCCATGCGTCCCAAATCCCAATCGCGGCTGACACTGGCTATTGCTTTATCGAGTATTTTTAAATTTTGGAGTGTTCCAAACACAATTCTGCGGATGAATTCTATGCTTTCCTGATCCAGATCCTTCTCCTGAATAGTATATTGAAAGGCTGTTTCGGGAGGCGCCTGGCCCAGATCAATTTGAAATAAGATCTGTAAAGCGAGTTCTCTGGCCTGCCTTCTGCTCATTTGCAGCTCCTTGTTTAATCTTTGCGGAATATATTGTAAAATATATCTTTTATCCCTAAGCGCTCGTCAAGACGCTTGCCTATATAATAGCCAACCCCCACACAGATTGCTACAAAAATTGATTTTATAATCCCGTATTTGATTACCAGCCAGCCAAAGATTAATCCTATTATGACTCCTGTTACCTTACCGCGGTGCCTGCTTAAGAAATCCATAATATCGGCCAAATTCATTATCGGCGCCCCTTAAATAATAAATAAATCACTCTACACGCGGCTTACCGGCTGAAATACTGTGGACAAGAAATTCAACCTGCTGTACAGTGATTCCTGTTACGGCAAGAACCCTTTCCTTTACCTGTTCCTGAAGGGTGTCGGACACTTCAGGGATACTTATATCGGGAGTTACCGCAGCTTTGATCCGTATTCCAATTCCCTGAGGACGGTTAAAGACCCGGGCTTTTACCTCGCGAACACCGCTGCTCTGTGAAACAACTTTTTCCGCAAGGCTCTCTATCGCTGTCAGTGCAATATGTACATTTCCCATTTTGCTCTCATAAACGACTGCTTGTTCCCGAGTTGGTTTAACGTTAGCCCATAGGAGGCGGATTCCGGCTATAATAAATATTCCCAACAGTAAAAAAATCACTCCCGGCTGCTGTATCGCATGTAATAACTGCGGCTGAATTTGGTCAACATGCAGCCAGCCGGCAACAATAGGGAGCGCGGCTAAAAATAAAACTGTCAGGATGAACGTGTAGATAAACAGCAAAACGCGGTCAAAAGGCCGCAACTTAACAAAGCCTCCTTATTTCGTCCGCTGTTCGTCTTCCTTGTCCGAACTGTTGAACGAAACTCCCTGGATGTGAACATTTACCNNTCAACTATAACATAAATATCTACTGCCGCTTCCTTTTCCCCGACCTCAACCTTTACTCCTTTGGAAAGATTCTTACGGCCCAGGATTTCAGTAATGCCGCCGGCCAGACCCCCGCTCATACCGGCAACTCCCTGCACCTCTGTTGCGGCAAGACCGGCAATTATTCTAACAACTTCGTCAGCAATCCGTATAGATCCCATGCTTGTCTGTTCCTGCTTGATAACAATATCTTCCAAATACTTTTGCCTCCTTAGAAAATAATTAGCCCATTCCTTCAAAAAAAGACGATTTAATTATAACTAAGATGGCAAATCTACGCAACCATTTGTTTTAAAGTGATAAGGGGACTAAAGTGACAAGGGGACGGGGTTGTTGACACTTTATAGCTTTAGAGTTTAATCTTTGGCAAGGATGATAATATTTTGCCCCTCCACTCCGGTACCCCAGGTAACTAACTGGCGGATTCCCTCTTCGTCCTGAACCGATAACGAGGGCGACTGCACTATTATCGTAATCTTATTGTTTTCCTCAAGGCAGACGGTGCTGTCACGGAATCCGCGTGCGCTGATCAGATGCTCAAGTTCACCTTCCCTGGCCAGCTTTTCACTTAGAAAGAGGAGTTTTTCCTGGGCTTGCTGCCGTGTCTGGGAACTTGACGAAGGATTGTCGATAATTTCATGCAGAAGTTCAATCTGTCTGCCGTTGGAGCGTTCTCTGTCCAGCCGGTACTCAATGAAAAAATTTGACCCGTGGTTGTTTGAATTAGTTTCAGTCTGATCCGTATTTAAAATTAGCGGTTCGCCGGCGGCTTTTGTTTTCTGGCTGCCGGCGCCGGCTTGTGGAATTGTCTTCCCGGGCTGCCCCATTTTGGCGAGCTTGCCCTGCAGGATAAGACAGCCTGCTGCCAGCAGGCATATCCCTAATATAAGAGTTGCGATAGTATAAATAGTTTTCTTTTTGATTACTAATGAATACATTTTTTTCACTCCCATGATTATGATTTTGGCAGCACAAGAACTTTCTGTGGTTCTATTCCCAGGGCAACCTGCACAGCCTCAAAGAGCCGGGCTTTTATTTCAGGATCTTTTGCGCCCTGTGCTACTACCAGGACTCCCGCCACTTCTGATGAACCTGTTTGTTCAACGACGGGTTTTTCATCCTGGCCGTTGCGGATAAAGACAAGCTGCCCGCTATCAGTATATTCTGTTGTGGATCGGACGCCTCCGACCTGATCTTTTTCTTCGGTTGTTTTTTTGCTGCTGTTTGTGTCGATTGCGTATTTGTCATGTTCAGAAGAGGCCAACCTTACGGTTACGTCCAGTTCCCCAACGCCTTCAATTTCCCTTAAAATGTTTTTCAGATTGGCGGCTAATGATTTTTCTTCCCTGTCCATAGCAGAATTGCCATTAATTAGAGGAACCTGATTAACGGTATTTTCAGTTGTTCCGCCGGGTGTTCTGCCGGCCTTGCCGGTGTTGCCGATAATTAAGAGAAGAATGGCGAAGGCAATTATAACCGCCAGCCAAACAATTTTCTGCCTCTGCAATTTGGGAGGGTAGTCTCCGCTTTTTACTGTTCCGAAAATGTTGTTCAGGTAATCCTTAAAACCCGCCATCGTTTAAATCCTCCTGACATAAAGTTGCTAATGGCAAACTATCCTAAAAAATGAAACTTACGCAAAACTTTTTTCACTCTTCCAAAATAATTATCTGCTCAGGTGAAAGGTTGTAAAAGTTTGTCAGTATTTTTACCAGCTTGTCTTTTGTTTGGATTGGAATTTGCGATCCGTTTTTTTGATCATCAGTGTTAGTCCCGGAACCAGGGGCATTTTTTTCAGATTGAATTTTAACAGGCTGGACAATTGATTTCTTTTCCTCCCCCACTGGAGAGGCGTTGCTTTTAAGGTGTAGAATTATTTTCTTGATCTGCCCCAGTTTTGGGCTGTCAGGTTCATCGTATGTTTGGACTTCCGCAGAGACAACTTCAATATCCGATCTGATACCAACCAGGGCGCTTATCTGGCGGGCAAGCGACTGGCGGTATTTCTCCTGAGCCTGTGCCCTTTGATCTTTGTTTAAATTCTCACCTGCTGCCGTAATCTCGCTTAAACTGGGAAACCCAGGGCTTTCCGCGCCGATGGCCTGTTCGGGCAGAGCCTGCTTCCAACTGCTTTTGGCCAGGCTGCTTACCGCCTGCAGTACCGCCACAATAATCAGAAGGCCCATGACCAGTTTGATATATCGTCGAAGATCGCTTTGAGGGAGAAACATTTCTAAAAAAACAGCGAGCATAATTATCACAATCAGATTTTGAACAAGCAAACGTATAGTTTCCATTTTTTCGATCCTTGGTTTGAAATAATAATTAGCGCAGCATAACCGTCATGTTTCCGACACCTATAAGTATGGTAATAGAGAAAAAGAACAGCAGGCCAACTAAGCCGACAGCGGCAAAAACCAGAAGCAGGCTTGAACCCATCTCGTTTAAGCAGTCTACCACCTGCCCTTCCGCCACAGGCTGCACCAGCGCCCCGGCAAGCTTATAGATAAAGGACAGGCTGATGATTTTAAGCATCGGCAGGCCCATAATCAGGAAGATGGAGATCATTCCGGCTATTCCGGCAGCGTTTTTGATCAACAGCGAGGAGCTCACAACGGATTCCAGGGCGTCTGAAAACATGCCTCCGACAACAGGTATGAAAGCATCTATGGCAAACTTGGCCGTTCGTAAAGTAACTCCGTCACCTACCGCGCCGGCTACACCCTGTATGGCCAGGATTCCCAGAAAAATCGTGCTGAATATCCCCAAAAGGCCCATGGCCACAGTTTTTAAGAGGCCGGCCAGACGGGAAACCTTAAAATTGGTTGAAAGATTATCTACAATTCCTAAAACAGCGCTGAAAAAGATCAGGGGCAGTACGATGTTCTTGGTCAGAGTCCCGATGACAGTCAGGCTGATTAAAATTACCGGGTGAAATATTGCCGCCGAAGCTACCCCTCCCATGGCTACAAGCAGCGTAAGCAAAAGAGGCATAATTGCCTGCATAAAGGAAACCATCCGGTCAATCAGTTCCCTGCCTGTGTTTATCGCCAGGGCGAAGGAGCCGATTGCAATAGTCGACAGCGCCAGGTACACAACAAGATAGCTTAACTGCCCGGTAGTGCCTCTGTCGAAAGCGCTGGTCAGGTTATGCAGTACAGCGCAAATCATTGTTAATACAATCAGTTTGCCAAGCAGTGAAGTATTAGCCACAACTTCTTTGAACAGGCAGGTTAGCAGGCTGTTGAAAACCGCGGCGGGTTTCCAGGAAACATCGCCCCTGATTATTTTGAAAAACATTTCTTTAAAGCTCAAGCCCGGTACAGCCGATTTGATATCCGTATCTACCCGGTCAATATAATTTTCCACCTCACGAAGGTTAAGCGCGGGTTCTTGCTGGCCACCGTCAGCAGTATTTCCCGATCCGGACTGAATACCGCTTCCGGTCTGACCGGGAGCAGCGGTCTGGTCAAACGCACAGGCAAACGGAACGGGCAATAGATAAAAAATGATTAGAAACAAAAGCGCTGAAAGCTTTGAGAAATTCATCTTATTCACCTTCAGGGGACTAATTTCAGCAGCGCCTGAAGAACTGCCGCCACAATAGGCACAGCAAGAATAAGCACAAGTATCTTGGCGGCGAACTCTATTTTAACTGCAAGCGCTCCTTCACCCGCATCCCTGCAAATTTGCGAGCCAAAATCAGCTATATAAGCGATTGCGATAATCTTTAAAATAGTTGCCAGATAGACTGTGCTTAGATTTGCCCGGTTGGACAATTCCTTAAAAACGTCTATTACCGACCCAATCTTGCCGATAACCATCAGAAAGATGATGATTCCTGTTGCAATGCTCAGGGCAATGGCAATTTCCGGTTTGTCCTGACGAATGGTAACCGCCAAAATTGCGGCTACGATACCAATCCCCACAATCTGCATAATTTCCAAGATGTTTCTCTCCTTAAGGTTAAAAAAGTTTAAAAACAGATTTTACCTGATCAAAGAAAATCCCCAGGAGCTGAACAACCCAGAACATGACAATACTCAAGCCTGCAAGTGTTGCAATTAAGGCGTATTCTTCCTTGTTGGAACATTTGAGAACATACTGAGCCGCTGCGACCAAGATTCCTATACCGACGATTTTAAAGATAATGCCGATATCAAACCCCATTACTTGAATCCTCCCTTAATAAAAGATAAGCGATATTACCAGGCCTCCCAGAAAACCAAGGTAATTCCATAATTTAACATGCTGTTGGGCGCTGATTTCAGCTTTTTCCAATTCGGCTTCGATCTGCTCCCTGGCCAGCCTGAGGTGCTTGCTCTGGTCGGAACTGTCCGAAATTCCGAGAGCCCCGCCGAGGCTGCGCAGAATAGATATATCGCAGCCAATCAGTGACGAACGGGGGTAAAATTTCAAAAGCGCCTTTTCCCAGGCCTCCCTGGCTGTACACCCCGACATGGATAATAATTCTTTGCGGGTTTCCTCAAATAAAGGCGCCAACCGGTAATCCGTCCTGGCTGCAACCAGGCCAAGCGCCTCGGCTAAAGGCGTAGAGGCATAAGTGATCTCTGTTTCCAGCATCTGTAGGGCGGATTTTAGAGAACGCAATTCCACCGGCCTTAAGGAATAACTTCTGGCAACCAGCATTCCACAGATCCCGCCGGCTGAAATAATTACAAGACAGGCAAGTATTTTAAGCATGTTTCGCCTCTTTTCCGGACAGCGGAAGCATTGTTCTGCCGTCAATGATTTCTTCTACAGTTCCGATATTCTTTGAGCGGCTCAATAAAACAAAACGTTCAATTACTTTCATGTTCAGGAGGTTGCGCAAGGCCGGCCGCTGGTTAAGTTCCGTCAGGGAAGCCGCATGCACGGTTGTAAGCACCTTGACTCCCGCGTTAAAAACTCCTTCCAGGGCGGCAAAGTCCTCATCCGTACCGATCTCATCCGTTGCAATTACACGCGGCGCCATAGAGCGCAGGAGCATAAACATTCCTTCCGCCTTGCGGCATCCGTCCAGGACATCCGTGCGGATTCCAACCTCCCGCTGGGGTACGCCCTGGAAGCATCCTGCCAGTTCGGACCGTTCGTCGACTACGCCAATCACTACACCCTTAAAATTTAATTCCGGAATGCCGTTGCTTAACTGCCTGATGATATCCCGTAACATGGTGGTTTTCCCGCAGCGGGGCGGGGAAAAAATAAGGGTGTTGAATATATTTCCGGATCTTTGATCAATTATGAAAGGGAGCAAAGGAGAAGCAGCGCCCTTGACCTCGCGTGAGATTCTTATGTTAAGGCCGGAAATGTACTTGAGTGTCCTGACCCGCCCGTTTTCAAGGAGCGTTTTTCCTGTTAAACCAACCCTGTGTCCTCCGGGCAAAGTTATAAAACCGTTTTTCAGTTCTTCGCCAAAAGCGTATAAAGAACAGCCGCTGATTAACTGGGTAACCCGTTGTATGTCATCCGCCGTAACCAAATAGCAATCCCGGGGCGTAACCGCAGGTTTTCCGTTAATATCAAGGAAAATGTCTCCATCGGGCAGACCAAGGATTAAGGGCTTGTTCTGCCGCAGGCGTATCTCCTCAAGCCTTTCAAGAATATTCAAAGACAGGCCTGAAATTATGCCGCGAATACCGGCCGGCAGCACAGGTATAACTTCCTGCCAGGGGGAGGGTTTTATAGTAACGCGGCAGTTTTCTAAAGAGTGAACTAAACGGCTCAAATGTTTGTCCCCCCTTCTTATATCTCATAAATATGGGAACGGGGGATGTTTTAGACCTGTCCGTTTTTGACGTAAAAAAAAAGGACCGGCTTAAGATGGTCCTTGACAGGGATTTATCGGTTAGCGAACCTTATAAAAAATTTAAATATCTTCTTCTTCAGGGGAATTTGCGCTCATTTGAATCATTCCGCGCTCTTGTCCGGAAATATGATTATCCTCGTTTATGAAAACAATCCTGCTGCAATTCGGGCAGGCAATTTCGAAAACTTCATCATCATCCAAAATTTCAGGATCGATATATACTTTTTCGGCGCAGTCCGGGCACTCTACTTCTATATAATCAGTGTCGCCGGAGAGTTCGTCTTCCTCGTCATAGAATTTGTCCTCAAGAAGGGAAAGATCCTCGTCAACACTTTCCAGGTAGCCTTTGAGGTGGCTGTAGGATTTGTCCATTTCCTCAAAAGAACCTGCAAACGCACCTAAAACTCCGATTATTCCCTTGATCAGCTGGCCTTCTCCAGAACCCTCATTCAGGCTCAAGCCTGCTGAAAGGCCTTCCAAATAGGCTACCTTTGATCTTAACTCGCTTGTTTCCAATTTAAAAACCCCCTTGATTAAGCTTAAAAGTTTTTCGGGCTTTAATAGTATTTCACTTGCATGGGGGTCTTAAACATTGGCGCCGATTTAGGCCCTTTTCAGATACTGCCCTGTTCTTGTATCGATTTGGAGGATATCTCCTGCATTAATAAAAAAGGGAACTTGAACGGTGTAGCCGGTTTCCAGAACGGCCGGCTTGGAACCGCCCGAAGCTGTATCGCCTTTTATGCCGGGCGTTGTTTCAACAACTTTAAGCTCAACAAAATTGGGAAGATCTATACCGATTGAACTACCCTGGAACATCAATACATTAATGGTCATATTCTCCTTAATATACTTAACTGCCTCACCCAATTCCTCTTTGCTCAGTGAAATCTGTTCAAAAGTTTCCATGTCCATAAAATAATGGCTGTTATCGTCATTGTACAGATACTGAGCCGAGCGCCTTTCTACGTGCGCACGCGGTATTTTCTCCCCCGCGTTAAAAGTTCTTTCGATAATCGATCCGGTGCGCAGGTTCTTGATTTTGGAACGCACAAAAGCTGCTCCCTTACCGGGCTTTACATGCTGAAATTCAATCACCTGAAAAACGTCGCCGTCGATGTTGATCGTCAGGCCTGTCCGAAAATCATTTGTGGAAATCAAGGTTTTTGCCTCCTTTCACTTCTGCTGCAAAGAATACCTCTGTTTGTTTTAAGATTTTCATAATACTATCAGGCGATCCCTCGGCGCATTGGTAAGCAGCCGCGCTCCTTTTTCCTCAACCAGGACCATGTCTTCAATACGCACTCCGCCCCAGCCGGGAAGATAAATCCCTGGTTCAACAGTTATTACCATGCCTGCCTGAAGTATGGTTCCCTCCTTAAATGAAATTACAGGATTTTCATGAACGATCAGCCCTACCCCATGTCCTGTGCTGTGGCGAAAGTTTTCGCCGTAATGATATTTTTCAATAACACTGCGGGTCGCCTGATCGACTTCGGAAGCTTTTACTCCCTGCCTGATTGAATTAACGCCCGCGTCATGAGCCTCAAGAACGATCCGGTAAATGTATTCCTGCGTCTCTGTGGGAGCGCCAAGGCAAACAGTTCTGGTAATGTCTGAACAATAATCATTGAATTCGCATCCAAAATCCATTGTTACAAGATCACCGGGCTGCAGTTGTTTGTCCGATGCCGCTCCATGGGGCATTGCCCCGCGTACACCGGAAGCAATTATTATATCAAAGGGGATTCTTTTTGCTCCGCCTTTGCGCATAAAATACTCCATTTCCAAAGAAATTTCGATTTCGGCGCACCCTGGTTTAAGATAATCAAGAATATGCGTAAAAGCCTCGTCGGCCAGTCTGGCGGAATCAATTATCCGCGTGATTTCATCCCGGCTTTTTATTATTCTTAAATCCTCAACCATGCCGGCGGCGGGGAACAAGGCGCCGTCGGGGACTTTTTTACTTAACTCAAGGAATTGTTTATGCGTCAGAAAATCTTCTTCATAACCCAGACGCGAAATTTTCCAATCCTGCAAATGAGTTTTCAGCGAATCAAAAAGGGAAGTTTTTGTTTCTATAACCTGCCACTGCCTGCACTCCTGTTCCGCCTGTTCTATATAACGAAAATCGGTAAGCAGAAAAAGCTGATCCCGGGTAACCACCAGGGAGCCGGCGGTTCCGGAAAATCCGCTTAAGTATTTGCGGTTTTCCGGCTTCATCACAAGCAGACCGTCTATTTCCTTCTGGAATAGCTTGTTTCTTAAAAGGTCAACTCTGCTCAATATTTTTCCTCTCTTTTAACAAGGCTAACTGCAGCCCTTAAACCCAGCAGGTAGCTTTCCGCTCCAAATCCGCTGATTTGTCCTGCAGCCACAGGGGAAATTACGGAATGCCGGCGAAACTGTTCGCGGGCATAGATGTTGGACAGGTGAACTTCAACAACAGGAACTGATATTGCCGCCGCGGCGTCGGCCAAAGCATAGCTGTAATGTGTAAAAGCTCCGGGGTTAAAGACTATGGCGCCTGTTTCGGGCGCGGCATTGTGAAGCCAGTTTATTAATTCGCTTTCAGAATTTGACTGGCGGCATTCAAGCTCGACATTTAATTCGGCTGCCAAACGACGCAGGAGCGAGTTAATTGTTTCCAGGGATAAAGACCCGTAAATCTCCGGTTCACGCTTTCCAAGCAGGTTAAGGTTTGGCCCGTGAAGGACTAAAATTTTCAAGAAAGCAACTTCCCTTCCATGCTAATATGCTAATGTCCGCTGACGACCATCTGGGAAACCCGCACAGTGGGCGAACCATGACCGCCAAAAAAAATAAGATCACTGCCTATTCCATCGATCCGCTGAAGAACTTCCTGAATATTGCCGGCAATGGCAATTCCCCTGACAGGTTTGGTAAACTGCCCGTTTTCAATTAAAATCCCGGCAGCTCCAACAGAAAAGTCGCCTGAAATAGGGTTTGCCGTATGCATACCGATTACTTCAGTTATATAAATACCGCTTCCGGTTGAACTGATCAGTTCGTCCGCCGTATAATTACCGGGTTGGATAAAGAAATTTGTGGTCCCGACATCCGGCGCGCTTTTATAAGAAGACCGCATGCAATTTCCGGTAGAGGCGACCTTTTCTTTGGCGGCTGTGTAAGTATTGTGCAGGTATCCTTTAAGAACTCCCCCTTCTATCAAAGTCTTTCTGGACATCTGTACTCCTTCACCGTCAAAAGGAGCGGAAGCGATGCCTCCCGGCAGAATCCCGTCGTCAATAATATTTACCGCTTCCGCCGCGACACGCTGATTAATTTTTCCCAGGAAAAGGGAGCGTCCTTTTTGAACTGCTTCAGCAGTAAGAGCGGGGCCGAGCAAATCCAAAAATCCGGCTGCTACATAAGGATCAAACAAGACGGCGGTTTTTCTGGTGGAAACGGGTTTTGCGCCCAGCATCCGGACGGCGCGAAAAGCCGCCTCGCGACCGATTTTCTCTGCGTCAAGATCGTCAAACCGCAGGCGGTAATCCATAGCAAATCCTGTTTGCTGATCCTCCCCTTCTCCGGCTACCAGGGAGAGGTAAACTCCGCAGTATGTCGCCCGGTAGGAAATTTTTATTCCCTTGCTGTTGACGAGGGTTACACAGGCCTCTATGTCCTGGTAATTAGAACTTTCTATTATTTTTACCCGCGGATCAAAAGCACGCGCGGCTTCCTCCATCAATTTGGCAAGGTCAAGTTTTGCCTCGACAGAAGTTTTAATAACAATAGGATCATAAAGGTCCAGCTCAGGGTATAGGGAAGAAGGAGATGGAAATATCCGGTATGGATCAGCGGCTGTTTCACGGGCATTTGCTATTGACTGATCAGCAATTTTTTTCAAGGGTTCCTTTTCAAGATCGGAAGTATAGGCGAATCCAACCTTTCCATTTTGTACGACGCGCAAACCCAAACCCCGGTCCAGGGCTACTTTTATTGTCTCGACCTGACCGTCACGGATTTCAGCAGAAAATTCCCTGTTATTACTAAGGTAAGCTTCGGCTTCGTCTGATCCCGCCAGCTTGGCGTTTTTACACGCAGATTCGGCCAAATTTAATAATGCTTGCTCATCTAACACTACTTTTTCGCTCCTTTCCTCAAAGTAGTATTATTCAATAAAATCAGTCGTATTCCTTTTTTGGCCGGAGAAAACTGCGGTATTTTTCCAGTTAAACGTTTTTCCTCCTAATGAGTGTAGATGTTAGTAGTCAAAGCAAAAATATTTCTAAGAGATGCAGGCGATAATTCCTCGACCCGCGCTTCTATCACTGAAGAAGGATCGAGCATGGCAAGAATGGCCACACGCTCGCCGGAATCTTGTTTCGTATAGAAACCGAGTATACAAAACTGTTCATCGGAGCCGAAAACTCTCCGTGTTACTATGTCACCGATCCTCATTTCAAAACCTCCCTGAACTTCTTTGGCGTAATTCATGTTTGAAAAAGTCAGTCCTTCTAGATAAAAAATATGCTCCAATTAAAAATGTGTGTATCCTTGACAAGAATATCTTGCTGTATATTTAAGGAAAAAAGTAAACACAATAAAAGAAGTTTCTTACTCGAAGGAGGAAATAATATGGATAACGAAGATTTTAAACAAGTACTGTCGGAATGGAAGAACTGGAAGAATTTTTTAGGCCAGGCGGTAGAGTTTGCTGATGAGTTGGGGATCGGAAGGGATCGCATCCTTTCTTTAGCCCAGCAGGCAGGAGATTTACTTGCTGATAATGTCGAGCCGGGCAATCCTGAGCAAAAAGCCATGAAAGAACTCTGGTCAGTCGCCGACGAGGGAGAGAAGCATGTTCTGTCTTCCCTGATGGTCAAACTGGTGTCTAACAAATAGGACGTGGATACAAGGGACACAAGGAGGGGGACACAAGGGGACGGTTCTCCTGTGCTCACTTGCTTCCCTGAGCACGTAGACAGTTGACCTCCCT